>NZ_JBHSHG010000001.1:1685094-2022113 GCF_042652865.1 Exiguobacterium profundum
TTCAGAGAAGCGGTTCGGGCTGTCAATGGTTTCCCCGACTCGTACATGACGGATTTGGGCAATCTCCTCGGTCACTTTCGATCCGTCGATATGTCCACCACGTGTCTTCGCGCCTTGGGCAAGTTTCAGTTCGAACGCTTTCACTTGCGGAAGATCACTCTTTTGTTTGAACGCCTCGACTGAAAACCTACCGTCTTCATCCCTTACACCGAAGAGCGCCGGTCCAATCTGACAGATGATATCGACGTTCCCTTTTAAATGATAATCGGACAATCCGCCCTCCCCCGTGTTCATCCACGTACCACCCGCACGACCGAGCCCAATCGAGAGGGCTGTGATGGCCCTGTCTCCAAGCGATCCGAAACTCATGGCCGACTGACCGACAAGCCCTCGAACGTAGAACGGTTCCCGACACGTCTCTTTCCCGATGATGATGATATCTTCTTCTGTTAATAAGTACGGGGAGATGTCTCGTTCGACGAGATGCTCTTTTCGGGTAAAGAGATTGTCTTCATCGAGTTCATACACCCACGTCGATACCTTGGTTGAATTGTCGATGCGTAGCTCGTTCCGGTTCGTCGGGTAGAGGGCATTCTGAAGATAAAATCCGCCTGCCTCAAAGTCTCGCTCCGAACCGAATCCGATGATGCGCGACTTATATTTCCCGGCAATGACGGCCGCCTCGTACTCGTTCCGCGAGAACGGCTTCGCCTCATTGTCGTTCAAGAACAAGTATTGCCGAAGTTCAGGTCCCATCTTCTCAAATATATAGCGCAACTTTCCGAGAATCGGGAAATTACGAAGGACGGAATGTTCGCGCTGGTTCCGGTCACGCCGCCACAGATAAAAAATCAAGAGCGGTGGCGTAATCATAATGAGCAACATGAGAATCAGTACAATGGTTAACATCGATGTAGTGAGTGACACGCATTTACCTCCTCTATAGCTCGACAAAAAACACCCTGTTTCCAACAAAACAGGGTGTCATCAGTCGCTCGGGATTGTAATCTCATCAAATTGCTCATTTCTACATAACGTAATGCCTTGCATCGCCAGTTTATAGTCCTCTTCCGGCAAGGCGATCAACTCGGTCGGAAGCACCCATTCTTTCGAGTTATATAAATGGATAACCAATTTGACGAGGACGAGCGTCTCTTTCGTGAATGTGTTCTCGTCGATAATTTGAGCTGTTCGAATCACCCCTGTTTGTAGGTCAATATAAGGAAGCAACATGTCACGGACGCAATCATTCCCGGCGATGACGTACAGGGCGGCGAAATATTTTCGGTCGACGCTGCCCGGGTCTTCTAAGTGTCTCGCAAGTTGCTTAAACGTCTCATAATGCTTCGGTGAAAAAAATTCAATGTTGTGCATGGCGTTTTCCTCTCATCTCTAGGGCTTCCGTCTATCTTTAGTAATTCCACGATTCTCCAGGAACTAACCCTTTTCTACTCAAACAAAACCTGGACCTTTTGAGAGGTCCAGGTCAGCGTTTCGGTTATACAAGGTCGCGTGACGGCTCCGCTTCAGCGTCGTTCGATTTGCTCTTCGCTTCGAATTCCTCACGTGTCATGACGTCCTCGACGTGCATATTCACCTCGACAACTTCAAGACCAGTCATATCGTTCATCGCCTTCTTGATTTTTGTGACGGTCTCATTGAAGACGGACGGGATGTTTTTTCCGTATTCGACGATGACACGCAAATCGAGCGCGACTTGCTTCTCTCCGACTTCAGCGCCGATTCCTTTCGTGATGTCCTCTGCGCTGCGGAAGCGATCTGTCAATCCGCTCATAAAGCCACCGCTCATCGACAAGATTCCTTGGACTTCACTCGTCGCGAGACCTGCGATTTTTTTGATGACTTGTTCCTCGAACGTCAATTTGTTTTGTCGTGCCTGTTGTTCGTTCGTTTCATTCGTTGTTACGTTTAAGTTTTCGTTTGCCATGATTCATGCTCTCCTTTTTTGTGTATGAGTCTGTTTTACCGATTGGCCACGAGGGTCAATCTCGTGTGAAGAATGTGATCCATTCCTCGATACGCAGTGCACCGTCACGCCATTTCCCGATTAGAAAACCAATCAATGTGAGCGTCACAATGAGAAGTGTCGGCCCAAATCCGAGCGTCAGGAACAGTACCGCGATGATGAGACCGATCAATGCCCCGACGAGTCGGAAGCGATAAGGTTTTAGTTGGGTTTTCGTAGCCATCACAGCACCTCCTTATATGACGCGCTCAGACGTCTTGAGCTTCGTATCGTGGATATTCAATGTCACATCTGCTACCGGCACTTCCATCAACGATTCAATCCGCTCTTTCACATGTGTCTGAATGTCTTTACCGAGAGTCGGTAACCTTTCGCGATTGAACACGGCGCAGTCGATGAAGACGCGGACACGTTCTCGCTTTGAGTCGATGTCGACGCTTACGTTCGGTGTACGCAGTCCTTGAAATTGTTTCAATGACTCGTATACCGATTTTTCAATCGTCTCTTTTGAGACAGTGATTCGACCTTCACCGGTCTGAATCGTGTAACGCTTTGGTTTCGGCCTTGCAATCAGTCCCGTCATCAGCATGATGAGGAAGATCACAGCCAGGAATATCCCAATCGTTAAAATCGTATAGATATACCAGTCTTGTGTTTGCCATTGATCTGTATATTGGGTGAGTTGTGGGACATCGTAGACGCCAAGCAATAGAATACCTACACTTAGCAACCCGACGATGCCCGTTAAGACCAAGAGGGCTCGATTTAATCCATTCATCTCAACAATCTCCTTTTTCATTCACATCATTCATGTTGCGAACCCTTGATTCAGAATCGCAATACCAATCGGTAGTCGTAGTGATTCCCGCTCATCTGAACTTGAAACATCTTAACCTGTAAAAAATTTGACCATGCAAAAAAATGACCAAATTACAACCGATTTGAGCGATCAATTGACAGAGCGCGTGGAAACGATCAAGCAATCCGTCGACGAGGAAGCGATTGCGGACGCAGTCGCACAAAATACAGAGTTATTGGAAACCGAAGCGGCTTCGAAAGCTTCGATTTGGAGCTTTGTCGCGCTCATCTTGACATCAATCGCTGGAATTGCCGGATCAAGTGCCGCCCGCCGTGGTGAGACCGTCAATCGTTAATAAATAAAAAAATCTCCCTTCTCTAAGAGAGGGGAGATTTTTGAAGTTATACACGTCGATTGGCAATCGCCTCGCGCATCTGTTGAAGCGATGCCCGGGCCGCGTCCCCTCGCCGAATCATGACGGCTGTAAACAAGGCGTCAATCAGACTGAGTTCCGCAATGCGGGAAGCGAGTGCCTCTGAGCGAAATGCCGTTTCTTGAGACACCGTAAACAGAGACACGTCCGCAATCTTCGAAAGAGGTGACTTCGCATAGTTCGTGATGGCG
Organism: Exiguobacterium profundum; assembly: GCF_042652865.1. Taxonomy (GTDB): domain Bacteria; phylum Bacillota; class Bacilli; order Exiguobacteriales; family Exiguobacteriaceae; genus Exiguobacterium; species Exiguobacterium profundum. The sequence continues at coordinate 1,688,505 of NZ_JBHSHG010000001.1, forward strand.
ATTGTCGGGACACCTTTCTCTTTTAACAGTTTCGCGATATCGAGCGTCTCTTTCGAAGCACCGGAATGCGAGATGACGACGGCGACGTCTTCTGCCGTCAGCTGTGAGGCTGACATGAGCTGCATATGCGACTCGAGCATCGCGCTCACCTGAAGACCGCTCCGCACAAACTTATGGTACGCATCGAGTGCGACGACGGCCGACCCGCCGCTCCCGAAAAATTCGATGCGGCGCGCCCCAAGAAACAACTCCACCGTTTTCTCAAGAGAGGCACCATCTAAAATCTGACGGGTCGATTCAATCGTCTTCCCGTTCGTCGAAAAAATTTTCTCTGCGATTTCGAGTGCCGTATCCGTCTCGGTAATATCTTCATGAATATCTTGAAGTGGCGCGACGACATCTGAGGCGAGTGCAATTTTTAACGCCTGATAGCCTTTAAATCCGACACGCTGACAAAAACGGAATACAGTGGATTCCGCGACATCGAGGTCATCTGCCACCTGATTGATGGTATGATGAATGATTTGTTCTGGTTGCTTTAAAATGTAGTCGGCAATGCGTTGTTCTTTTTTACTCAGTGTCGAATAGGCACCACGAATGCGGGCCGTCCCGTTCATCGTTTCCATCAAGAATCACCCTTTCTCTTCTTCAATCTAACGATACCGTTTCGAAAAAAATTCCGCAATGTGTGATTCATGCAAATGATTGACCCACCTTACAAAAGTAGGCAAGAAGCGTGATTCCCGAGTGTGCTACTCTAATAAAGCACTTTTTAACTGCTTCACTCTTTGTACCATTTGAAATCGAAAGGACTGTTTCTCATCGAACATCACCTGAGTAGCTCATATAACTTACCACTCGTCATTCTTTCCATCGCTGTCGCCATCTTCGCTGCCGGTGTCGCTCTCGATATTAGCAGTCGTTTGAAATATGCGAAGCACGCCTCGCGACTCAGGTGGGTCGTAGCTGGCGCCTTCAGCCTCGGTCTCGGCATTTGGGCCATGCACTTCATCGGTATGCTGGCGTTTCACTTGCACGATGATGTGACGTACCATCTCGGCATCGTACTATTATCCATCGTGCCGGCCGTCGTCGCTTCCGGACTTGCTTTCTGGATCATCAGTCACCCTGAGACAAGACCAATTCAACTCGTCTTTGGTGCCTTCTTGATTAGTGTCGGAGTTGTTTCGATGCACTATATCGGGATGGAAGCGATGCAGATGAATGCGATTCTTACCTATGACCCGGTCATGTGGGTCGCTTCTGCCATCGTCGCCTTTGCGGCTTCGCTCGTTGGCCTGTATATCCTTTTCTATATCCCAAACGTCTCCCGATTCCATTGGCGTCGCCTTGCCAGTTCTGTATTAATCGGGGTCGCCGTTTCCGGCATGCATTACGTCGGGATGGGCGCGGCTCGTTTCACAGAGATGAGCGGGGGAACGCAACCGGTCAGTGGATACTCGGTCGATAGTACGCTCCTCGCCTACGTCATCGCCGCAAGCGTCATGACACTTTTCATTTTGATGTACATCTCGCTCCGGACGGCTTCGCAACTGGAGGCACAGTCGGAAGAACTCGAGTTGAAATTCGAATCCATCATCGAATCCGCCTCGGATGCCATCATCGTCGCTGACCACACTCGTGTCATTCTACAGTGGAACCAAGGAGCGACTGACTTGTTCGGTTACACGACTGACGAGATGGTCGGACAATCGATTGTCGCCATTATTCCAGAACGTTTCCGCGAGGCGCATGAACGTGGAATGCGTCGCTACGAAGCAACGGGTGAAAAACGCGTCATCGGTCAAACGGTGGAACTCATCGGACTAAGAAAGGACGGCGTCGAAGTACCAATTGAAATGTCTCTCGGCACGTGGAAGACAGAGAAAGGAATCTTCTTCAGTAGTATCATCCGTGACATCAGCGAACGGAAACGGATTGAGGCGCAAATCAATGATCTCGTGTATTTGGATCCACTCACGGGACTCCCGAACCGCCGCCTGTTCAGTGACCGACTCGATGCTCTTCTCGGTCAATCCCAGCAAGAGCCGTTCGCGCTATACTATATCGACTTGGACAATTTCAAAGTCATCAACGACCGCTTCGGCCATTCGATTGGCGACCAGTTCTTGAAACAAGTAACCAATCGGATCGAGTCGACCATTAAAAAGACGGACACGCTCGCCCGACTCGGTGGGGATGAGTTCATCATCTTATCGCCTGATACGAAAAGTAACTTGGCAGCCCATCACGCACAGGAACTCATCAACGTCCTCCATCCTCCGTTTGAACTCGAGAATGAAGAAGTGTTCACGGGTGCCTCGATTGGAATCAGTCTCCATCCGTCCGATGGCGATACGGCCGAGGAATTGATTAAGAATGCCGATATCGCCATGTACCGGGCGAAGGCGGACGGCAAAAACGGCTATCAATTCTTCACGAACGAATTGAACGAATCAGTGTCCCGCCGCTCGAACTTATCAATGGCGCTCCGTAAAGGCATCGGTCGTGGCGAGTTCTCTGTACATTATCAACCGCAAATTCAGTTGGAGACGGAAACCATCATCGGTATGGAAGCGCTCGTCCGTTGGCAACACCCGGATCTCGGGATGATTTCACCTGGTGAGTTTATTCCGATTGCTGAGGAAACAGGGAGCATCCATCGTCTCGGCGAGTTTGTTTTAAATGAGGCGTGTCGTCAAAACAAGGCGTGGCAAGATGCGGGGATTCCCCCGTTCCGAGTCGCCGTCAACATCTCGGCCGTTCAGTTTGCACAAAAAGATTTACCGGAGGTCGTCAATCGGGCACTCGCCGCATCCGGTCTTGCGGCACAATATTTAGAGCTTGAGTTGACCGAGAGTGTCATCCAAAGTGCGGATCGCGCCATCGAAACGATGCATGAACTCGTCGCCCTCGGTGTCCATCTTTCCATCGACGATTTCGGAACCGGGTATTCCTCCCTTAGTTATTTGAAACTGTTCCCAATCGATACGCTCAAGATTGACCAGCACTTCACGAAAAATATCGAGAGCGACGAGAAAGATGCAGCTCTTGTCAAAACAATCATCCGGATGGCGCACGAACTCGATTTGAACGTCATCGCGGAAGGGGTCGAAACAGAGAACCAAGTCGCTTTTCTGAAAGCCGAATCATGTAATCAGGCACAAGGATATTTCTACAATCGTCCTTTGCCGGCCGAAGAGATTGAAGTTTTCTTCCAACAATATAAGAAAGCATCCTCAAGTTGATGCAATCGGCCCCCGTCATGGGGGTCTTTTTTTAGAGGATTTTTGCGACTGCTGACTCTTCCGTCACTCTGAACGTATCATTTCTATTGATTGATGACACGAACAATTTCTGAGCCATACCGAAGAATGCGAAAGAGTTACCCGACACATCTCAATACTTGGAAGATTAATGTTTAAAAATAACGACCAATCGAGAATTTATTCGCCAAAAGTTCCAAATTGACGAAAATAAAGCAATAAAAATGACCCCCGATGTAACCATCGGAGGTCATTTTACAAACATACGTTCGTTTTATAGTACAACGCAAATAAGCACCTATATATTCGCTTTTTTCATTCTTAGTATAGCAAATCTCACAACATAAGTCTATTTTTCCTCACCTCGAACATCTACAGTAAAAAGAGACTCTTGAAAGGAGCATATCCGTGGAATCATATTACTGGGATCTCAACCTAAAAGTACGCTTGTTCGGTGAAGGCTTGTTCAACCTCTTGTTTTGGATGTACTTCCCATTCATCACCGTTTATTTCGCCCAAACGCTCGGTGTCAAACTGGCCGGACTACTCATGACCGTGCCTCCGCTGTTCCTGCTAGTCGGCAGTTTGATTGGCGGTTCACTTGCAGACGAGATTGGTCGTCGCCCCGTCATGCTTGTCGGGACATTCTCGCAAGGCATTTTATTTTTCGTATTCGCTTTATCAACGAACGCCTATGTCGATTACATCACCTATATCGGCATCGGTTTCATGGGTGCCGCCTATAAACCGGCTAGCTCGGCGATGGTCGCCGATCTCGTACCGACCGAACATTTACGGAACGTGTTTGCGACGTTCACGGCATCGAACAATATCGGCGCCGTTCTCGGTCCGATTTTTGGCGCGGCCCTCTTCTTCGAGTATCGTCAGGAGCTTCTTCTCGGTTGCGCCCTCATCTTGTTTATTTATGGAGGGATGCTCGCAGTACTAACTAGTGAAACACGACCGGTCTCGACTGCGAAGAAGGTTGCAACAACATTCCGTATCCAAGGGCGGTCGTATGCGACAATTTTGAATGATCCACTGTTCCGCCTCTATTTGATTGCTGGCGTGTTTGCATTAATCCCAATCATGCAGCTAGACGTATATCTACCTGTCTATTTGATTGAACAATCCGAGACCATAATCGATGTTTCAAATACAGTATTATTCGGGTGGCTAGTCGCTTATAATGGTTTCCTGTTCGTCATCTTCATCATTCCTGTCACACGTTCGTTCCGGTTATGGGATGAAGGACGTATCCTAGTGTTGTCAACGTTTCTCAGCGGTTTCGGGACATTTCTCGTCGCCTTCTCGTCAAATGTCTGGTACTTGATCATTGTCACGACCATATTCACGTTTGGGGAGCTGATTCGTTCCCCTGTCAGCCAGAGTTTTGTTAGTCGCTACGCACCGATTGAGTCACGTGGACAATACCTTGCGGCCGATACGCTCCAAAATACAATCGGTAAGTTCCTCGCGCCAGTGACAGTGTTCGCCTCGGGATTCCTCTCCCCTCTAGTCGTGTTCACACTCATTTTACTGTCAGCAATCATCGGGATGGGACTGTATGTGAAGCTATTTGACAGTTTGAAAGACAAAATTATTTCGTCGTGAGATTACTTCACAGCGTCAAGATTTTCCACTCAAAGATTGCGAGGTAATTGCAATCTTCTTATTACTCATCAATACTTGTATCGCATTTTAGAAATTTTATTAAATCTCAAAAATCGATTGTTCGTTCCTGTATCCAAAAAAAATGTCTTACCTTCGTCCCGTCTACGCATTTAGTCGGGATGCTTTTTGTATCTTCCGAAAAAAATTCCGCAATCACACTTGTAAATCGAATTTATTTTGATATGATGAATACAGAGACGGAAAAAAATTCTTTTTCAGGGGTGACAATATGGAAATTGGTTTGATTGGTTTAGGGAAAATGGGTTACAACTTGGCACTCAACTTGAGCGACCACGGACACACAGTCATCGGGACGGACGTCGGGGACGTCACATCGGACACCTTTACGATTGTGCCGACACTCGAAGATGTCGTGAGCAAGTTGTCGACACCACGTATCATCTGGGCGATGGTCCCGGCCGGAGACGTCACGGAAGCGGTGCTCGTCGAATTGTATGAGCGACTCGAGCCAGGCGACATCGTCATCGACGGCGGGAACTCGAACTACAAACTCTCGGTCGCACGCGCCGAACAGTTCGCCGAGAAAGAGATCAAATTCTTCGATTGCGGGACGAGCGGAGGCACGGACGGGGCCCGAAACGGTGCCTGTACGATGGTCGGGGGTGACGCGGAGGCGTGGCCAACGATTGAACCAATCTTCAAAGATCTATCTGTCGAGAATGGCTACTTGTACACGGGTCCTGCCGGCAGCGGTCACTTCTTGAAGATGATCCATAACGGCATCGAGTACGGGATGATGCAGGCGATTGCGGAAGGATTCGATATTCTCGAAAAGAGCCCGTTCGATTACGACTACGAACAAGTCGCACGCGTCTGGAACCACGGCTCGGTCGTCCGTTCTTGGCTCATGGAGCTCACAGAGAACGCCTTCAAGAAAGATGCGAAGCTCGATGAAATTCGTGGGGTCATGCATTCATCCGGTGAAGGCAAATGGACGATTGAAACGGCGCTCGACCTGCAAGCCGCGGCACCGGTCATCGCCCTTTCGCTCATGATGCGCTATCGCTCTCTCGAAGACGATACGTTCTCAGGTAAAGTCGTCGCTGCACTCCGCAACGAGTTCGGTGGTCACGCGGTCGTCAAGAAGTAACATCTGTGGAAAAGGTCACGGGGATATGGCCTTTTCCTTTGTCAAAAACTGTAAACGGTTACATATTCGGAATTTAGGGGGAATATTCAATGTCTGGCTCAACACTTATTTTGATCGCCTTAGCCGGGATCTTCTTGCTCTTATTTTTAGTCATTCGAACAAAGCTTCACGCATTCGTTTCGTTATTACTTGTCAGTTTAATCGTCGGGGTCGCAGCCGGCATGCCACTCGGGGATGTCATTGCCTCCATCCAAAACGGGATGGGCGGAACGCTCGGCTTCGTCGCCGTCGTCGTCGGTCTTGGCGCGATGTTCGGGAAGATGCTTGAAGTATCGGGTGGCGCGGAACGTCTTGCCCAAACACTCGTCAGCAAGTTCGGTGAAGACAAGGCACAATGGGCGCTCGGGATTACCGGATTCATCGTCGCCGTCCCGGTCTTCTTCGATGTCGGTTTTATCATTCTCGTTCCAATCGTATACGGTCTCGCCAAAAAGACGGGACGCTCGCTTCTCTACTACGGTATACCACTCCTTGCGGGTCTCGCGGTCACACACAGCTTCATCCCACCGACACCTGGTCCGATCGCTGTCGCCAACTTGATTGGCGCTGACCTTGGTTGGGTCATCTTGTTCGGTGTCCTCGCCGGGATTCCAGCCATGATTTTAGCCGGTCCTGTTTTTGGGAAGTATATTGCTAAGAAGATTCATGTGACGATTCCGGATTACATGGAGTTTGAAGAAATCGACACATCGAAAGAACTGCCGAGCTTCAAAATGATCTTGTCACTCATCTTGATTCCGCTCGTGTTGATTTTGGCGAACACGCTCTCGGCGGTTCTCTTGGATGAAGGTAACGCCGTCCGTGATTTCTTGACGTTCCTCGGACACCCGTTTGTCGCTTTGACGATCGCGACGCTCCTCACATTCGTCTTCCTCGGGACACGCCGTGGGTATTCACGTGACGAAGTACAAGAGATCGCAACGAAAGCACTCGAGCCAGCCGGGATTATCATCCTCGTCACAGGAGCCGGTGGAGTGTTCAAGCAAGTCCTCATCGACTCAGGTGTCGGTGACGTCCTCGGTGAAATGATGGCCGGCTCACCACTTCCGGCAATCGTCCTCGCCTTCTTGATCGCGACGGTCGTCCGTGTCGCCCAAGGGTCGGCAACGGTCTCGATGGTCACGGCAGCCGGACTCATCACACCGCTACTTGAAATCCAAAACATCACAGGCGCGGCACTCGGTTTGATTGTCATCGCCATCGCCTCAGGGGCGACCGTCCTCTCACACGTCAACGATTCAGGTTTCTGGCTCGTCAACCGTTACTTCGGTCTTGACGTGAAAGACACGCTCAAGTCATGGACGATCATGGAAACGATTATCGGACTCACCGGCTTTGCCGTCGTGTTCTTGATTAGCCTGTTTATCATCTAAGTTAGGAAGTGATTGTGTGTTTACGATTGGGGTCGATATCGGGACGACGAGTACGAAAGCCGTCCTGTTCAACGGTCATCAACAATTGGCGGTACATAACGTGTTGTATCCGCTTCTCACGCCCGATACGGAGACGGCCGAGCAAGACCCGGTCGTCATCTACGGGGCCGTGCTCGAAGCCGTCTCGGCGGTCCGCGCCAAAGCGGACGGTCCGATTCGCTTCGCATCGTTCAGTTCGGCGATGCATAGCTTGATCGCACTTGATGCGTCAGGACGTCCGCTCACGAACAGCATCACTTGGGCCGACAGTCGGGCGAACCCGTTTACGCAAGAAATCAAACGCGACTTTGATGCGAGCGCCCTCCATATGCGCACCGGTACCCCGGTCCACCCGATGGCGCCGCTGTCGAAATTGCGCTGGTTGAAAACGGAACACCCTGACGTCTTTGAACAGACGGCCAAGTTCGTCTCCATCAAAGAGTATGTCTTCTATCGGTTGACGGGACGCTTCGTCGTCGACCACTCCATCGCCTCGGCGACGGGGTTGTTCAATTTGAAACAACGAGATTGGGATGCGGAAGCACTGACGGTTGCCGGTGTGACACCAGATCGTTTATCTGAACTCGTGCCGACAACAGAAATTTTACATGTGACACCAGACGTGACCGAGACGCTCGGCTGGGACTTCCCGCTCGTCATCGGGGCGAGCGACGGCGTGCTCTCGAACCTCGGGGTCGGTGCCTTCGAACAAGGCGTCGTCGCCGTGACAATCGGGACAAGTGGCGCCATCCGGACAGTCGTCTCGGAACCGGTCGAAGATCCAAAAGGTCGCATCTTCTGTTACGCGCTGACGGACAAGCATTGGGTAATCGGTGGACCAGTCAATAACGGCGGCATCATTCTCCGCTGGCTCCGTGACGAGTTCGCAGCAAGCGAGGTCGAGACGGCGAAACGACTCGGGATTGACGCGTACGATGTGTTGACGCGAATCGCCGAGACGGTCAAACCAGGTGCGGACGGACTCTTGTTCCATCCGTATTTGATGGGTGAACGGGCTCCACTTTGGGATTCGAACGCTCGCGGTTCATTTTTCGGGCTCAGCATTCACCATAAGCGCGAACATTTCATCCGCGCTGTGTTGGAAGGTGTCATCTTTAACCTCTATACGGTCATGCTCGCACTCGATGAGTTGACGGGCGCCCCGAACCTCATCCATGCGACAGGTGGTTTTGCCCAATCGAGCTTGTGGCGTCAGATGATGGCAGACATCTTCGATACGCCGGTCGTCGTGCCAGAGAGTCACGAGAGTTCATGTCTCGGGGCTGTCATGCTCGGGGAGTACGCCTTCGGGGACATCGAGGAGTTCCAAGAGGTACCACAAGTGACCCATGAGCATATACCGGACATGGAAGCGACGAATGTGTATCGCGAACTTTTGCCGATCTACATCCGCCTGTCACGTCACCTATCTGAGGAATATGAAGCGATTTCTGCGTTTCAGCGGAAGCACGTATAATGACAAACCGAGTCCCTGAAGGGCTCGGTCTTTTTGATTTATGACAGGATTTTTCGTGATATACATGGAAAGTAAGGACGAGGTCAAACAATCATCGTATCGAAGAAGGGATTGATGGAATGGCGATTGCAATCGGGTATCTCATCGCAGGTTTAGGTGCATTCGTGGCGTATTGGTTCAGTACAGGCGAAGCACGAAACACAAAATTTAGAATATGGGGAATCGCTCTTATGATTCCTATATCACCAGCCTTAGCGTTTTCCATCGGACTCTCGTACGCAATCAGTGTACAGAACGGATGGGCCGGATTGATCATGTGGTTTATTTTCCCTATCATTTTCTTGAGTGGTCTGGCGTTACTATTGATTGGTCTTTTCAAAAAAGAAAAGAAGTTGGTTTGAATGGTATGACAACCATGATTACGACAACCCGTTGCCTCATTCGACCGTTCGAAACAAGAGACATCAAATCGTTTATGGTCTATCGAAATGACTTGGACTGGATGAAACATCAATCATTCAAAGGGCTCACCCGTGAGGAATATGAAAACGTCCTACTCGGTGAACAATCGTTTCTTCAAGGCACGCAACTCGCTATCATTGACAAAGCGACGGATGAATTGATTGGTGATGTCTATATTCAGCAAGAAGGTACGACCTATTGGATTGGCTACACCATCGTACCGACGCGAGCGCGTCAAGGCTATGCATTTGAAGTGATGTCGGGATTGATTCGTCACTTGACTGGTCAAGGAGCGAAAGAGTTCAAAGCCGGTGTGCATGGGACGAACACGGCATCGATCGCGCTATTGAAGAAATTGAAATTCACCTTTTTCGCGACAGAACTTGACGAACAAATTTATCGTCTCGATGTCTCGGACATATGGTAAAGTATGTATCACATGTCACTTGGTTTTGATTTGAGGGAGTTTTGAATTGAATGATGAAACGCGTTCTTTTACTCATGTCGATCTTTCTATTGATTGGGTCTTTGTCTCAGGCTGCGATCCCGGATCCGAAGGCCTATAACGACCCGAGTCTTATCTATTTGACGCTCGATGATGGACCGAACTGGAAAACGGGAAAGCTACTCGATGTCTTGAAGAAACATCAAGTGAAGGCAACCTTCTTCATCCTCGGGAAGAATATCGAAGGAAATGAGCATCTGCTTCATCGCATGATTGCGGAAGGTCACCTGATTGCCTTACACGGGATGCGGCACGAACGGGATGAATTTTATGAAACACCGTTGACGGCCGTACGTCAGATGCAGGAAGTACAAGCACTTATCTATGAAGTGACAGGCATTCATACGAACATGGCCCGGACGATTTACGGGAGCGACGCCGGCATGACACCCGCACACTGGCAGGCGATGACCGATGCCGGTTTTGAAATATGGGATTGGAACGTCGGCAGTCTCGACCATGTATATAAGAAAGACAATGCACGCGTCGAACAACGCGTATTCGACCTCCTCGAAGCGAATCGTACGGCGAATATTGCTTCCATCATTTTGGCGCACGATCACTCGATGACACCGAAAGCACTTGATACAATCATCCGTTATGCGAAAGAACGAGATTATGAATTCCGGACCTTAGAAGGTGCCCACCCGGTTCACAACTTTTCCGATGTGTGGGAACCGCATTTAAGCGAACGAGCGACCCCATGACTGCAGATCATCTTAATGGTCTGCAGTTTTTATACAATCCAAAAGCGTATCGGGATGACCGACACGCTTTGTTTATCCAACTATAGTTTCCGTCACATGTGTACGATTTCTACCACTATTTTTCGCCTGATATAAACAATCATCTGCCAGACGAATCATCTCACGTAGATTCTCGCTCTTTCCGTTCGCAATCCCAATCGAAACGGATAACTGAATTTTTTGTTGATCGAGTAGCTTGAACTCATGTTTCGATATGCTGTGTCTAATCCGCTCCGCTACGTTGACCACCTCGCTCTGAGAAAGCATTGGAATCAAAATACCAAATTCTTCTCCACCGATCCGTGCTTTAATGTCTTGATTCCTTGTTTCTCGGTGCAAGAGTTCTGCAAATTGTTTCAATACCTCGTCGCCGTTCGCATGACCATATTGATCGTTGATTTGTTTGAAGTGGTCAATATCTAAAATCAATACATTACATGTCGTATATTGTCCTTTGAACTTTTTCATCTGCATCTCCCATGCTCGACGGTTTGCCAGACCCGTCAAATGGTCGGTTTCCGCTGAAACTTTATACTCTCTCACACGGTGATGGATGAGATATAGATCAATATTCAGCATGGTGATCAACAATCCGATTGGGAAACTGATCATTGTAACCAACAACGCGACATCGAGAGCACGTTCCGTAAAACCGCCTCCGACAAGAATCCCCATTGCTGCAACTAAACATGTCCACACGTTCAACGTAAGACCGAATTGGAAAAGCCGCTTCTGTAGCCAGACGATTCGATATGTCAGGATCGTCCCGATCACCATCGTAAAGAGGGCGACACATGCCACAATCGAGTAAAAGTCGATACCGTAGCTGAATCGGTGAATCGACATGATTGTAGCTGCGATAAACAACGGAGAGACCAAACGATAAAACCCGAGTAAAAGGAGGACGAGAAAACGAAAATCAATTTTTACCGCATTCTCAAATTCAATACTTTGCGTGATTAGAAAAATCCCGAAACATCCCGAGAGCACACCGATGATGAATTTTTGGATGTGCACATGTCTCGTATGATAGTTCATGATCTTCGAGATGAAATAGATGCCAGTAAAAGAAATACACGAATTGGCGATTAGACTCATGAACATTAGTTGGTCCCCTTCACATTTGTCATGTCACTTCCACTCTCTACATATATCCAATTTCCATCATCAACTAACATGCTAAGGTGTAAAAAATTCTACAAAATGAATATTTTTCCTTATTATAAAAAAATCGAGTCCACATGTGGACTCGATGCTCACTTATCGTTCATATGTCACCATCACAAATTGACCGGAGGCGTGGTGACTCGTCAGTCGAAGTTTCGTCTCTTTAGTACCTTCTGGGAAAAGAGGGATTCCCTCTCCTAACACGACCGGCGCAATCGCAATCTCATAACGATCAATCAAGTCATGCTCCATCGCGGCTTTGATGACTTCCCCACCACCGATGAGCCAAATATCTTGATCAACTTCTTGCTTTAACCGATTGATGAGTTCTTTGATTGGTTCGTCCGTGAATGTGACATGCTCGGCCTCACGGTTAGCCTGACGTGTCAAAATGTAGTTCGGGATGTCTTTGTATGGATACATTCCCTCTTCTAACTTCAACACTTCCTCATACGTCTTCCGTCCCATGATGACAGCACCAACGGTCTTGAAAAATTCAGCATAGCCGTTGTCCCCATCCCCCTCGACAGCGAATAACCAATCGAGTTGGTCGTTTGACCGAGCAATCTTTCCGTCTAAACTCATCGCAATATATAACACTACATTCGGCATCCTGTTTTCCTCCTTGATTCGTGATACATTCAGTTTAATCAATAAACACGACAAAAGATGACGGGAATGATTCGAATGAGAAAAAGACATTTACAATTGATTCGGCTACTCAATCATGGACGACGCTTCACGGCTGAAGAACTGGCTCAGGAGACAGGCGCCTCCATCCGGACGATTCAACGGGACATGCTATCGCTCGAAGAGCTCGGTTATCCGATTTGGAGCGTACCTGGAATCGGCGGAGGATATGAGATGTTGCCGAATCGTTTATTGCCCCCGCTCCATCTCCGGGAACAAGAAGCCGTTGCGCTCTATCTCACGCTCAAATGGATGGAACACATCCCTGACGTGCCATTTGGGGATATACGAAGTACATTGTCCGACTGGTATGTGAACGAGTTGCCGCACGACCTCGCAGAGAAGATTAGCCGATTGGAGCGAAACATCCTGTGGCTCGGGAACAAACAAATTCCCAAAGCGCCGTTCACGAAAGAAATCTATCAGGCGGTCGAACGTCGAAACAAGATGAAGATGACCTATCGGACGATGAACGGGCAACGCACGTTCACCGTTGCACCAGTCGGTATGGCACTCCTTGATTTGAAGTGGTACGTTTTCGGGCTCTCCGAACTGGGGCTTCGGCAATATCGGATTGATCGCATCGAGGCGGTCCACGTGCTTGAGGAACCGTTTGAGTCCGAGGATTTGATGAGCGTATTGCAGACAAGTGATGAACGAAACGGTGTGACCGTTCGACTCGACCTCACCCCACTCGGTCGCCGTTTGCTTGAAGATGTATTACCCGATATCGATGAATTGAATGAGTGGGAAGTTCCGAAAGAAGAGCTGTCATTTTTATCGAGGCAGCTATTGAAAGCCGGAGCGGAAGTGGAGGTCAAAGCGCCAAGCGCATTGCGGGAGATGATGAAGGAGCATGCGGAACGCTTGATGCAGCGATATATGTAATTTTTGGTGATGATCACGAAACATTTATAAATTTTCGTCCGTATAATAACCAACACTCAACAAAGGCGGTATAGATATGCGTCACGCGTACAAACAGTTCATCCAACTATTCAAATCGGGTCAGTTCGATGACATTTATCATCAGACGAGCGACTCATTCAAATCTCAGTATTCCATGGATGCCTTTCATCGGCAGGCGTCCGCTTTCCATCACGGCATTCGGCGCTATCGCCTGCTCAATGAAATGGTGTTGAACGGGAATCGGTATGTATTATGGTCGGATTCTCGAAAAGAAAAGTTATTGTACGTCCAATTCAATCACGCGAATGAGATCGCATCCATTCAGATGACTGTCACATCCTCTTCAAAGGAGACTAATCCTTTCACGAAAAACAAATACCATCTCCCATTCAAAGAAGAGTGGTTCGTCGTCTCCGAAGGGACAACCCTCGGAACTTATCATCATGATCCAACCCGAAAAAAGCGTGATGGTTATGACTTTTTGAAAACACAAGAGCAACAACCTTACAATCGTAGAAAAATCGGGATGGACGGCTCGTATGCGTTTGGGGAACGAGTGATTGCTCCATTACACGGGACGATTCATCAAGTCGTGGATGGGTTGTCAGACGAACTAGATGCTGATCATCCATTCGGTAATCACGTCATCATTCAACATGCGAACGATGAATATTGCCTTCTCGCCCATCTTGAGAATGGTTCCATTGCCGTGAATGTGGGAGATACGGTCAAAACCAAACAGTTGATTGGGCGCTGTGGGCGCTCCGGAATTACGCCTGAGCCACGCTTGCATATGCGTGTCATGAATCACCCGGATGTGGACAGCGCGACCGCCCTCCCGATTCAATGGAAAGGTCGATTGCGACCTATGCGTGGAAAAGTAGTCACTTCCCGCGAGGAAGAAGGATGGTCGTATGGGATTGCAGCCCTCGATTTTTCAGAACTGCTCCTTTATGTTGTTCAAGCCATTCCGCGATTATTTTTTCGCTTTTTTGGATAAGAAAACCCCTCAGGAATCTGAGGGGGTTCAACATCACATATCCAAATCAGTGAACGCGAGCGGGACAAGTTCTCCAAGCGTCACTTCTTTCACATCGGCGTTGCCGTTCGTGAGGAGTACTTTGAAGTCAGGATCGCCGAACTCGACCATGACTTGGCGGCAGATGCTACATGGTGGCAAGAAGTCTTCCGTGTCCCCAGACACGGCAACCGCTTCGAAGTCACCTTTTTTGTATCCTTGAGCGACCGCTGTGAAGATGGCCGTACGCTCCGCACAGTTCGTTGCTCCGAACGAGACGTTCTCGACGTTGACGCCGTCGATGACCGTACCGTCTTTCATGAGAAGTGCCGCACCGACGCGGAACTTCGAATATGGTGAATACGCATTGTCTTTCAATTGGCGTGCGCGCTCGACTAATTGTTGTTGGTTCATCTTAAGTCATTCCTCTCGAATATCGAATGAACTGATGCCAGTCCCCGTGCCTCTCATTTTGGGCAGGATTTATAGCATACACCCGCCTCAAAGAGAAGTCAATGACTTTTTACAAACGCTTTCATGGATAAACAAAAAAAGAAGGAGCGCTCGCCCCTTCTTGACTCTCTATACGTGGTCACACCAATTCAAGCTGCGCGACAGCCGCCTCTTCCGTTTCAGTCTGCACGTGATGACGCCCAATCGGAATAACGGAAGGTGAACCGGATACCGGGTCACACATGACCGAACAGCGGAGGTTGAAGACACGATGGATCAAATCACACGTGATGACGTTCGATGGCTTCCCTTCGGCGATCAACTTCCCTTTGTCGAGCGCGAAAATGTAGTCCGCATAACGTGCCGATAAGTTGATATCGTGCAACACCATGACAATTGTCGTCCCGTACTTTCGATTCAAGTCCGTCAACAAATCGAGAATCTCGACCTGATACGTGATATCAAGATACGTCGTCGGCTCGTCTAAAAAGAGCACGTCCGTCTGTTGAGCCAGTGCCATCGCAATCCAGACGCGTTGGCGCTGCCCGCCTGACAACTCGTCAATGGGACGATCCGCGAACTCCGTGATGTTCATCATCTCCATCGCCTCGGCGACAGCTTCGTAATCGGCTTTCGTCCAGCCCTTTAAGAACGATTGATGCGGGTAACGACCACGACCGACAAGATCGGCGACCGTGATCCCTTCCGGTACGACCGGGGACTGTGGCAACATCCCGAGGACACGCGCTAGCTTTTTCGGTGCCATTTTCGAAATCGGCTTATCGTAAAGCGTCACTTGACCGGCAGTCGGTTTGATGAGGCGTGCCATCGTCTTCAGAAGTGTCGACTTCCCGCAACCGTTCGCACCGATGATGATGCTAATTTGATTGCTCGGAATTTCAAGGCTGATATCGTTTAAAATCATCTTGTCCTCGTATCCTGAGGTGAGATGTTCCACTTTCATAATGGATGCCATTTAGAAGTCCCCTTTCTGGTTCATCCGGATCAACAAGTATAAGAGATAAGGCGCGCCGATGATGCCGGTGATGACACCGACCGGATAGCGTGCCGTGAAGGCGAATTGTCCGACAAGGTCGGCCGCTAGTACTAAAATGATTCCGACAAGCGCTGCCGGCAAGATTCCCGCGTGGCTCGTTCCGACGAGCCGTTTGGCAATCGGCCCTGCTAAGAAGGCAATAAACGCAATCGGTCCCGTTGTCGCTGTTGCAAGGGCGAGCATGAATACTGCCGCCACAATGAGTAGAAGTCTGGTCTGGTTCGTGTTGATGCCAAGCCCTGTCGCCGCCATTTCTCCGAGCTCGAGCATTTCAAGCTGACGGGTAAGTAACAGTACAATCGGTAAACAGATGAGTACCGTGATGATTAAAGGTGGCAACTCCTCAAGTTTCGCCCCATTTAAACTTCCTGTCAACCACCGCATCGCCATCGCGACATCGTTTTGTCGGCTGATGAGCAATAGATAATTGATGACGGCTGTTAGCATCGCTTGAATCCCAATTCCAACTAACACCAAACGACCGATGGAGAAAGCCGCCCCTTTGGATAGAAAATAGATGACCAGCACGGTGACGAGCCCACCGATAATCGAAGCGATCGAGATTATCGCTTCACTCGATTGTAGGACGACGATACAGAAGACAGCCGCCGCACTGGACCCCGTTGTGATCCCAATGACATTTGGATTGGCAAGCGGATTTCGAAGCATCGTTTGGAAAATCGTTCCCGCGGCACCAAATGCTGCACCGGCAAAGACACCAGCGAGCATACGTGGTAGACGCAATACTTCAACGGCGAACGTCGCCCCTTTTACGTCTTCCCCGAGCAAGACGCGGATGACATCCTGAACCGGATAAATCGTATTGCCCAACATGAGCATCAACCCGCTCAATGCTACCGCTATGATGGTCAAAAGAAGCGTCATCCCGACATAGCGACGGCGTCGCTTCATGCGACCTTGTCTGATTTGTTCAATCGCTGGTTGCATCATAGTCCTCTTACTTTCACTTTCATTGTCAATAGAATCAAGATCGGTGCCCCGATGAACGCCGTCACAATCCCGACCTCAAGTTCACCCGGACTTCCAAGCAAACGTCCCATGACATCCGAGAAGGTCAAGATGATGGCACCTGCTAAGGCAGACATCGGCATGAGGTAGCGTTGGTCAGGACCGAGCACGAGTCGAATCAAATGTGGGGCGAGAAGTCCGATAAACCCAATCGGTCCAGCGAGTGCAGTCGCAGCCCCACACAGAATCACGCCTGCGAACGAGGCGGTCAACTTCAATGTCCCCGTCCGAACACCAAGACTCTTCGCCATCTCCTCCCCGAGCGCAAGTGCGTTCAAGGAAGGTGCGGTCACTACCGCAATCACGAGACCGATTAGAAGAAACGGTAAAAATGTATAAATCGAATCCAGATTTCCCGCACCGACACTCCCTACTTGCCAAAAGCGGAACTGGTCCATGACGTTTGAGCGTGGAATCATAAGAGCCATGACGAGCGACGATAATGCTGCACTTGTCGCCGCTCCCGCCAAGACGAGTTTGAGCGGGGTCGCCCCTCCCCTTCCGAGTGAACCGATGCCGAAAACGAAAATGGCCGTCAATAGCGCCCCGACGAGCGCAAACCAGATGAACGCACTCGCCGTCGCGATGTTGAAGAATGCGATACCGATGACGACGGCGAGCGCTGCTCCCGTGTTGACCCCAAGAATACTCGGGTCAGCGATTGGGTTACGCGTCACCGACTGCATGAGTGCACCCGCCACACCGAGTGCTGCGCCACACATAAAACTGAAAATTGTCCGGACGACCCGCTCCCGGACAATGTCTGCCTCATACGACTGAACAGCCGGACGGAATAAACCGTCCAGCAGTTCATTCCACCCGACTGTTCGAGAGCCGAAGGCAAGGGATGCCACGATGCATAGCACCGTCAGTACGAGCGTCCCAACTAACAGGAGCGGGAAGTACTTCGGGGTATGCATCTGTTTCACCTGATTTTGCATCATTTTACTTTCGCAAGGGCATCCGATACGCGTGAAACGTACTCATCAATCGTATATTCAATCGAGAGTGGCGTCGGTGTCCCAGCCGCTGCGAGTGGCGTATTGTCTTCAATCAATACGACCGATCCGCGTTCGATGGCTGGTACTTTACTGTAGAGCGGGTCTGCTTGAAGCGCCTTCAACGTGTCTTCATTTCCGTATGTGACGAAGATGTCGACGTCGTTCAAAATGTCGGCGTTCTCTTTGCTGAGCTCGAGATAGAAGCTATTTGCTTTTTCAGCTTCGTCGACAATGTTTTGTGGGTACTCCATGCCGAGTTCTTCGATGAAGGCACCACGAGGATCACCTGTTGTATAGATATAGAATTTTGAAAGATCTTCTGCGCTCATCGAGACGAAAGCGGCTTTCTTTCCAGCAATCTCAGGAACGGCTGTCGCTTTGTCAGTAATCAACTGCTCCGTGTCTTTGATTAACTGTTCGCCTTCTTCACCAAGTCCCATTGCGAGTGAGTCATAACGAACCATGTCTTGCCATGACGTGACCCAAGGTGTTTCTTGATATGCCACGACCGGTGCGATTTGGCTAAGCGTGTCATAGTCTTCTTGCGTGATGCCTGAGTAGGCGGCCAAGATGACATCTGGATTTGAATCTGCGATTGCTTCAAAGTCTAATCCGTCCGTGTCTTGATAGATGTTCGGGTTCTCTTCGCCAAGCGCTGTCAACTTCTCTGCTGTCCATGGGAGCATCCCGCTATCATCTTGGACACCGTAGTTCGCAGCTGAGAATCCGACCGGTACGACATCGAGTGCAAGTGCGACGTCATGGTTTCCCCACGAAATCGTTGCGACACGCTCTGGTTTTTCTTCGATGACAGTCTCACCGAACGCATGCTCGATTGTGATTGGATATCCTTCTGCTGACTCTTCCGTCCCTTCGTTCGTGGAAGCGTTCTCAGCTTCTTCCGAACCACAGCCGGCTAAGATGAGTGCAAACGCTGAAGCAAAAATAAACATATGTAACCACTTCTTCATTGTCTTGTTCACGTGTTTCTTCTCCTTTTTCAACTTCTCTATTTTCTCGATACTGATAATCATTATCAGTTATGAGTATAGACTTGCTATTCCTTCGTGTCAACTGCTATTCGATATAGAAAAATGAAAAAACCTGTCGTTTTAGGACAGGTTTATCAGGACTTTCGATGTTGTCGCATGACGTCCGCGATCGGTTCATCTTGTTTTTCAAGCTCCGATACGATCCGTTCATGGTCCACGTCGTTTCGGTTTTGGCTTAACTTGAACGTCGCCTGCATATCGGTGATGTCGATCCGAAACCCGACGACGCCGTTCATTTGTCGCTTCACCGGTTCGGATAATGCATCCCAACGCACCGCATGCTCACGTTCGCCTTCATGCTCGTGAAGTAATCCGGCTAGTTCCTCAACCAACTCGTTTTCATTGAGAATCGTCGCACGTCCATACACGTGTATGGCTTGATAGTTCCATGTCGAGACGTCCTCATGGCCATACCATGACGCTGACACGTAAGCACTTGGTCCTTGAAAGATGACAAGAACGGTTTGATCTTCAATTGTTCGCCACTGCGGATTCGCTTTTGCGACATGGGTCGTCAGTTGACCGTTCGCCTCATCGAATCGTAACGGGACGTGCGTCGCAATCGGCTTATCCCCGTCATGCGTCACAATCGTGCCGAACGGATTGGCATGAAGAAATGTATAAATCTCTGCTCGTTCTGTGACGGAATATTGTTTTGGAATATACATGTCGAACCCCCTTTCTCCTATTATATTCTGAACAAGACGGGTATAACGACACAGAAGGAGGGATGTTATTTATGAAACCAACGATTAAAGCCATCGTCTTTGACGTATACGGCACCTTATTCGACGTCCATTCGGTGAAGGATGCCTGTGAACAAGAGTTCCCTGAAAAGGGAGCAGCCATCAGCCAAGTGTGGCGGACGAAACAACTTGAGTATTTCTTTTGGCGGCACATGATGGGACGCTATGAAGATTTCGATACAGTGACCCGGGACGCACTCCGTTACGCATTAGCCGTGCATGACGCACCATTCACAAAGGAAATCGAACAACGTCTGACTGCATCGTATGCGCACCTCACCCCGTATAAGGAGATCGAATCGGTCCTAAAAGAGATGCATGACGTGAAGACCGTCATTCTCTCAAACGGGACGGACGAGATGCTTAAGGCATTGCTTCACAACGCCGGTCTCACCGATTATTTTGATGAGGTTGTCAGCGTCGACGGCATCAAACAACCTAAACCGACGCCTGCCGCCTACATGAATTGGTTCAAAACGTCTGGTCTTCGTCGTGACGAGGTGCTCTTCTTATCGTCGAACGGATGGGACATCGCCGGGGCGAAAAACTTTGGCTTCCATGCGGTCTGGATCAATCGGAATGACTTACCATTTGAAGCATTTGATATAGAACCAGATGCCATCTATCCGAACTTGAACAACTTGTCAGAATGGCTTTAGTCCGTGAACGGCCTCATGAAAATGAGGTCGTTTTGTGCATCCTCTCCCATAAAGAATGTGTGGACACCCGTTTGTCCGAACCCGTTTCGTCGATAAAATTGAATCGCTCTTTCATTGTGTTCCCATACGCCGAGCCACATCTTTCGTTTGTGTAGTTCCTTCGTCAATTCGGTTGCTTGAGTAAATAACGCTTTCCCCACCCCTTGACCTTGAAACGCTTCTAATACGTAGATTCGTTCGATTTCAATCGCATCTTCGCCCATCGGTTCAGATTGAGCATCGCGTACGTTCACTTTCAAATAGCCTGCCAACTCACCTTTTACATGTGCAAAATAAAAATAAGAATCGGGATGTGCCAACTCATGCTGCAACTGCTCAGGCGCATACGCTTTTTCTAAGTAAGCGTTCAAATGTTCTTCTGTGTTGTGACGTGCGAACGTCTCCGTAAATGTCTGGATGCTAATGTGACGTAAGGCTTCTACGTCTGTCACTTTTGAGATTTCAATCATGTTCTCGCTCCTCTCAGTATTCTCGATACTTGCCTTTCTTCACTTCGGTCCAATCTGTTTCAACATTACGTCGTACTTTTTTCAAAAGGCGTAACAACTCCTCACTTTCTTTCTCGTCGAATCCTGATAATGCGACCGATGTAGAATATTCGTGTTCGCGAATGATGAGCGGGTACAATACCTCTCCTTTCTCCGTCACGTATAAACGTCTGATTTTCTGATTATCAAGATCTGGTCGCCTCTCAATCCATCCTTCTTGCTCCAGTTTCTTGATGGCACGTGCGGCGGTCGTCCTGTCTACCTTAATCAACTCTGCTAGCCGTTCTTGAATGATACCTGGGTGTTCAAAAATCCTAACGATGTACAAGTACTTCCCTTTTTCTAAACCGAGTGCCTTGAATTCAATGTTGCTGATTGAATCGAGGGCACGCGCAATCATCCCGATCTCTCGTAAATGGTCATGCATCATGAGACACCTCTGCTTTTTTGTTGCAAATGCAACAAAATACTTTATATAAGCGTATCGTAATTTGTGAGAGAATGGAAGTAAGAATTTTCGCTAAGAAGGAGATGAATGAAAGATGGGTCACCGAATCTATACCACGAGTTTCGCGAGCGTTTATCCACTCTACGTCGCCAAAGCCGAACGCAAAGGACGGACGAAGGAAGAAGTCGACACCATCATCGAATGGTTGACCGGTTACGATGAGACCGGACTCGAACGTCAGATAGCCAATCAAGTCGATTTTGATACGTTTTTCGCTTCAGCACCTCGTCTGAATGAAGACCGCGCCCTCATCAAAGGTGTCGTCTGTGGGGTTCGTGTCGAGAACGTTGAAGAACCACTCATGCGTGAGATCCGTTATTTGGACAAACTCATCGATGAGTTGGCAAAAGGAAAGAAAATGGAGAAGATCTTACGAGGAGGCGAATCATGATGGATGTGACGGCACTCGTCGACGAGGCACGGCTCGATTCATTTATTCATCTGCTCGAGGTCATCGATGATCATTTACCTGGCGGATTTGAAAAAACGACGGACGGACATGGTGTCCATTACGTCGTTCCACTCGATCGATATCCGTCCGGGTATCATGTCACACCGGGGACGCCACTACCGTTTATCAGTGTAATCGCGCAAAAGCGCCATGTCGGACTGTATCACATGGGCATTTACGCCGACCCTGAATTACTCGCTTGGTTCGAACGGGAGTATGCGAGTCGTGTCCCGACGAAACTTGATATGGGGAAAAGCTGTATCCGTTTCAATAACGTGAAGCGAATCCCGTTTGACTTGGTCGGAGAACTCGTCGAGAAGATGACTGTCGAGGAATGGATTCAGCACTACGAAGGACAACGAAATAATAAAAAAGAGTCCGACTAATTTTCGGACTCTTTTCATTTACACAGTAAATCGATTCGTCATCTCTCGCATCTCATCCGCCATATTCGATAATTCTTGAGCGGCTGCCGTAATTTCTTCCATTGATGCCATCTGTTCTTCAGTAGCTGCTGATGTGTTCTCTGTTTCTGTGGCAGTCGATTCAGTAATTCCTTGAATCTCATTCACAGAGTTCAACACTTCTGTCGCTCCCGCCGCCATTTCTTGTACAGCACTGGACACTTCTTCTATTTGTTGCCCGACTTCTTCAATGGCCACTTTAATTTCATCAAACGCAACACCTGTCTGCCGCACGTTCGTCACACTCTGTCCCATATCACCTTCTACGATATGCATCGTCTCTACGGCATGCTTTGTTTCTGTCTGTGTATGATGAATTAGAGAGGAAATTTGTTTGGTCGCATCGGCTGATTCTTCCGCAAGTTTTCGTACTTCTGCAGCAACGACTGCAAACCCACGTCCCTGATCTCCTGCGCGCGCTGCCTCGATTGCTGCATTTAATGCAAGTAAGTTCGTTTGCTCTGCAATTCCTGAAATGGTCCCACTGATTGTACCAATCTCTTGAGAACGAGTATTAAGCTGCTCAATGACTTGTTGCAACGTCTTCACTTTTTCATTCATCGCTTCAAGCTGATGTTCAAGCGTTTCGATTAGCTCATTCCCTGATTGTACTTTGTCCAATGCCCCTTCCGATAATACAGTCATCTGTCGAGCACGATCAGAGACTTGGTGAATGCCATTCGTCAATTCTGAAAGGGTACCATTTGAAGACTTGACCCGTTTCAACTGATGGAGTGAACCCGAAGCGATTTCTTCCATCGTCACAGCTACCATCTCTGTCGCTTTTGTCGTTTCTTCTACGTTATTTTTCAAATCGTCCGATGAAGTCGCCACACGCCCAGCAGTCGAAGTCACTCCACCAATCAACTCTCGTAAACTTTCTTTCATCTGATTGAATGACTGTGCGAGCGCCCCGATTTCATCGCGTGATGTGTATGTGCTATTGACTGTCAAATCCCCTTCACCGGCACGACTCATCAATACGTTCAATTCTTTCACCGGACCAACCACAAGGCGCGTGATGTAGACGCCTAATCCAATTGAAAGCGCAGCTCCCAAAATGACAAGACCCCAAAAGATAAACACAGCACGCTCTCGATCAGACCGCATCGTATCACTGGCCGTTTCCGCATCCACATTCAACTGATCCATAACTTCTTTCGCTGTCTCAACAAGCGCAAGTCGAATTGGTCGTAGTTCTGTTCCATATTGTCGGTAAGCAGATTCATTTTCATTTCGCAATGCAGGTTGCAATACGACGTCTATGCTTTCCAAATATGCGTTCGTCTCCTCATTCAACTTTTCGATTCGACTCATTAATTCAGGATCTTCTGTCGAAATCGAATCATTAAATACTTCGAGATCGGTAACCATACTCTCCCGACGCTCTTCAATATTTTTTTGTAACTCTTCATTTCGAGCACTTTCGGTCGTCAACATTAGTTCTAACAAGTGACTGTCGATTGCACGATTATCGGTTCTCAACTGTCCAATAGCACGAATCGGAATCAATCTCTCTTCGTATATCTTTTCTCCAGCATCAGCCATTCTTCCGATCAACACATGGCTTAACATTGAAATTATGACGAGTGTCACAACAAATAATGAAATCAATACGGTAAACTTCTTTGACATGCTTAAATTTTTCATAACCTTCCCTCCCAATATATTTATCGTGTCGAATTTGTGAATAATGAAGAAATACTTAAAACGTATTGACCTAAGTTTCGATTCGGATAGCTGACTCCTTGCTCCAGCTCGTTACACCTTTTGTAAGCCGGCTCGCATTTATGTTGCATGAAGATGCAGTATACTAACATCAGATACATTCGGTTACGAAAGGAGCGGACAACTTGCCACGACCACTAAAACTCACACTCTTTCTTCTCGTGTTTGGATCTTTGTTCTATATCACCCATTTTCACTATGAGTTGCGTCCGTCTGACATCCGGGACATCGTCTTGTCGTTTGGATTTTGGGGTCCACTCTTCTTTATTTTTCTTTATGCCATCGGTCCGGTCGCATTTTTACCGACATCCGTCCTTTCACTCGGAGCCGGACTCGCGTTCGGCGTATGGCCAGGTGTCCTCTATATCATTATTGGTGCAACTGCCGCTGCGACGACCGGTTATGTGATGGGGCGTTTTTTCGGGCGCTCGGTCATCAACGTCGACCGCTATCCATGGTCAGAGAAACTGTTCACACAAATGGAGCGTCGTGGCTTTTTATATGTATTTGTCCTCCGGCTCATCCCGCTCGTCAGTTTTGACTTACTTAGTTATGCCGGTGGAATCTCACGTGTTCGTTTCCGCGCCTTCGTACCGGCGACCGTACTCGGCATGATCCCAGGTACGTTCGCCTACAGCTTCCTCGGGGCGAGCCTCGCCTCAGGCAGTGTCACCACGATTTTCATTGCCGCGCTCGTCTTCGTCGGCTTGATTGTCGTGACGTACATCTTCCGAGAACCGGTTAAAAAATGGCTTGGATTGAATTGAAATTTTATGAGGGAGAGCTTTATGCTCTTTTTTTGTGCCTTGAACATGTAATTCATATAAACTTCTATACTATTCATCCGATATGTATAGAGCTACAACAAATGAACACGAGAATGTGAGGAAAGAATGATGAGTTTGATCAAAAGAAATCAGTTGATGTTGTTGACGACGTTATTGATTGTGATGACGTCGGTTGTTGTCCATTTGCTACATCGTTTCACGGACTTTGCCTATGCGTATACGGTTCTGCGAAACGGTGCGGACGGTTACGTGTACTCCGGAGTAACATGGGTCTTGTTCGCCCTTCCAATCGTCTTCTTTGGAATGATGATCGTCACAGTTAAGCGAGAATCCGTAGCATTTCCTTATTGGATGATGCTGACACTCACCTTCGCAAGCATCTCGACCGTTGCTGGAGGACAAGGACTTGTTGAATATCACTTCTCCATTTTTGTCGTCTTGGCGATTTTGTCGTTCATGCGTCGCATCGACTTGATTTTGTATAGTGCCGGAATCTTTGCTGTGCAACATCTAGTCGGATACTTTTTAATCCCTGAGATGATTTGTGGAACGAGCGACTATCCGTTCAGTTTACTACTCGTCCATGCCGTGTACTTGATTCTTCTGAGTGTTGTGCTTGTCGCCCAAATCCACTTCCGTAATAACGAGACGCAACATGCCGAGGCACAGGAGCAAGAAACACGACAGTTGTTACAACAAGCGATTCATGATGTCAGCGCCCTCGTTCAATCGTTAAACAGTCACGCCGAAGAGCTTGAATCTGCCGCTAACCAGTCTCTTGAATCTGGTGAGCAAATCGCTGTCACGGTCGACCCGATTGTCGCTCATGCTTCATCCCAACAAGCCTCCATGGTGCAAGGGGCAGATGAAATTCACTCGATTCGGTCTTTGACAGCGCTCATTCAAGAACGAATGGCCCAAACGGCCGCAGCATCCTCGCGCATCGCTAAAGATGCCCTTGCTGGGAACAAAGACATGCGACTAATGGAAACAAAAGTACAAGAAATCATTACCGAATCGGAACAACTCGACCGGATTGTTGCGACGATGTCGAATCGTTCAAATGAAATCCAAGGAATCTTGCAACAAGTCGGTTCGATCAGTGAACAGACGAACATGCTCGCCTTGAATGCATCTATTGAAGCGGCTCGTGCCGGTGAGGCTGGACGAGGATTCGCCGTTGTCGCCTCCGAAGTCGGGAAACTCGCTGTCCAATCGCGTGAATATGCATCCGAGATGACCCGAGTCCTCAGTGGATTGATGGAAGATACGACCGTCGTATCCAAATCAGCGCATCTTTTCAAACAAGCGACCGAAAACTGTCAAACGGTCACGAACGATGTGACGGCTGTCTTTGGCCGTCTTACAGAAGATGTATCAGAAATCGACGAACAAATTGCTTCGATTCAAGAGACACGCCAGCGGGTCACGACACAGATGGAAGCACTCGAAACACGACTTGAATCGACGAAATATGCGGCGAATGAACTTCAACAACAGATTCACCATGTTGCCGCAGCAACGGAAGAGCAAGTCGCTATTCAAAAAGAACTCAGCTCGATGTCGGACCGACTCGCTCTAACCGCGAATTCGCTTGAAGACGTGACGACTCAACTCGAGGATCACGCCACTCGCGCCTAACACAAATGCCCTCGACCAAGTGGTCGAGGGCATTTTACTTATCGGTCGAGCAATTGACGAATTCCTTCTTGAAGAGGTGTGACCGGGCGTCCGAGAACCGGTTCGAAGTCACTCTCATGAATTTCGAGCGTTCCTTGACGAATGCTTCGCTGAATCCCCGCAAGAATCGCAACGACTTCCTCTGGCAATCCAGCCCCGCGCATCGTCTCTTCGTATGCCTCGAGACTCAACTCCTGCATCATCACTTCACGACCTAACACTTCACTGAGCGCGTCTACAAGATCTTGCTGGGTATGAAGTGGTCCTGATAGTTCATAGACCGCATTGTCCTGTTGTTCTTTTAACAGAACATTCGATGCGGCTTCCGCATAATCTTGTTGTAGAGCCCAACCGACTTTACCGTCCCGAGCCGCCGTGATCCATGGCGCCCCGTCAATTACCGCTTGAATGCTTGATAACTCGTTCTCTAAGTACCAGTTGTTCCGTAAGAACGCATGCGGAATACCGGACTCGACAATCGCTTCCTCTGTGACGACATGTGGAGGTGCCATCAAGTTCTCACTGTCTGTCGCATCGGCTAGACTCGTGTAGGCAATGAATGAAACACCTGCCCGTTTCGCCGCCTCAACCGCGTTCGTATGTTGACGAATCCGCGTATCGTTATCGCCATCTGCCGAGATGATCAAAAGACGCTCGACACCTTTGAACGCTTCATCGAGTGTGTCTGGCTGATCAAAATCACCATGTCGCACATCAACGCCACGCTCTTTAAGAGACGCCGCCTTCTCCGGATTCCGTACACTTACAGCGAGCTCACTCGCATCAATCGACTTGAGTAGTTCCTCTACAATTTTCGAGCCGAGTTTCCCCGTTGCTCCTGTGACTAAATATTTCATAAAACCCCTCCTTTGTTCGCATGATTCACTCTTCCCGTTCATACGACCCGTCACACCTGTCACGTTTGATCCGAGACGATATGGATGTCCACCTGCTTCAATTCCCGCATGATGACATTCACAATCGACCCGCGCATGACTTCTTGCCAGCGTGTCCTTGCTGATTGTCCAAGAATCAATTGGGTAATGCGTTTTTCTCGTGCCGTAGTCGTTAAACTCTTCGTTAGTTCTTTCCTCGGTACATTCAAGACAATCACTTCTGCCTGGAATGATGCACCTTGCTCTCGAACTTCTTTTAGAATGGCAGTCTGCTCAGGTGTCAATTTTCTCTCCTCACCATGGAGGACAGACAAGATATAAAGTTTCGCTTTGAGTCGACTCGCCATGCGAAATCCTCGATAGATCAAATGTCTCGCATTGTCATTGAGCTGAATACAGACCATGATCCGCTCTTGGAGGAGCGTCGGATCAGACACCACATTTTTTCGGGTTCGATAGACTTGATCATCGACTTCATCCGCTACTTGTCGAAGCGCAATCTCACGCAGACTCGATAGATTGGTCAGCGTAAAAAATGACGACAGACTTTGTTCAATTTTGTCCGGTCGATAAATCTTCCCTTGTCTCATCCGCTCTTGTAACGTCTGCGGTGTCACATCGACGAGCAGAATTTCATCAGCCTGATTGAGGAACAGATCTGGAATCCGTTCTCTTACCTCTACGCCTGTGATGCCTTTCACGGTCAACAGTAGACTCTCAAAATGCTGAATATTAACGGCCGCATATACATTGATTCCGTTCTCTAACAACACCTGCACGTCCTGGTATCGCTTTGCCCGTACTGAGCCTGGGGCATTCGTATGAGCCAACTCATCAACGAGGACGATATCAGGATGAAACGATAAGATGGTCTCGACGTCTAACTCTTTCAGTTCGTGTCCTTTATAAAATAGCGAAAGAAGAGGGACGATTGGCAAATCGCCAATCATCGCCTCTGTTTCGTTTCGTCCATGTGTCTCAATCAATCCAATCATGACCGAGACCCCTTCTTGCTGACGAGCCCGTGCATCTGCCAACATTTTATACGTTTTGCCTACACCCGGTGCGGCTCCGATATAAAGTCGAAGTTTGCCTCGCATCAGTTCAACTCATCTAGTGCAAGATTCATCATCAAGACATTGACGTACGATTCACCGTCAGCCGTGTCTTGAATGACGCCTTCGACTTCAGCCGTCGCCATCGAACGTGCGTCGCTGATACGATCGACTTGTAACATCGCATGTTCTATCGAGATATGCGGATCAAGTCCAGATCCGGATGTCTCAATCGCTCCCGCAAGTTCGGGATCGTGTTTCGGACGGTCCGGAT
This sequence comes from Exiguobacterium profundum, assembly GCF_042652865.1. Taxonomy (GTDB): domain Bacteria; phylum Bacillota; class Bacilli; order Exiguobacteriales; family Exiguobacteriaceae; genus Exiguobacterium; species Exiguobacterium profundum. The sequence goes on from NZ_JBHSHG010000001.1 coordinate 1,717,391, forward strand.
TACTTTCTGCCATGTTATCGCCGCCCGATTGACCAGTGAGTTGATCGACTGCTGTTGGTCGGCCGTGGAAGTAACCTTCCGAAACGAAAGGTTGTGCGATCCACTTTGATCCAATCTGTTCACCATCGCGTTCGATCAAACTACCTTCAGCTTGACTCGGAAATAGTGCCTGACCTGCTACTGTTAAAGCGAGTGGATAAGCCACACCGCATAAGATCATCGTCAAACTGACGACGATACCTGCTTGTTTTATAGAAGACATTCGGTCCACCTCACATGAATAAGTTTAAGACGATGTCGAGCGCTTTGATTCCCAAAAACGGGACAATCACACCACCGACACCATAAACGAGTAAATTTCGACGTAACAACTTCTCGGGACCGACCGGGTCGTAACGAACCCCTTTCATCGCAACTGGAATGAGAAGTGGGATGATCAAGGCATTGAACAAAAGTGCGGCCAAGATGGCTGACTCAGGTGAGCCGAGACGCATCACGTTCAACCAATCCATCTCTGGGATAAATGCAACGAACATAGCCGGCAAGATGGCGAAGTATTTGGCCACATCGTTCGCAATCGAGAACGTCGTCAAAGCCCCGCGTGTCATCAGTAACTGCTTACCGATTTCGACCACTTCAATGATTTTGGTCGGATCCGAATCTAAATCAATCATATTCGCCGCTTCTTTCGCGGCCTGTGTCCCCGAGTTCATGGCGAGACCGACGTCTGCCTGTGCGAGCGCCGGGGCATCATTCGTACCGTCCCCCGTCATTGCGACAAGATGACCTGCTTTTTGTTCTGCTTTGATGACACGAATCTTATCTTCTGGTTTACATTCCGCTACGAATTCATCGACACCAGCTTCGCGTGCAATCGTCGCGGCCGTCAACGGATTATCTCCCGTGCACATGATGGTCTTGATTCCCATCTGACGCAAGCGATCGAAGCGTTCACGCATACCCGGTTTCACCGTATCTTTCAAGTGAATCACGCCGACAATCCGTGCATCTTCTGAGATGACGAGCGGAGTGCCGCCTTCTTTCGAAATCGCATCGACTTGATCCTGTAAGTCGCTCGGAATCATCCCACCTTGAGCACTCACCCAGTTAATGACGGCGGACGCCGCACCTTTTCGGACACGTCGACCGTCTGCCAAGTCGAGTCCCGACATACGTGTTTCTGCTTTGAATGGAATGATCACCGCATCTTGTTTCGGTGACTCATCTAATTCTCCCCAGCGTTCTTTTGCAAGCGTCAATACAGAGCGCCCCTCTGGTGTCTCGTCTTCCAAAGACGTCAAGACGGCGACTCCAAGCGCTTGCGAAGCTGTGATTCCTTCTACTGGAAGAACTTCAAATGCCATCCGGTTTCCGAACGTGATGGTCCCCGTCTTATCTAAAATGATGGTTCGAATGTCTCCAGCCGCCTCAACGGCTTTCCCGCTCATCGCAATGACATTGAATCGCGTGACCCGGTCCATCCCGGCAATCCCGATGGCGGATAAGAGTCCACCAATCGTTGTCGGAATGAGACAAACGAGAAGTGCAATTAAAATGGGTGGTGACAATTGGAAGCCGAGATAGTTCGTAAACGCAGGGAGTGTCAAAACGACGAGTAAGAAAATCATACTGAGCGAAACAAGAAGCAGGGACAAGGCAATCTCATTCGGTGTTTTTTGACGTTTCGAGCCCTCGACAAGGGTAATCATCTGGTCAAGGAACGATTCACCTGGGTTGCTTGTAATCTCGACCTCAATCCGGTCACTGACGACAAGCGTTCCCCCGATGACGGAAGAGAAGTCTCCGCCAGACTCTTTAATCACTGGCGCCGATTCTCCTGTAATCGCAGATTCATCAATCGAAGCAAGCCCGGCGATAATTTCGCCGTCTCCCGGCAGGTAGTCTCCGGCGCGCACTTCGACGATATCTCCTTTTCGAAGGAGCGACGAAGCGACTTCCTCAATCCCATCTTTCACAATTCGACGTGCCATCACATCATTTTTAGATGCTCGAAGGGTAGCTGCCTGCGCCTTCCCTCGTCCTTCTGCAATCGCTTCGGCAAAATTGGCGAACCATAACGTGACGAGCAAAATGAGCGTCACTGCCAAGTGAAATCCTCGCATCTCGTCCGACAGCATCGTATAAACGAGCGATAATAAGAATCCGCCCCATACGAGGAACATGACCGGTTGTTTCACCATCGTCCGTGGATCTAGTTTTTTGACTCCGTCCCACATGGCAGGAACAATCAAGCTCGTGTCAAAGCGGCGTGTCTGTTTTTCTAGTTCATTCATCTTCTATTCTCTCCTATGTTCAACGTATCATGAGCCATTCGGCGAATGGTCCAAGCAACAACACTGGTAAAAAGGTCAAGGCACCGACAATGACAATCACACCGAACAGAAGTGATGTAAATAGCGGCGTGTCGGTCCGAAGTGCCCCATCGTCCGTGACACGTGGTTTCATTTGAAGACTACCTGCCATCGCCACCATTAATAAAAGCGGAATATATCGACCGAAGAACATCGCAAAGCCTGCCGTGATATTCCAAAACGGAGTCGCATCCAATAAACCTTCGAATCCGGATCCGTTGTTGGCGACAGCGGATGTATACTCATACAAGATTTGTGAAATCCCATGAGGTCCAGCGTTCGTGATGGCCTCTTGTCCTGGCTGTACGACGAGCGCCAAAGCCGTAAATCCTAAAATAAGAAGTGGCGAGACAAGAAGCGTTAACGCGACAAGTTTCATCTCGCGTCCTTCGATTTTCTTGCCAAGCACGGTCGGCGTCTGTCCAATCAAGAGGGCCGCAACAAAAATGGTGATGATCACATACATCATCAAGTTCATGAAACCGGCACCGACCCCACCAAAGACAACGTTCAACATCATGTTTCCCATCAAGATGATGCCGCTAAGAGATGGAAGCGAGTCGTGCATCGCATTGACTGCGCCAGTCTCAGCAGCTGTCGTCACCGCGCCGTAAAGCGCTGTACCAATTGCCCCGAAGCGCATCTCTTGTCCATGTAAAGAGGGGTTCGAGTACAAAGTGGCGTACATGGCCACTGTTCCAATGACGAACAAGAAAAGCATGACACCAAAGTAAAGGAATCCTTGTTTTCGTTTCTTCGCCATCGACCCGTAGATGAACGGCAATGACATCGGTAATAAGAGCATCAAGAAAAGATGGATGTAATTCGTCCACTTGCTTGGGTTTTCAAATGGATGCGCACCATTTACCGCATAGTAGCCCCCACCGTTATTCCCGAGCTGTTTGATGACCTCAAATGATGCGATCGGTCCTCGTTGAATCGTTTGGCTCGCCCCTTCGAGCGTTGTGACGACAGCATTCGGACTAAGGGTTTGTGGGACACCAAACGCAATCAACCACATACCGAAAAATAAGCTGATTGGTAAGAGCACGTACACGATGACGCGTACAAAGTCGAAATAGAACTGACCAATCTGCTTTCCAAGAATCGCTCGAATGAAAGCCAGCGCCATCGTCAATGCCATCGTTGGCGCCACGAACATGAGTGTCGATAAGACGAACATCTGTGATAAGTGAGAGAGCGCCTCACCTGAATAGTGCTGTTGGTCTGTATTGGTCATAAAACTGATGACCGTATGGAATGCTAGATGCCAGTCTAAGTTGACGGCCCCATTCGGATTGAAGGGCAACACTCCTTGAAAGCGAAGCAACACATAACCAATCAATAAAAATAGTAAATTGAGTGTCAAAAAATCTTTTGCATAGCCAAACCATGTTTGCTTTTCACGCTCATTTATTCGAAGGCGACGTGTGATCCTCGTCTCGAGCGCTTTCCCTACATAGTTTGGTCGTTCTTGAATCGGTACAAACCGCCGTCCAATATAGCCACCTAACATGGCACTGGCTGTCATCGTGATTGTGATGAGCAAACTCAACGTGATGATGAATGTAACCCACATCGTTCGTCATTCTCCTCTGTCTTTAAAATTTTTCTGGTTTTAGTAATGCAACGGTTAAGTAAGAGAGATACCCAATTCCAATCGCTAAAAGCACGATATACATGTCGTCACCCCTGTTCATTCCAGTGCATCCGATCAATCGAACGAATCATCACATTCATAGACGCCACTAAACCAATGAGTAAAGCAATTGCGAATAAATCAACCATATAATAACCTCTTTTTTCATTTTTTTACTTTATTTAACATTAAAAAATATACAAAAAACCACAGGAGCAAGAAACGGCTCCAGTGGCATATCACTGCATGAGTCGGATCCCCCTAATAACGCCTACGAGGTTAGCTGTCGGATTCGGGCTTGCCTAGGTTGGCCCTACCTCACTTGAGGATTCACCCCAGTCCAGATTGGACAGTGGGTCCCCCGCTTCCGTCTCCGGAACTCGGCGAAAAGATTTCAACAATACGTATGAAGTTGATGAGATGGATGTTACTCCGATTCAAAATGACTGTAAATAACTTTTCATAAAAAATTTTTTAACTTAAATTGTCAGATTTATCCGAATGATTTTTGTGAAATGAATATGATTATTTATAAGTTTTTTTATTCCTAGTTTCTTCATACTTAATTTGCAGTTCAGAAAATCACGCATCGAAGTCACTCCGTATATTTGTGGTCACTTCTGCGATATATGTAAGAATAATCACTTTCAAGTGAGTTTGACCTTGAAATTACTCTTTCGTGACATCAAAAAAAATCGTTTGAAAACACTTTACATCTTAGGATGGATGTCCAAATCGTCGTCATTCGACTTATTGTTGATGGAGAATATGAATTAGGTAGGAGACGATCACGGTATGGAGCAATGGATTCAACAAATCATTGAACAGTTTGGTTATTTCGGAGTCATGTTTCTTATTTTTGTTGAGAATGTGTTCCCCCCAATCCCATCCGAATTAATCTTAATTTTTGGCGGTTTTTTCACAACTACAACCACACTCAATCCTATTTGGATGATTGTTGTGGCAACAGTCGGAGCACTCCTCGGTGCCGTTGTCCTTTATGGGATTGGACTTTTACTGGACCGAGAACGTCTCGAGTCATTCATCACCCGTTACGGCAAAAGAATTTATCTGAAAATAGAAGATGTTCGAATGGCTGATCGCTGGTTTGATCGATTCGGTCCAAAATTAGTATTCTTCGGTCGGTTCGTTCCCGTCGTACGCAGTTTGATTTCGATTCCAGCCGGTATGTCGAATATGCCGTTCCTTCAATTTATCGTGTTGACGACATGCGGGACGCTCATTTGGAATACGGTACTCATTTTTATTGGTGTTGTAGTCGGCGAGAATTGGCAAGTTTGGTTAGGGTATATCGAAATGTATTCACATGTGATGTATATGTTTTTAGGATTCACAATAATCGCTGTTGTCGGTTGGACGGCTCGCATAGTGTTAAGAAGACGCTCTACACATTGACCACTCCTTTTCGAGTGGTTTTTGATTTTTACGCTTGACTTTGAGTTCTTATGAACTTAAATTAAATATATAGAAGTTCATATGACCTTAAAAGGAGGAATTGTTGTTGACCCTACTCATCGGGTTCTTACTCATCGTCATCTTCATGCTCGCACTTGACCTCGGGGTGTTCCACCGTAAAGCGCACGAAGTCTCGCTCCGCGAAGCATGGACATGGACGTTTGTCTGGATTGGGATTGCCATCGCATTCGGAGGATGGTTGTTCTTCACGCAAGGAAGTACAGCCGCAACGGAATATGCGAGCGTCTACTTTATCGAAAAGGCACTCGCGATTGATAATGTCTTCGTCTTCTCACTTGTTTTTGCCTATTTCGCCATCCCACTCAAGTATCAACATAAGGTACTATTCTGGGGGATTCTCGGAGCGATTTTCTTCCGCGCTGTCTTCATCGTCGCTGGCGTATCCCTTTTAGAAAACTTCGGTTGGGTCTACTACGTGTTCGGAGCGTTTCTCGTTTATACAGGATGGATGATGTATAAGAATATCGGGAAAGACGAGTCACTTGAAGAAAACAAGACGATTCGTTGGCTCGAGCGACGCCTCCCCATCACACAGGACATCTCATCCGGGAAGTTCACGAAGCGCATCAATGGGAAGTTGTTCTTCACGCCACTCTTCATCGCGCTCATCTTCATCGAATTGTCGGATATCGTCTTCGCAGTCGATTCGGTCGCCGCGAGTTTCGCGTATTCACGTGACCCGTATATCATCTTCTATGCGAACATCATGGCGATTCTCGGACTTCGTAGTCTCTACTTCGTCCTCGCCAACTTGATCGACCGCTTCTACTATTTGAAACACGGTCTCAGCTTCATGCTCGTCTTCATAGGGGCGAAGATGATTTTCGGTGATGTGTACAAGATGCCGATTTGGATGTCTCTTGGAACCATCGTTCTCGTCATCTTGATTAGCGTCCTCTATAGTTTCTACAAAACGAAACCTGGTTCTTCCAAACACGTATAATGAATCAATCAGTCCATTTCGTCGGTGTTCTTTCTTTGAAAATCGGTTAATCATTGAGGTGCACAACTACAGAAAAGGGGATTCAATATGTTTGATCGGATTGGCCTCATGAGTATCGGTCTCGTCTTCGGGATCATCCTCATGTTACTCTTCAACAACCTGTTCGGATTGGTGTTCGGTGTCGTCGTTGGTGTCAGCCTCATTGCCGCCAACCAAATCGAGCGAAACAAACAAACGACATGGCATTAACCAAAAAGCACGCGCTCCCATTGTTTGAGAGCGCGTGCTTTTATGTCAAAACATTGTATACGGATTGATACTGTTAGCAGGAGATGAACTGCTATACACATAGCTGTTCCGATGCACTTCGAAGTGGAGATGATTCCCGAACGAGTTACCGGTATTCCCGACCGTTCCAATCGTTGCTCCTTTTGCTAACGTTTGTCCTGTAACGACATTGAGGCGATCAAGGTGTGCGTATACAGTAATATATGTTTGTCCATTCAACTGATGGCTCATCATGATGTGGTTACCGTAAGCCCCATAGTTCCGAGAAACGATGACTTTTCCATAAGCGGCTGACACGACCGGTGTTCCTCTTGGAGCAGCCAAGTCGATACCGTTATGGAACGTATAACCGTACTGCCCGCTCGCCGGACCATACTTTTGTGTCAACGTCCCTTTTGTCGGGATGATCATTTTCGCAGTCGATGTGGTTGAAAGCGTGGAGACACTGTACTTCTTCACATATGTACTGGATACGTAGCGGGATGTCCCGTTGAAATTGATTTTTGTCCATCCCCCGCTCACGCCGAGATATTTGAAGGATTGTCCCAATTTCGCACTGCCGACGATTGCATACGTCGTGCCCGGGCCCGAACGGACGTTTAAACTGTTAGTCATGACTTTGACATAATACGTGGTAGCAGCTTCAGCCGGGGTACCTGTCGGAGTGAAGATTCCGACTGTGAGAAGAACGGCACAGAAGAGAGAGAGCATCTTTCGTTTCATGATGTGGTAAATCCTTTCAATTATGTATTTAAATTTTTATTTTTTATATTATCTAACTGAAAAAATTTTACCACCAAAACGAACCGACAAATATGTCATTTATATTTCAAATAAAGGAAAACAAATTATAACTTACTTTCTTTATTTTTCCTTTTCAACATACAAAAAATGCACAGCCGTTTTCGACTGTGCATGTCTGTTACTCACGATTTTCCTCGGCGTTCTCCTCTTCATCCTCTAAATCTTCAATCAATCGCTTCATCTCTTCAATTTCACGGCGCTGTGCCTTGATGATTTCTTCAGACAATTCTTTCACGCGTGGGTCTTCAATTTCAGCGCGTTCACTTGTCAAAATGGCAATCGAGTGGTGAGGGATCATCGCTTTCATCCAACTGACATCATCGACGGTCGTCTGGCTACGTACGAGCCAAAGCGAGGCACTGAAGACGAGAGCACTGACCCCTAGGATGATAAAGTTAACTGTTTTGTTCTTATACATCCCCCACATGAAGAGAAGCATGACGAACGCCATGACCGATCCCATGATGAGTGCCATGTACAACCTCGTCTGACTAAAGAAGATATGATTGAACTGAAACACGTTCAAATACATGAGCCAATACATAATGAATGTCGAGACCGCAATCATGATTCCAAATTTACCGTACTGTTTCATCTTATTCATCCTTTCTTATTGTGCGTATAAAAACTCTTTTTCCTACTTGTTCTATACTCAAACCCGCCTATTTCTCCGTCTAATCGTACTCTTAACGCTTTTCACTTCTTTTTCACAAACATCGGGTACACTAGTGAAATTGAGTTCATGCAAGGAAGGAGAACGATGATGCAAGAGCGGACATTGCGTGACGTACTGGCAACACTTGATTCTGTTTTATCTTGGTCCTATCTCGATCACCCGGAAGAAATGACAATTCGCGGAATCGGAACGACACCAGAAAAAATAAATAAAATGTTTTTATATATATGCAAGCGCCCAATCAATGAACGTGGCGTCGATTTAGTGAGGGCCGCCATCCGAAATGGTGCAGTAGCCATCGTCACGGATCGACCGATTGACGCGAGAGTACCCGTCATTTACTGTCGAGACGTCGAACGCGCACGTGAACAACTACAGACTCTTTTCGCCATGGAAGGAAATCACGCAAAGCACACGGAACGATAATAATAAGAGGAAGGAGGAATGCAAGATGAAGATTCTCATCGTAGACGATGAAGAAAAAATGAGACATTTGATTCGTTTGTTTCTTGAAAGTGACGGCTACTTTTGCATCGAGGCGAGCGATGCCCGTTCCGCACTCGACAAAATCGAAGAGCGACCGGATCTCGTCCTTTTAGATATTATGATGCCAGAAGTAGATGGGATCTCACTTTGTCGTCAGTTAAAGACGATGGATCCGGCATTACCTGTCGTCTTGTTGACGGCACGTTCAGACAATGAGACGACCATCCAAGGATTAGATGCTGGAGCGGATGATTACGTCACCAAACCGTTCGATGGGAACGTGCTCCTCGCTCGTATTCGTGCCGTCTTGCGCCGGACCCGTGTCGTCAACATCCAATACGGACCACTACGTTACGATGAGGAGAGCGGACGCGTTTTGTATGAAGAACAAGAGATTGTCCTCACACCAAAAGCGACGGCCATCTTAAAATTGTTCCTTCAGCACCCGAATCGCCTCTTCAACCGACTAGATTTGTTTGACCTTGTCTGGCCCTATTCTGCAGAATCCGACCCACGCACCGTTGATGCGCATATTCGTATGATTCGAGAAAAGTTAGGCGATGCAGGATTCCCGATTGATGATTATTTAAAGACGGTATGGGGACGTGGCTATCGATGGACCGAGGAGCGTTCCGGATGAAGCGAGGTCGTAACAGTCTACCGTTTCGCATCAGCCTCGTCTTTCTTCTATCCACCCTATTGATTGAAGGTGTGTTGTTTCTTCTCCTCTATCACACGCTTCTCGGTGAACGTGTTGTAGAAGAAATCAATCGCCTTGAATCTCGGGCCGAGAGCCATGCGAGCGTATTAGCAATGAATTTTTCCGAAGAGACGATTGATCATGTAGCGACTATGGAAAGTGAGACCGATACGAAAGTCGCCATCACTGATCCCACGCATCATCTTCTTCAGACTTCACGCTTCTTTCCCCAAGTCCTTGCCGATACAGTCGATTCGAAAAAACAAACTGGCTCCTTCGACGACACGACTGTCCTAGAGAACGACTGGGAAAACGAACCGTATTTGATCGTTCGTACGCCAATCACAGATGATACCGACAGACGGTATGGATACGTCTATATGTTTTTACCGACTGAAATCATTCATGGAATTAGCCATCGGCTCCAGTGGCGATTCCTATATATCACAGCGATCGCGCTCGTGACGACCGTCTTGACGTTCATCCTCTTGAGTCGATTGATTTCAAAACCGATCCAATCATTAAAACAAGCAACGGAGAATGTATTGACAAACCCAGACGATTTACAGTTACCGACCAATCGTGTCGACGAAATCGGTGAATTAGCGCGTGCCATCGAATCGATGTCAGTGGAACTATCCAGACTACGGCGGGAACGTCGTCAGTTCTTATCCGACCTATCGCATGAAATCAAGACCCCTCTCACGTACTTGAGGGGTTACGCCGAAATCGCTTCGAAAGAAAGTACGCCCGAATCGTTACGCAAGCAATCGATTCAGACAATCTTAGATGAAAGCCGGTCGCTCACAGAACTCGTCGAAAATGCGTTTCAACTGGCACAGCTCGATGAGAACACGTTCTTATTGCATCGAGAAGAAGTGACCGTCACAACGTTTTGTGCGGACTTACGTCGAATGCTCGATACAATGTTCCGGATGACGACGATTCGCTTCGATGCTTCGTCGAACGCGGGACAACAAGACATCGCTCTTACATTGGATCGGCACCGGATGCTCCAAGTCTTCCGCTCAATCGCCCATAATGCGATTGAGCATAGTGAGGCCTCACATGTCTCCCTGCGTTCAAATGTCACGGACACTCACCTGATCCTGACCATTACAGACAATGGGAAAGGCATTCCCGAAGAAGATTTACCGCACATTTTTGACCGCCTGTATCGTGTGGAAAAATCACGGTCCCGACAGACTGGCGGGAGCGGCCTCGGACTCGCCATCGCTGACCAAATCGTCAACCGTCACGGTGGAGAATTGACAGTCACGTCTGATGTATCGGGCACTTCTTTCACCGTCACGATTCCACTCGACAAAAAGACGCCTATCCTATAATGGAAAGGCGTCTTTTAATCAATTGAGCTCACCTTTGTCGAGGCGCATCTCCCATTCCCCGTCTGTAAACTCATATACGCTGTTATCCGATGTGACAAGCAACATGCGCTCCTCGTTGACTGCCAATTCGATTGGCACAACGTCCGCTTGAAGCTCTGGAAGATTGAACGTCTCTGTCGACTCATCGTCTAAGTTGAAACGAACCCCTTCGAAAGAACCATCTGTCTGTCGTACGTATGCCAGCTGCCCCTCATCCGCTCCGACCGTGACAACTTGTTCTGCTTCAACAAGTGGCTCGAACGAATCTCCAGAGTCATTCGAAACGAGGATGCCGGACGGCCCGTACAAGAAGACGCGCTCCGCATCCGTCGCATCGGCGACGATTCCTGCCACTTGCGCTTCCTCTATCCCTTGTACCTGCATCGGTTCAAATGATTTCCCACCATCGATGGAACGATAAAATCCCGGCTCTAGCTCCGAGGTCGCTTCCTCCAAATAAACGTAGAGTGTACCTGTGGCATAACCGGCACTCATATAGTGGAAATCTGCCTCGCCTTCAAGCGACCGACTCTCGAGTACCGCCCCATGATTTTTTCCATGCATGACCCCAAGTGGATTTTTGAAATCTGTCCGACGATCGGGGTGACCGCTCGCATAAAATCCATCCTCGACGACTTCAAATCCCATGTAGTCATGGCGATTTGTCGGCAGCGTATACCAACCATCTTCTCGATATTCCATCAATCCGGCATGCGTCGCGATGACAAGACGTTCGTCGTCTTGCCAAAATCCAGCTCCGTGGATGTGGGAGACCGTTTCATCGGATCCCACACGTTGCCACTCGTCTTTTGTAGTTGTCGTCACATTCTCGGATTGACTCGTGTCCGACGGTGCGTCTTCTGTTCCACACGCCGACAGGAGCAGTGGAGTCAGGAATAGTGATAGCATTAACGTTCGTTTCATCTCGATCCCTCCATCATTAGCATCCCATCTAGCATACTGACTAAAGGTGAAAGAAATGTTAAATCTTCAAAAGTCGAGCATTGATTGCGACAATAACTGTGCTTATACTCATCAAGACGGCACCGATGGCTGGGGACAAGATGATTCCAATCGGAGCCAGCACGCCTGCAGCAAGCGGGATGGCGACGATGTTATACCCGGCTGCCCACCACAAGTTTTGAATCATCTTACGATACGTGTTCTGTGAAAGCTCCAAAATCGATAGGACATCTTTCGGATTACTGCGGACGAGGACAATATCTGCCGTTTCGACGGCAACGTCTGTCCCGCTCCCGATTGCGATGCCGACATCCGCTTGTGCTAAGGCAGGTGCATCATTGATTCCATCTCCGACCATCGCTACTTTGCTGCCATCTTTTTGGACGTCTTTCACTTGGTTTGCCTTGTCGTCCGGTAATACTTCGGCATACACGTCATCGATACCGAGCTGACCCGCGACCCAATGCGCGACCTTCTCGTTGTCACCCGTCAACATGATCGAGCGAATGCCTTTTTCATGAAGTGCCTCGACGGTCTCCTTCGCTTCTTCCCTCACCAGATCGGCCATCGCAATCATCCCGACCCATTCTCCGTCTTTCAAAACAAAGACGACGGTCTTTCCTTCTTCCGAGAGTCGTGCAAACGTCTCCTCATCAATTTGAATGTGTTGATCGCGGATATGTCGCGGACTGACGACTTGAACACGCGCACCGTCAACCGTTCCTTCCAATCCGACACCTGTCATCGAACCGAAGTCGTCGACAGCCGCCAGTTTCAATTCCCGTCTCTCGGCTTCTCTTAAAATCCCTTGCGCGAGAGGATGTTGCGACTCACGCTCAACTGCTCCTGCGAGTTGCAACACGTCTTCTTCCTTATAAGACGAGCTCGCCTGTATGTCTGTGACTCCGAAATTCCCTTCCGTCAGCGTACCGGTCTTATCGAAAATGACGGCATCGAGTCGACGCGCCTCTTCAAATTGAGTCCGATTGCGGATGAGAAGACCTTGTTTCGCCGATAATGCTGTCGAAACAGCGACAACAAGAGGTGTCGCCAGTCCAAGTGCATGGGGACATGAGATGACCATGACCGTTACCATCCGTTCAACCGCCGTCCCGACCGAATATCCGAGCATGAACCAAACCGTGAACGTGATGACTCCAGCGGCAATTGCGATATAGAACAAATATTTTGCCGCCCGATTCGCCAAATTTTGAGCCCGTGACTTCGATTTTTGTGCCTCACTCACCAATTCAATCACTTTTGACAAGTACGTTCTTTCTCCCGTACCAATCGTTTCAATCGTCAAGCTCCCTTCTTGGTTGATCGAACCCGCAATGACATCTTCACCTTCTGTTTTTTCGACCGGTACCGATTCGCCGGTCAACATCGACTCGTCGATGGTCGTTCGTCCTTTGATGATTTTCCCGTCCACGGGTACCTGCTCCCCCGGTTTGACGAGGATTCGGTCTCCTTCCTTCAGTTCAGAGATGGGAACGTCTTCCGTTTCTTCCCCATTGATGCGATGCGCCTCGTTCGGGAGCAGTTGTACGAGTTGTTCTAACGCATTTGATGCCCCCATGACCGAACGCATCTCAATCCAGTGACCGAGTAGCATGATCACAATCAGTGAAGCGAGTTCCCAAAAGAAGTCATGCCCACTTCCGTATCCAAAGACGACAGCTGCGCTATAAAAGTAAGCGACGCTAATCGCCAAGCCAATGAGCATCATCATGCCCGGGCTACGCTCTCGTAGCTCTTCCACACTTCCTTTTAAGAACGGCCATCCGCCGTATACATATACAATCGTCGCCAATACAAATAAGATTGTCTTTTCAAGCGGAAAATCGAGTTCAAACCGCAGCCATTCTTGAATCATGTCCGATAACAATAAAATCGGAATCATCAGTCCGAGCGATATGAAGAAACGTCGTTTGAAATCATCAATCATATGCTCGTGTCCGTGTCCGCCATGATGAGACTCGTGACTTCCCTTATGATATTCATGATGTTGATCGTGTGCATGTTCCATCATTCATCCTCTCCTTTACACGAATTGTATACCCCCATATGGTATATAATTAAACAGATTTGGACTTTCATGTTTCTTTCACAATTAGGTGGTACAACAAAGTGAGGACTGAACAATGAAGGAGTGTTATAGAATGAAATCGAAAGGAATGTGGTTTCTGTTGACGGGGATTTTAATTGGGGGCATCTTCGTTTTACTAGTCGTCCTCTTCAACGGGACATGGAACCATAACAACAATATGGACCAAAATCATATGATGGGAAACGATTCGGCAACGGGTCAGATGGGACACGGAGCGAGGCAAGAGCTCCAAGCATCGGATGAACCGACACAGCCGCTTCCGATTCCGACCGCCTTACAGCCAGATCGTGTCACGGAAGACACGGTCTACTATACGGTGGAAGCAACTAAAGGCACGTCACAATTTTTCAAAGACGGCAAGAAATCGGAAACATTCGGTTATAATGGAGACTTACTCGGACCAATGATCGAGTTACCGAAAGGAAAAACAGTCGTAATCGATACCATCAATCGATTGGATGAACCGACAACGTTCCACTGGCACGGACTCGTCATTCCTGCCGACATGGACGGGGGACCTCATCAGACCGTCGCACCAGGTGAACGGGCACAAGTTCGACTCGACATCGACCAAGAACCTAGTACGCTGTGGTTTCACCCCCATCCGATGGGTTCGACAGCTGAACAAGTTTATAAAGGGCTTGCCGGTCTTCTTTATGTGACTAACGATACACCGAATGGTCTCCCGAATGAATATGGAGTCGACGACATCCCGCTCATTGTACAAGATCGACGCTTCACTCCTAACGGTGGGTTAGATTATGATGCCCATATGAACGTTGACGGAACGACCGGGGATACAATTCTTGCGAATGGAGCCATCAACACGACGTTCGACGTTCAAACCGAGACGTTACGTGTGCGACTAGTCAACGGTTCGAATGCGCGCGATTTTGATTTTACGTTATCTAACGAGGCCGAGATGACGCAGATTGCGACAGACGGAGGACCGTTAGAGCGCCCGATTCCCTTAAGAACCATCACGTTGACACCAGGTGAACGGGCCGAAGTGCTGATAGATTTTTCACAAGTTGAAGATGTCGCCGCCTTAAAAGCGGACGGAGTGACATTCACTACGTTTCGTGTCGGTGAACTCGACAAGGCGTCCATTAAGATTCCGGTGACCGAGACGATGGAGCGCTCGACAGATAAGACGGCAGATCGACGGCTCACCCTTTTTGGAATGGGTAACATGGTTTCAATCAACGGAAAGACCTATGATCCGGAGCGTATCGACATCGAAGCGAAACGCGGAGACACCAAGGTATGGGAAATTGAAAATAAACCAGATATGATGGGTGGGATGACACATCCCTTCCACATCCACGGCGTCCAGTTCCGAGTCATTAGTCGAGACGGCAACCCACCATCCGATCAGGAAAAAGGGTGGAAAGATACGGTAGCCGTCGCTCCAGATGAACGAGTAAAGATTGAAATCACCTTCACGAAAACCGGCACATTTATGTATCATTGCCACATCCTCGAGCATGAAGAAAATGGGATGATGGGACAAGTAAAAGTGACCGAATGACCGACACCTCTCTGTTCTATCAGCGGAGAGGTGTTTTGTATCCGTCCCGATTTCGATACGTTTCTGCTAGGACTATTGCCTGTATAGGGATTCCTTCTCGAATGTCGTATACTTATTGTGAATGCATGTACAAATGTTCGCGAGGAGGTAGGTCCATGCGCCGATTCCATAGGATTAGGCAGAAACGCTCCGCTCGTCAAAAACAGCAACGCCACACGTTCTCCATCGCTTCCATCGTGGAAGAAGTACAGGATGCGATGTGTTATATCGATTTCTCAAGATGTCGTCTGTATTCGAATGATTCTCTTCGGCAATGGTGCCCTTCGATGACAACACAATCTTTTGACACATTGGAAACATTGACTCGTTATTTATATGCCACGTTGGAACAGCATGGGGCGGATTCCGCACAAGTCATGCACCTCATCCAGGAATTGCTCGAATGTGCGACTGAAACGGATCCAAGGATGACCTCACGTCGTCTGCGCTTTAATGACAAGACGCTACATTTGATTTTCAACTTCACGCGCACACCACGTGGCGTTTTCATCATGTGGCGCGACCAAACAGAAGCTGTCCGCTTTGAAGAACGTAAAGACAGTTTCCTTGCCGAACTGTCTCATGATTTCCGCACGCCATTGACTGCCATCCATGGCTATACGGAGTTACTCATGACACGCCATCAAGGTTCGGAAAAGTCGTATCAGATGCTAACACAAGTCAAACAAGAATCGGAACGGCTGGAGCGGCTCGTCGATAATTTCCTCGATTATCAAAAAGAGCGCTACACGGCTGACCAACTGACCGTGACGACGTTCGCACTCCGTCCTCTTTTAGAGGATGTCATGTCGAGCTATCAGACGACCTCCCCGCTTCATACAGTGACATTTGAAACGAATGATGTCTCGATTCAAGCAGATGAAGAAAAGTTACGGCAATTGCTCCATAACCTCATTGGTAACGCCATCAAGTACTCTCCTGACGGCGGTACGGTCCATACGAGAGTATTTGAATGTGCTGGCACAATCATCTTATCTGTATCCGATACCGGCATCGGGATTCCGGAAGAAGCACTTCCATACGTATTTGATGAATATTACCGTGTCGAATCCGCTGCCCACCAATCGATCAAAGGAACCGGTCTCGGTCTACGAATCTGTAAACGAATCGCTGAAGCCCATGGTTGGGGAATTCATGCGGACTCGGTATACGGGGAAGGCACCACCTTTACGATCGAGCTCCACACCAGACAGAGTTGTTCATTGCAATCATCACCTAAACATTCGGTTTCGTTCGACTGATTTAATCGGTCGAACGTTTTTTAATTTGTTTCGATTCAAGAATGAAGCGCATTCGTTTTGGGAATAAAGAAGTGTCGAAGAGAGGAGGAAATGAAGATGAAACAACGTGGCTACTTATCGATTCCCGTCGCGGTCGTATTCGCCGTCGTTTTCGGGCTCACCCTCGATAATTGGTGGCTCGGCATTGGAATTGGCATCGCTATGTTTTTTGCGTTTCGAGGAACAAAGAAGAAAGCGTGAAAAGATAATGAACATTTACACACCTTCAGATTGACAATTATTTGAAGACTGCTACCGTTAATGTATAGTCTATGAAAAAGGTCGTGAAGGAATGACGCTCACCGTCTTGTTGCTCAATGCTTGTGTCGCATTCACCGGATTTTATATCATCTCGAAGATTTATCATTCTTCGCTTTTTAATTCGTACCGTCTTCGTAGTTCTGTGATTGGAATACTCGCCGGTGCACTCGGTCTGTTTTTGATGTATAACGCCGTAGAAGCTAACGATATGGTCCGTGTGGATTTACGTCACTTACCGCTCGTGTTGCTTGCTTTTTATGGTGCTCGTTTTCCTTTATTCATTGCGACACTTGTCATCGCCAGTACACGATTCTTGTTCGGAATGACCGAGCAGGCCATGATTGCATTTATCGCGACGTTCATCGTCAGCATCGGGATGCTCTGGATTCATCGGCTGCTTCGGGAGCGACTCTTCTTACAGAGTATCTTTTTGAACGTATGGGCGCTCTTCATTATTTCGATTGCCGTCTATATCAATATGGGTTGGAGCACAGCCTATGTATCCCTCGTCTTGTCCATTTGGATGATTGGCATGCTCGTCGGTCTACTCTCGAGCATCCTCACCATCGACCTAGAACAAACGACCCGCCGTGCCATCGAGTACAAACAGTCGTCTGAACGAGACCATTTGACCGGTCTATACAATCGACGTGTGTGGGATCGATATACGGCTTCCATCGGTCAAGAGAATCGGACGTACAATGTACTCGCGCTCGATATCGATCATTTTAAACATGTGAACGATACATATGGTCACGGAAACGGTGATCTCGTCTTACAACAGTTCGCCAACATCTTAAAAGTCGAGACGCGTGCCCATGACACTGTCGCACGAATCGGTGGCGAAGAATTCGTCATCTTGATGTACGACTTGACGCCAGAGAAGGTAGACAAAGTGGCCAACCGGATACGAGAACGGATTGCTGCTGAACTATTCCACTTGAACGATTTTCCACCGATTCAAATCACGACGTCCGTCGGGGTCGCACACGGGACCTCGCTCCCCATCAAGCGGATGGTAGATCTCGCTGATTCGGCGCTCTATCAAGCGAAAAACGAAGGGCGTAATCAAGTTGTCATCTCAACCTATGACACACCAGAACCGATCATGACATGAATGAACCCCGCTCCTTCTCAGGAGCGGGGTTTAGTCTACTCATTTTGTAAACCGTTCAACCTCATCTGTCATGATGGCCGAAACCGTTATCGGGGGAAGGTCCTTCACGTCGTTGATCGTGTAGAGCCGTGTCTCGAGCGTCGTCTGTTGTATCTGATCCCATGCTTTCGAACCGATAAATGCAGGCTGGGCGTGAATCGCCTCGGCCCGAATCGTTTCAGCGAACGAGACGGTGTCCGACTCACCCGTGAGTGTCAACACTGCAAGCCGGGCGACTGGTGCCGCATCTCGCATTCGGACGAGCGTTTCACGATTGAATGAGGAGAACACGACACGGTCACCGAGTTCAAACTCGTTGACAGCAAACCAAGCGAGACGTTCAATCCCTGGATACGCATATTGATCCGTCTTCAATTCGATGTTCAGGGTGACGTTGCTTCGTTCAATCAGTCCGAGCACCTCTTCTAACGTTGGGATGCGTTCATAGCCGTCAATCTTCAACTGGCGCAACTCCTGAAGCGTCATGTCTTTCACCCATCCCGTTCCATTTGTCGTCCGGTCGACGGTTTCGTCATGAATGACGACGAGACGCCCGTCCTTCGATAGCTGTACGTCCAGCTCGATTCCGTCCACATAGGGAAGAGCTGCCTCGAACGCGGACAATGTATTTTCCGGGTAATTGGCGCTATAGCCGCGATGTGCGTAAATCAACATGTCACTGCCCCAAGGTGGAAGTCGTCTCATCGGCCGCACGCTTCAATGCTTCTTCGACCGACACCCCTTGATACAAACTTTCCATCGCGTTGACGACACTTTGACGTGATTGCGGGAACGTCGAGATGAGCGCTCCTTGTGTCGCCGGTGATGGTTTCGTCTCACTGAGTTGGTCGACCGTCACTTTCAGTTGTGGATATTTCGCCCACATTTCTTTTACGATCGGTTCATTGTATGCTTCCGGATTGATGGCGAAGTAGCCTGTGTCAACATGCCACTGTGCTTGCGCTTCCGTTGAAGCGACATACTTCATGAACTCCCATGCGCCTTCTTTCGTCTCTTCGGCAATGCCATCACCCATCCAGAGCGATGCCCCGCCGATGACGACGCCTTGACGCTCCGCTTCATTCGGTACCGGTAAGTACGATGCGCCGATTTCAAAGTCCGCGTTGTCTGCTACCGTACGGATTCCTGCTGACGAATCAAGGTACATGGCAACTTTTCCAGATTGGAATGCCGCGCGCATGTCGTCCCAGTTTTGACCGACGTTTAGGAATGTCTTCTCATCGTACATCTCTTTGATGAGATTGAACGCGTTCTGTCCTTCTTCGCCATCAAACACGGCTTTCGTCGGGTCTCCGCTTCGTCCATTGTCATTGTCGACATACAGTCCACCTTGTGCGGCCAAGAGCTGTTCAAAGAACCAACCGTAGTTGAGCATCGTGAAGCCGGTCTGACCGTCCGTTGTCAACTTCTTCGCCGCCTCTTTCAACTCGTCATATGTGCGTGGTGCTTTCTCTGGATCGAGCCCTGCTTTTTCAAACGCCTCTTTGTTATAGATGAGGATCGGTGTCGAGGAGTTGAACGGCATCGAGTATTGCTTCCCATCGACCTGATAATAACTCAAGATGTTCTCTTCCCATACGCTCGTGTCAAAATCCTCTTTGTCGATGAACTCTTGAACTGGTGTGATTTTGTTCGAATCGATCATGTATTTCGTCCCGACCTCGAACGTCTGCATGATGGCTGGAGCGTCTTCCGAACCGGCGACCGCATTGAATTTCGTCAACGCTTCCTCATATGTTCCTTGGAAGACCGGTTTGACTTCATAGTCGTCTTGCGAAGCGTTGAACGCGTCGACTTGACTGTTTAAAGCCGTCTCCAAGTCCCCACTCATCGCATGCCAAAAGACGACCTCTGTCTTTCCGTCTTCTGTCGTCGCCGCGACTGGTGCCGCTTCTTCACTGCCACATGCCCCGAGTAATAACACCGAACTTGCCAACCCTGCGAATAATCCTAACTTTTTCATTTGTCATATCCCCCTATTATTTGATAGCGCCTTGCGTCAATCCTTCTTGCAAGTGCTTTTGTCCTGCGAACAACAATACAAGTGTCGGAATGATAATCAAGATGACTGCTGCCATGACGACGCCCCAATCCGAGGCGACTTCGTTCGACTGCATCTGTTTGATGCCGATTTGGACCGTCCGCGCCTGTTCCGTGTTCGTGACGAGAAGCGGCCATAAGTACATATTCCAAGTCGTCAAAAAGCTATACACCGACAATGTGACGAGCGGTGTCTTCGAGACCGGCAAGACGACGTTCCAAAAGAATCGGAAGCGACTGATCCCGGCAACTTGGGATGCCTCGTACATTTCATACGGAATCGTTTTGAACTGTTGCCGAAGTAAAAACGTCCCGAATGCGAGTGCGAAGAACGGCACAGACAGTCCCCAAACACTATTCAGCCAACCGAGCGACTGGATTGTCAAAAAGTTCGGGACCATCGTCGCTTCCCATGGCACCATCATCGTTGCCAGGAAGAGCATAAAGATGAGCCCTTTTCCTTTAAAGTCGATGAAGACGAACGCGAATGCTGCAAGACTCGATAATACTACCTGTCCGACCATCACGAGGAGCGCGACAATCAAACTGTTGAGCAGGTACGTCATCATCGGGATGCGTTCGAACGCGGCCACATAGTTTTCCAATGAAGGTTCACGTGGAAGGAGATGTCCCTGGAGCACTTCCTTCCCGTCCATCAGACTGATCGAAAACGCATAGGCGATTGGAAACAGCATGACGACGGCACTCAAGATGAGTAAGACATAGACGCCTATATTCCGTAATCTCATTGGTAATGCACCTTCCTTTCGACCAGTTTGAACTGTAGCCACGTCAACAGAAGGACGGCGATGAATAAGAGCACGGCCTGGGCACTGGCACTGCCGACGTTATAATTGATAAACGCATCTTTGTAGATGGCATAGACGATGACATTCGTCGCATTCGTCGGTCCACCTTTCGTCAATAAATCAATCTGTCCAAACGTCTGGAAGGCGTTGATCAGCGAGATGATCCCGACGAAGAAAAGTGTCGGTGACAACATCGGGATGGTGATGGCCCGAAGTTGCGTCCAATAACTCGTCCCGGCAATGTCCGCACTCTCATACAACGTCCGATCGATGTTCTGCAGACCGCCGAGTAGAATCAAGAACGTGAAGCCGATATTCATCCAAACGGTCGCAAGTGACACGGAAAGGAGCGCATATTGTGGATCGAGGAGCCACTGTACACCGCTTGCCCCCACTGCCTCGAGAAACCGGTTGAAGATACCGATCGACGGATTATACATGAACATCCAAATGACCGATGACGCCGCGACGCTCATCCCCATCGTCGCCGAGAACGCCGTCCGAAAAATACCGATCCCTTTCAGTTTCTCATTGGCGAGGAGTGCGAGACCGAGCGCAATCAAAATCGTGAGCGGGACCGTCAAAAGGACGAATCCGACTGTCGCCTGAATGCTTTGCCAAAATGCCGCACTCGTGAACAAATTGCTATAGTGCCCGACTCCGACAAAGTCGAGTGGTGTCCCCTGTGTGTCGGTCCGGAAAAAGCTTAAATAAATCGTTCGCAACAGTGGATAGACGAGGAAGACACCAAACAAGATGATAGACGGAGACAAGTACAACAATCCGCTCGCTGCGTCAGATAGCCGCGTCCGGACTTTCTCTCTCGGTAAGGCGACCGTCATTGGAACACCTCCAACGCCTCAAACAGTTTCGGTTGTCGTGGCTCAATGCGCTGTCCGTTCGTATCAAATAGCGACATCTGTTTCGGATCCACATAACACGCCACTTTTTCGCCGACCGTGAGCGGCCATTGCCCCGGCCATTTTGCCAACCATTCATTCCCCCCGATGTCAAAAGCGAGAATTGTCTCGGTCCCGAGCACTTCAATATTCTTCAGTTCTGCGTAAAACGTCACATCTTCATCCGCCGGCTTGATTTGCTCAGGACGGACACCGAGTGTCGCCTGTGACATCTCCGTCAATGTGTTCGGATCAAACATTCGCCCGTCTGATGCCATCCAGCCTTTTTCTTGTCGTGTCACGTCGACTAGATTCATCGGAGGTGATCCGATGAAAGAAGCGACGAATGTATTCGCTGGTTTATTGTATAGGTCGAGCGGCTTCCCGACTTGTTGCACTTCCCCCTCATTGAGGAGCATGATGCGGTCTGCCATCGTCATCGCCTCGACTTGGTCGTGGGTGACATAAATCATCGTCAATCCGAGTTTGCGCTGTAACTGACGGATCTCTGAACGCATCTTTGCCCGTAGTTTCGCATCCAAGTTCGAAAGCGGCTCATCCATCAGGCAAATGGGTGCCTCGGTCACGATGGCACGTGCCAAGGCGACACGCTGTCGCTGACCACCGGAGAGTTCGCGCGGTTTCCGTTTTAAGTAATCGGTGAGCCCGAGTGTCTCCGCCGCCTGTAGGCAACGCTCCCGCTGTTCAAGCTTCGTCAGTCCTTTCGTATGTAGACCGAACGTGATATTTTTCTCAACCGTCATATGTGGGTAAAGGGCATAGTTTTGGAACACCATCGACAAGTGACGCTCACTCGGCTTCATCCCGTTTGCTGCCACTCCGTCGATGCGAAGCGTTCCGCTTGTGATGGATTCGAGCCCGGCTATCATCCGAAGCATCGTACTCTTCCCGCAGCCGGACGGACCGACGAGTGCGAAGAACTCTCCTGCTTCAATCGTCACGTCAATCCCTCGAATGACTTCCGTCTCCCCGAATGATTTCGCCAGTTGTTGTAGTTGTATCGATTTCATGCTAATTCCTCCTTCTGACTTTGTACGTGCCAAAGTCGTTCATCCCCGGTCGATACGGCGAATGCCCCATGATCGAGGGCGCGATGCACGTCAATCGGTTGACGAATCATGCCACCTGTCACAATCGGAAAAGAGACGTCCCGGGAAATCTTCTCGACGACGCTCGGAATCAGACCAGGCATGAGTTCAATCGCATCCGGTTGTTGCGCCTCGGCGAGCTTGAGCCCGCTCGTGACCGCGTCCGAGTCGACGAGAAAGAGTCGTTGTACCGTCAAGAGCCCCGCTCGCTTCGCATGCTGGAGCACGGATGCTTTCGTCGTGACAATCCCATCGGCGCCGACACGTTTGGCGAGGTAATCGATCCCGTCCCGGTCGAGGCTGATGCCATTGATTCGCTCAGCGTGGAGGAAGACCGTTCGATTCTCTCGCTTCAAGTGCGCCACATAGCGGTCGAGTGTACTGAGCGTTCCCATCATGAGAAACGTCGTCGTCACATCTGTCCGTAAAAACGCCTCGATTTGTTTTGGACTTTTGATGGAGGCAATCATCCGTTCTTGTCCGATTCGTGCAATCGCTTCATTCACTTGAATCATCCTCTCTTCAAAAAAGGACCAACAGAAACGACACGTCATCGACGTACGGGCTTCTGTTGGTCTCTCAAAGGTTCTACCGGTAACTATTCACTTGGAGTGAGGGGGTCTCACAGCTCCTATCGTAACGAACGATTGTAAAGACACGATAAAGAAATCGCAAAGTTTCATGAAGAGAACGTAAAAAAACCGATTCACGGGGAATCGGTCAACGTCTGTTCGGCTTTCGCTAAGATATCGGATTTCACATCATCATCCCGTCCTTGCCAATTGCGGACCATCATCTTCATCCGCTGGTTGTTCGAGAATCGTTCCTCGTGACGATCGATGAACCGCCAATAGAGGGCGTTGAACGGACAGGCGTCGTCTTCTGTCGTATGTTTCGGGTTGTATGCGCAATCCCGACAGTAGTCACTCATCCGGTCGATATATTTTCCGGAAGCGACATACGGTTTTGTGGCGAGCTTTCCACCGTCCGCATGAAGGGCCATCCCAAGAACGTTCGGTAAGACGACCCAGTCATAGGCATCGATGTACATCTCGTTGAACCAGTCGCTCGTCTGTTGCGGTGAAATCTCGAACAATGTCGCATAGTTTCCGAGCACCATCAGTCGCTGGATATGATGATTGTGGGCATGCGCGACGACCGGTTTCAAACTTTGATGCAGACAGTTCAAATCCGTCTTCGCATCCCAGAAGAAGGACGGTAAGTCGCGTTCATGCTTGAACGTGTTCACGTCTTCATAACCGGGCATGACAGCGAGATAGACGGCGCGCATATATTCCCGCCAACCGAGGATTTGCCGGACGAATCCTTCAATCGACGATAGCGGTGCATCCGCCTGACATGCCGCATCAACGACTTCACGCGGTGTCAGTAGACCGATATTGATGGCAGCTGACAACAGGCTGTGCGACATCTCGGGTTCATCCGTCATCATCGCATCTTGATACGGGCCGAACGTCTCAAGACGCTCTTCTACGAACCGTTTTAGCGCACGTCTCGCCTCATGATGTGTGACCGGCCAATGGAACCGGGTCACCTCTCCTGGATGCTCCGAGAACGTTGACTCGACTTTTTCGATGACGTCTTTCGTGATCGAATCTGGACGGAAATGGATGGCAGATGGAAACGATAGTCCTTCTTTCGGTGGTTTTCGGTTATCCGTATCAAATGACCATTTTCCACCGCGAGGCTTCCCGTCTTCGAGTAATACGTCGAATCGCTTACGCATGTAACGATAAAAACGATCCATCCGCCACGGTTCATTTCCGAGCGTCTCGGTCGCTTCCTTTTTTGATAAGTAGAAGAGCGGGACATCCGTATGTTCGACAAGGTGATGTTTCTTACCGAACTGTTTCAGTTTTTTCGCCATCGGTTCGTCCGTGACGGCGGTGATATGAATTTCGTCCGGATTGTACTGTTTCACATGGTTGTCCCACGCCTCTTGGAACGAATCCGCTTCGTGGTAATCTACGGTATATCCTTTATCACGCAATTCTTCCGCAAAGTGGCGCATCGCAGAGAAGATCAGGACGAGCTTTTGTTTATGGTACGGACGCCACGATGCGCGTGATGTCGCCTCAATCATGACGATGACGTCATCTTCTTTCATATCCTTCAACATCGCAAGTTCGTGCGAGAGTTGGTTGCCGAGTATCCAAAATGAACGCATGTTGTTGACTCCTTTGTCTCATCGATGTGCTACAATCGAGCTACTTTCGAAGTGAGGTGATGATGTGTTACCACAAGTGCTACTGAAATGGATTGACAGTCAATACGAGAATCCAAGGGGTCCCGTCGGAAAGTATATCGGGGAAAAGATGGTACGCCAACACCGGGTCGAAGTCGAATGGACGATTGAACAGTTAGACATTCAACCTGGTACAACCGTTCTAGAGCTCGGGTGCGGGGCCGGCGATGCGATGGCGACCATCCTTCAACGACATCCTGACGTACATGTCATGGGTCTCGACCGTTCGAAGACGATTCTCGATTCAGCACGACAGCGTAATCATGCTTCGATGCAAACAAAACGGGCAAAGTTGATTCAAGGAGATTTGCATCAATTTGAGATGATGGACGCATCCGTCAATCACGTGTTCAGCGTTCACACACTATATTTCTGGAGAGATGTCACGACCGTTCTGTCTGAAATCGAACGCGTCTTGAAACCGAATGGCACATTTGTCATCACCTACTGTGACGGGAAAGGTGATGTCGAATGGAACGACATCTCCGATATGATTCGGAATCAATTTATCCCCGCAGCGGTGAGTCTCGGATTCAAGGACGTATCGGTACAACGTGGACCGGACTCCCGTGATTATCATACGGTCGCCGTTACGGGATGCAAACCGAACTCTTAATCACTACCCGTTTTTCATTCGATCCTTTCACGCCAATCGGTTCGTTGGTGCTGAATGCGAAAACAGAAGGCTAAACCAATCGTAATCCATCGGTTTAGCCTTCTGACGTTATTTATAAAACTTGTACGTGTTCTTCCCGCTCGATTTAGATTGATACAGTGCAATGTCTGCCTCTTTCAACAATCGACCGAGGTCCGCCTGTTCGTCGGAATCATATTGAGCGATGCCGATGCTCGCTGATAACGGGAGATGGTCGTCCCATTCTTTCAATACAGACAAGATTTGTTCAGCATACCCAATGACAGTCTCTTTTGATAACGCATGTGCGATTTTTATAAGAAATTCATCCCCACCTAAACGATACACTCTCGAATCAGGTATCGGCTCCATCAAACGTCTCAGACGAAGCGCCACTTCTTTCAAGACGAGGTCCCCTTCATCATGACCGAATGTGTCATTCACCCATTTGAACCCATCTAAATCAATCAAGAACAGTGCCCCACCTTGATTCGGATTCGTCTCAAAATAGTTATTCAAGTAATGTCGGTTATAAAGATCCGTCAATTCATCCCGTGAGGCACGACGTTCGAGTTCTAAATAGTAACTGAACATACGAACCACGCGCTTCAACAAGCGGACACTTTTTGAATCGTACTGGGCGCTTTTATGATTGGCGACACAGAGCGTACCGAAAATATCCCCGTTCTTCGTCAGAATCGGGATTCCCAAATACGACTTGATGTTCACTTCGCGCAGTAATGCCTGAAGTCGCGTCGATTCAATCTGCGATTCGATGTCTTCATACATCAAAACTTCTCGTTGATTGAAATCGATTCGATTACATACCGTATCCTTCAAATCAAAGGACATGCCTTCTTCAAGTAGGATAGGAGAATCTTGTGAGGACAGTTTGAGTATATGTTGGGTGTCATTCTCAATTGACGTGAGATAGACTAGTTTATCTGGTACTATTTCTTTTGCTAACTCAATCAAGTCAATCGCTAGCTCATCGAAATTCCGATACATTTGAAACTCATATGAGTGCATATGGCACCTCCACGCTAAAAATCATCCACACTCATTATATCGAACAGTTTGGTCTTTCCCTGTACCGATATATAAAAAATACCTCACGACGTCCATCGCGTCGTGAGGTATTGAATAGCGTCCTGATTGATTCATTCTTACAGCGAACTCTTCACACTCGAAGTGAGCGCTGCATCGAATCGTGCCGTGATTTGATGCGGACGGGTGATGGCTCCCCCTACAACGACCGCGTGCGTTCCTAAATCCATACAACGCTTTGCCATCTCAGGTGTCAAAATATTCCCCTCGGCCACGACCGGCTGTGTCACGTGATCTAACACATCTTTTAAAAACTTGAAATCATCATGGTAGAGAAGAGATCCTTTCGTTTCGTCTGTATATCCGTGCAAAGTTGTCGAGATATAGTCGAAACCAAGGCGATCCGCCTCAATGCAGTCCTCGAGGGTCGCGCAATCAGCCATCAACAATTGATTCGGATAAATCGAGCGGATAGCGTGAACCAGTTCTTGGAGTGACAGGTTTCCCGGACGAGGACGCTTTGTCGCGTCGAGCGCGATGGCGTCCACACCGACTTCCATCAATTCCTCGATCTCTTTCATGGTCGCTGTGATGAACACGTCACTATCTTCATAGTCACGTTTGACGATACCAATAATCGGAACAGTCACGTGTTTTTTTATTTCTTGAATATCCCTCGCTGAATTGGCTCGAATTCCTTTGGCGCCACCTTGAACGGCCGCAATAGCCATCCGTCCCATAATGAATTCACTATGGAGCGGTTCACCTTCTAAAGCCTGGCACGAAACAATCAATCCAGTCGGTAACGTTATCATAATAGTTATTCACTTCTTTCTTTTAAACGATCAAGCGCTTTAAGTGTTTGTAGATAATGCGCTTTTAATGCTTCATTCGTCTCCATCAATGTCTTCGTCACCGCGTCGGCTGTGAAGAGAAGTGGGAGTTGTGTATTAATCAAGAATGCCTCACCGGAGGCACCGGCAGTCAACAACCGATAGTCGACAAGTTCAGCAAGTGGTGAATGTTGATAACCGACGAATGCAACTGTCGTACACCCCGACTCTTTCGCGAGTTGCATCGCCTGGACGACTTCTCGACTTTCTCCACTATTCGAAAAGGCAATGACTACGTCTTCTGACGTGACAATCGATGCGTCCATGACCATGCTGTGACTGTCGAAAGCGGTAGTCGCCAACAATCCCATCCGTCTCAATCTGTATTCCATTTCCTGTGCCACTAGTCCGGCGTTGCCTAATCCGTATAAGTGAACGGATCGGCTCGATGTAATCTCTTTACAAATCGCAAGTAGTTCATCCTGATCAATTAAATGAGCGGTCGTCTGAATCAATTCAATGTATGACCGCTGCATCGGTTCGAGCGAAGTCGTTTGGGGCAAATTCGTTTCCGTCAACGTCTTTTGCATCATGAGCTTCAGTGAACTATAACTTCCCACTCCGATTTTTTTGCAAAACCGCGTGATTGTCCCTGGTGAAGTCGCAATCGCATTTGCTAAATCGGTAATGTTCATTTCGATTGCCTCATTCATGTTCGCCATCAGATAATCCGCAATCTTTTTCTCACTGCCCGTCATTTCTGAATACACGTGTTTTATTTGCTCCCACACGGTTCTTCCCTCCAACACATTCGTTATTCGCCCCGGCCTAACGCCTCTTGGACTTCATTCTTAATAATTGTAACAGAAGGACCGTAGATTACTTGAATTCCATTCCCTTTTTGAACCACCCCGTGAGCGCCCGTCTCTTTCAACAAGTCTTCACGGACATGTTGATTGTCGTTGACGGTGACGCGGAGGCGTGTCGCGCAGCAGTCGACCGTCTCAATATTGTCGTCGCCACCTAGTGCCGCAATGATGGCTGACGTACGATCCGACGCCGCAACGTCTGCTGTTTTTACTGTCTCATCCGATCGTCCAGGTGTCATGAAATTGAACTTTGTGATGAGGAAACGGAACGTTACGTAGTAGAGCAAGAACCAGAAGGCACCGATGACCGGTACGAGCATCCAGTTCGTCTTGTCATTCCCTTGTAAGACCCCGAATAAGATAAAATCAATGAACCCACCAGAGAATGTTTGACCAATCGTAATCTCAAAGATGTGAGCCATCATAAAAGCAAGTCCATCAAAGATAGCATGTACTAGATAGAGGACCGGCGCGACAAACAAAAATGCGAATTCGAGTGGCTCTGTGATTCCCGTCAAGAATGAGGTGAGTGCTGCCGAGAACAAGAGCCCGAACACGACTTTCTTTTGCTCCGGCTTTGCACAGTGATACATGGCAAGCGCCGCACCGAGAAGACCAAACATCATCGTAATGAATCGACCCGACATAAATCGTGCTGTTCCTTCATAGAATTGTGTCGTGTTCGGGTCAGCCAACTGCGCGAAGAAAATCTTTTGTGTTCCTTCGATCAATGTTCCGTCAATGACCATCGAGCCCCCGAGCCCAGTGGTCCAAAACGGAATGTAGAAGATATGGTGCAATCCAAATGGTCCAAGCATCCGAAGGACGAACCCATAAATAAATGTTCCGATATATCCTGTTTTTTCAACGAGACCACCTAACGAGAAAATCCCGTTCTGCACCGTCGGCCAGATGAAGTAGAGCCCAATCCCTACACCAATCGCAACGAATGACGTGATGATTGGGACAAAACGTGATCCGCTGAAGAACCCGAGGAACTGTGGAAGCACTTGCTTGTTGTAGCGGTTATGCAAGAGCGCCGTGACAATCCCAATCAAGATCCCACCGAACACACCAGTTTCAAGCGTTTGAATTCCGAGCGCCATCCCTTGACCGGCACTCGCTAAGTTCGTTTCCATCAACTCTCCAGTAATCTGAAGCATTGCGTTGATGGTCGCATTCATAATCAAATACCCAAGCATCGCTGCCAATCCGGCCGTTCCTTTATCAGACTTCGCGAGTCCGACAGCGACACCGATGGCAAACAACACAGCCAAGTTCGCGAATACAATCGAACCGGCAGCCGCCATAATGGTGAATAGATGTTGCAACCAGTCGATGTCGAGGAACGGGTACGCTTGCACCGTATTCGGGTTAGACAAGGCGCCCCCAATTCCTAACAGTAGTCCAGCGGCCGGTAAGACAGCAATCGGCAACATGAACGATTTCCCGAATTGTTGCGCTCGTTCAAAGAGACGTGACATGAATAAATCCTCCTTAAAATCATTTTCACCTGAATCATAATATGAAAAATATTTTTATGCAAGCGTTTACGGTAAAAAAGATTTTAAAAAGAGTGACCTCGTTTGGTCACTCCAGATTACCCTCGACTTTTCCGCGTCAACGTCAATCCACCAAATCCACTGATGACAGCGATGTAAAATCCTAAATCATAGAACCAGCCGGTATTGTTCACTTCATACACACGATACGTATCATTGAATAATCCTAAAATGAGTGAGATCGGTGCAATCCATCCGTGCCAAATACCCCAGAAAAAACCTGCCGGATCCGTCGTGTACGTCCCGTCACCCGGAACACAACCTCCGAGTAGTGTAACAAGTGTCAGCATGATGAGTATGATTCCAAATCGTTTCATCTTTCATCCCTCCTATAATGGGTATTCCCGTTTCTCCTAAAAAAAGCACTGACAAACGTCAGCGCCAAAGTTGAACCGTATTCGCAAACTCGATATCTGTCGCCAATTCACCGTCAAGTGCATGAAGATCGAAATCTTCCCCATCGAGCCATTTTTGGAAGTCGAAGATGACCGGGTCACGGTCTCCACCGAGCGCAAACCAGGTCTCGAGCGTTTCAGGGAAATAAGCAGCCGTATGAATCGTTCCCGCCCAACTCTTGTACAATTCTGAAAAGACGCCCTTGTCGGTGTCGTTCATGAGACGGAATGCGCTCTCCGCATCTTGAATCAAGTGTTGCACGACTTTGATTTCCATCATGCGACGAGTCGAATCATCAAGATGATAGCGATTCTCGTGTTGGAGTAGTTCAAAATGGTTTGTACAGATATTCGATTCCCGTACTTGGATGTCTCGAGGCGTCGCCTCGATTACACGTGTTTTCGATGATTTGTCATGGACGACGTATGTGAATGACCCGCGATGCGGAATCTCTTTTAATAAATCGACTGCTTCTTCCACCGTCGCACATGTTTCTAGAATGATTCGTCCAATCATTTGACAGACAAACCCGTCCCCGGGTCGACGACGATTGATGAAATTGTAGCCCATGGCAAGTCCTTTTTCATTCATTCCGTCCATACGTCCGGTGACACGAGAGACCGGTCCGATGACCGCATACCCGTCATCCGGTTGAAAGACGTTGTATCGACCGTCATACGTCATCGGGTGATAATCGTAATTCCGAACGAGAAAGTTATCCCCCGTCAAAATCGAACAGCCGCTGATTGGATTGTTGACTCGAAAATGTCCGAAATGAAGTAACGTGTCATTGAGCGACAGCTTCAGCTCATCTTGTAACCCAATCAACTCTTCCCAAATCTTTGGAGCAAATTCATCGAAGGCAGCCTTTGCCTCAGTGGCATCAATCTCAAATCGCGGAACGCGTAGTTTCCACTGATCCGTCCGATTTTCGAGCAATTGACTGCGCTTAATATATTTTCCTTGAAATCGTCCGAAGTCATAATGACTTCCCCGAAACTGTGTCAGTTCACTAGAGAATTGTTGCATGAAAAAACCTCCCTTGCGCCCATTATAGCGGACGCACGAGAGGTCTGTCTGAAGTGAGACTGTTTATAACTTGAACTGTTGACTCATTCGTTGCATGTCCTCTGCCGTGCTCGACAAATCTTTTACGAGACGATTCATCGTCTCACTCGTCGCCGACATCTGTTCCGTCGAAGCAGCCACTTCCTCATTTCCGGCCGTACTTTCTTCTGAAATCGAAGCAATTTCAGACAGTCCATGTTGAATGTGGTCCTGGTTCGTCTTCACTCGATCGAGTTGGCCACGCATCGAACTCGTCAATTGTTGCATGTGACGAACGCTCTGTTCGATTTCAGTGAACGCACGCTTCGTTGATTCAAGTGTCGCTTTCCCTTCCTCTGCAGCCGTCATGCTCTCTGTAAAGGTTTGACCGAGCGCAATCGAGTTTTGTTTGACGCTTCCGACGATTTCCGAAATTTCACTGACAGACTCAGCGACACTATCCGAAAGTTTCCGAATCTCCGAGGCGACGACGGCAAACCCTTTTCCGTGTTCACCGGCCCGAGCCGCTTCAATCGCTGCATTGAGTGCAAGCAAGTTTGTCTGTTGTGAAATTTGACGAATCATCGTGACCAGTTCCGTCACCTCGTCCGCTTGTTGTTCAAAGTCGCGGACTTGTCCTTGTGATGTTTTCACTTGCGCATGAATGTGAGTCATTTGATTGACGGCACTCTCCATGTAACGTAGACCATCCATCGTCACCCGACTGACGACTTCCGCCTGCTCACTCACTTGTTCTCCGTCTGATGTCGTTTGCTCGACAAGTGTCGAAAATTCATTCATATGTCCGTAAAGACGCATCGTCAAGACACTTTGATTCTCAACACCGCTTGCGATTTCTTCCATCGTATAGGCAATTTGGCGAGAGGCATCATTTACCTCTTCTGAGATACCTGAAACGTTGCCACTCTCATCCCGTACCGTCTGTGCCGACGTTTGAATGCCGGAAATCAAATCTTTTAACATATGTGTCATCTTATCCATCGATACCGTCAGACGTTTGATTTCGTCATTAGATTTTAACTTAATACCTTCAACCGCAGTCGTCGCTGTCGCCAAATCACCTTCAGCAATGGATGTGGCCACACGTTCTAGCGCTTGAAGTGGACGCAATTTCCAGCCAAGATAACGCCAGATGATGATTCCCGAAACGACAAGGAGCACGAGTAAACCGATTAAGATTGGAACTAAACTCTCTTTTAAGACATCTCCTGTAATCGCGGAGACCTCAGTAGCAGCTTTATCAATTCCGAGTACCCCAACTACCTCGTTCCCTTGTTTAATCGGGACGAGCACCGTCACATACTTCCCGTACTCCGGATCATCGATGACATCTGTCGTGACCGTCTCTCCTTTGAATGCGGCCGTTGCTCCTTCATACGTCATCGCTGTAGTCGGAGACCCGATTTCTGCGGCATCCGCCTCGCTCAATCCGTCCACGATCATTCGAACTTCCTCACCCTCTGTGGCGATCGTGTATACATACATCGCTCCAATTTGCTGACGATATGCATCTAAATATTCACGAAACTGCTCATACTGCTCATTTTTTGACGGATTCGTTACGAAGGATGCATAGGCATCGACATCCAATGATTCACTAATCCGTTCACCATCTTCAATTAACGTCGCATGTAACGTACTGAGTACGGAATGCTTCGTACTGAAGTATTGCACTACTCCAAACAAAATGATGAGCAACGTGACGAAGACCAACATTGATGCTAGAATGCGCGTCTGTAACGACTCTGATTTCTGTTTCATCTCAAAATTCCTCCATTCTCTCCTTACTCTTTTTATCGGATAGAATAGACTTATCTCCACAAAAAAACAGGCGATTTTCGACAACATCGCCTGTTTCTTATTCACCATTTGTCGAATTAATGACTTCGAGTGGTATCGTGATTTCCGATTCACCTTCTTCAACGAGATGGAAGAGTGGAAGTGTCTCTGATACGAACAGATCCGGGTCTACGTCCGTCTGATACTCATACGTCCGAATATCCTCTTCACGCTCTGCAATCAGTTCACCAAACGGAATCGCAACGCGTTCGCCTTCGACCTCATAACTCATGACCGTCGTCGGATCAAGACGACGATTTTCGAGCATTCGAATCGTGAAGAGCATCGTCGTGTTATTCGTTCGCTCAAGAGAAACGGCGATTGCATCGGACTGTCCTGCACGTTTATCAATCATCGTTTCATCCACATTTTGTTCGTAAACGACGTTCTCTTCACTCGACTCTTCTGTCTGGAGCTGCTGACAACCCACAATCGTCATCAAGCCAACTAATAATACAATGACTAAAGCACGCATCCCATTTCTCCTTACTTCAAGGCGAAAGTGAGTTCTGCTTCACAAGCAACTTCTCCGTCGACCGTGGCCACGGCACGTCCTTTACCAATTGGTCCACGAATTTTCATGATTTCTACCTCGAGGCGAAGTTGATCACCCGGGACGACTTGGCGTTTGAAACGGCAGTTGTCAATCCCTGCAAAAAAGGCGAGCTTGCCTCGATTCGATTCGTCTTTCAACATTGCAAAAGCACCGACTTGTGCGAGTGCTTCAACAATCAAGACACCTGGCATGACATTATAGTCTGGGAAATGCCCGTTAAAGAACTCTTCATTCGCCGTGACATTTTTTAATCCAACAGCACGCTTCTTTTCCTCGACTTCAATAATTCGATCAATTAACAGAAACGGGTATCTGTGTGGGATTACTTCTTTGATTTGCTCAATTGTATACATCCATCCACCGCCTTTAAGAGGTTAGCCAAAAATCGGTGATATGGCGCCAGGTCTCGATGTCAAATACATCTTTCCAATCGCCTCCGCCAATGACGCTATATCCGATGACCGCTCCGAGGGCGAGCATCGCGATTGCCAACACTAAAACAACGAGCACGCGCAGTAAAATCGGGAATCGACGATGATTCGATAATCGCGATTGCTTTTTCTGCTTCGTCTCTTGTTCTGGTGAACCTTTTTGTTCTTCCGAACTCGTCTGTTCATCGTTCGCCACGTCCAACCATCCTTTCAGCTAAAATGATTATATCATATTAGTACCTGGTATTAAAATGCGTAAATTGCTACCTTTTTAGTGTACCCTATGCAGAAAAGTCGAACAAGCATCCTTCCCTGATAGAAGTCGAACGATTTATTTCTTTCCCTTCAAATATGCTACGCTTAGACTATTCAACGTCAGGAGGTTTGTCTATGTGGAATGAATTTAAAAAATTCGCAATGCGGGGGAACGTCATCGACTTGGCGATTGCTGTCGTACTCGGTGCAGCGTTCACTGCAATCGTGAACTCACTCGTCAACGATATCTTTATGCCGCTTCTCGGAATCATTATTGGAGGAATCGATTTTTCTAGCTTAAAAGCAAGTGTACTCGGAGTGGACGTGTTATATGGCAATTTTATTCAACAGATTGTGTCCTTCTTCTTGATCGCCATCGCCCTCTTTTTGATTGTCAAAGTCATCAATCGTTTACAGCGTGAAAAAGAAGTGGAGGAAGCTGCTATTCCGACACCAACGAAAGAAGAGCAACTGTTGACAGAGATTCGTGATCTGCTAAAAAATCGTTCTTTATGAATGCGAAGGCGCCCGACTACTGTCGTGGCGCCTTTTCAATAAGGTGACGCACGCGTTGGACCGCATTCGTCAGCAACGGAGCTGCTTCCCAAATCGCTTCTTCTAACGTCATGATCCGAGACACGATTGGAAAAATGGCGACGATGCCGGACTCCATATGCGATGTGTAATCGGACTGTCCGGTGAAGACGAGGGTCGGGACCCCATGCGTATTCGCAAGGCGTGCCAACCCATACGGTGCCTTTCCCTCAAAGCTTTGCGCGTCAAATTTACCCTCTCCTGTAATCAGCCAATCTGCTTTTTCTAACTGTTCTTCGAGCTTAGACCAACTGACCACTTCTTCGATGCCACTCACGTAGATTGCACCAAGCTGCAATAGCGCAAAGCCGATGCCGCCAGCCGCCCCTGCTCCAGGAAGTGCTCTTCTATCCACTTCAAAACAGTTCGCGTAGTGATCGAGGATCCGGTCATATCGCTTCACTACATCTGCCGCCAATCCTTTCTGGGGTCCGAACACATAGGCTGCTCCGCTTCCACCAATCAATGGGTTCTGTACATCGGAAGACATTCTCCATACGACCTCGCGCGCACGCGGATGAAGACCGGACCAATCAATTGATGCCACTTCTTCTAGTCGATGGGGAATGGTCGATAACACAGAGCCGTTCGCATCAAGAAAACGAACACCTAACGCTTCGAGCAATCCTTTCCCACCATCCATCGTTCCGCTCCCTCCGAGCCCGATGGTGATGATCTTCGCCCCACGCTCTAGCGCTTGAACGATCTGTTGACCGACTCCGACTGAACTGTAGCGCCACGGATCGACATGAGCGAGGAGTGTCAATCCTGCTGTTTCCGCCACTTCGATTACCGCGTGCCTCGTTGACGGCTCGAAACCAAAACGTGCAACGCGCTGTATTCCATCCAAGCACACGACATTTTCTTCTATAATGGTTCCTTCTGCATGTGTCGCAATCCAAGCATCCAAAAAACCTTCTCCTCCGTCAGAGATCGGTATGATGGTGACCTCATGCCCTTCAAGCGCACGAAGGACCGCTTGATTTGCTTCCATACTCGAAAGTGAGCCTTTGAATGAATCCATCGCGACTACAATCCGCATTGATGCTTCTCCCCCTTTGTCTATAAAAAAACCGCTTCTCGGCTCGAGAAGCGGTATGCGTTATGGACGTAACGCCGTGACAAGCCCCATCATCTGATCGCTCATCGACATCGCCCGTGAGTTCATTTGATATGCTCGTTGTGTGATTGTCATATCAGTCATCTCTTTCGTCAAATCAACGTTCGATGACTCGAGTGTCCCTTCAATCAATAGATTTCCGAGTGGACGATCGACTTCGGTCTCCAAATCCGCTTCGAACACGTTATCACCGAGCGGACGTAATTCCGACGTATTGCGGACTTCTACGATGTCGAGACGTCCGAATTCTTGTTCAACGCCATTCACACTCGCAACGACCACACCGTCTTGACGAATGCGCTGATTCGTCGCATCGTTCGGCATCGTGATTGGATTACCGTCATCTCCAAGAAGCGGATTCCCGTTCACATCAACGAGCGTCGTCTCGTCACCGACTGACAATTGCATGTTTCCACTTCGAGTCACCCCGACACCGTTCGGCGTGTCCACGACAAAAAATTGACGGCTCGCCTTTAAAAAGACGTCCAATCCACGATCTGTCGTACGTACTTGTCCGATATTGAACTGCTGTGTAATATCGGCGACATGTCCCCCGACTCCAATCCGAATCCCGTTCGGTGTGTCTCGACCGACTTCGAATTCAGGACGCGGTTGGTTGTTATACGCCTGCGACAATAGCGAAGCAAAATGCCCCTGTTGACGCTTAAAGCCGACCGTATCGACATTTGCGATATTGTGACCTGTCACATCTAATTGACGCTGAAGTTGAGACAGAGAGTTGACCGAGTTATAAATGGACTGCATGGTGTTCCTCCTTAACGAATACGAGCGATTTCGATTGCCCGCTCGGCACTTTTATCATACGCTTGGACGACCTTTTGATTCGCCTCAAACTGACGATACGTCATCATCAAGTCTGCCATCGTCTGGTCGAGGTTGACGTTCGCTTCTTCAATAAATCCTTGTAGTACTTCGACCTGGGCCGGCGCCGGGGCATCACCCGTCACACGCCAGTCATTGCCGACTTGTTCAAGAGTCGTCAAGTCATCGATTTGGTAGGCACCAAGAGTCGCCACGTTTTGTCCAAGCGATGTGATGACGCCATCTTTCCCAACTTGAAACTCACTCGATGGTAATTGGATTCGTTCCCCTTCATCAGAAAGGATATATCCGCCGTCCGCAGAACGAAGGAAGAGCGTCTCATCGATCGAGAAGCGTCCATTTGTCGTATATAACGTCTCGCCGCCTTGTTCGACTGCAAACATCGGGGCTCCCGCAAAATCAGTAGGTGCCTTTAAATACAGGTCGGTCGGGCTACCGGATTCTGTGATACTCCCAGCTGAGAATCGGGGCATTGTTTCTTGAAGATAGACGCCCATTGATAGGGTACCTACTTCTCCCTTCACGCGCGATTTCGCGTTATCCGGATTGCTGACTTGTGCAAGAAGCATCTCCGGAAACGAACGTACCACGCCATCAGACGCTTTGAAGCCTGGTGTTCTCACATTACCAAGGTTGTTGCTCAAAATCTCTTGTTGGCGTTGCAGGGCATTCATCGCTCCCGCTGCTGTATATAATCCGCGTAGCATAATCGTCTTCCTTTCATCCTATAACATGATTCACTCTCTATATCGTACCAAACGAGCGTGACATTCACCGTTTTTTCAAAAAAAGTTCATCCCATAAATTAGGATGAACTCTCTTCATTGACATGGTCGACCATCGGTAACTCGACAATCATCGTCGTTCCTTCTCCTAGTTGAGATTGAACAGAGATGGTACCACCGTGCAGTTGAACGATTTCTTTACAGATTGCTAAACCTAATCCGGTTCCACCAATGCGTTTACTTTCTTCCGATGCCGAACGATAAAATTTATCAAAGATTCGTGTTGCATCTTCTTCCGAAAGTCCTAACCCTTCATCCGTGATCCCGATTTGAATCGTGTCATCTTCACACGTGACATCGACTGTCACATTCCCACCGCGTGGAGAATACTTGATGGCATTGTTCAAGATGTTCGAGAATACTTGACGTAATTGGGCCGGATCTCCCGCGACGAATAGCGATTCATCACAATCAAAGTGGAAGAAATGATGCTCCGTCGACCCTGCGTGGATTTCGAGTAGATCTGATAATAAATCATATAGACTCTCTACTTTAAAGTCAGGTACGCTCATACCCGCCTCCATTTTTTGAACATCTAGCAAGTCACTCACGAGTCGTTCGAGCCGCTTTGTCTCACTCGCAATCATGTCTAAATAGCGCTCTCGCTTCGTGTTTTCCAATTGACGACTTTTGAGCAGTTCTGAAAAACCAAGAATCGAGGTAAGGGGCGTCCGAAGCTCATGTGATACTGTCGCTACAAGCTCTGTTTTCAAGCGATTGATTTCTGTTTCCTGGGTAATATCTCGTGAAACGAAGATGACACCTACACGTTCATTTTGAAGATCAATCGGTTCGGCGTACATGCGAATCGTTTTCTGACCCTCATGCATCGTATACGTGAACGCTTCGTCGAACATACCTTCTTCTTTAGCACGCTTCGTGAAGCGATTCAGTCCCTCTTGATCATCAATCTGGTTCATGAACATCGGGTAATACATCGCAATCGGGTATAGACTGCCCCGTTCTGTTGATGGAATCGGATGTTCATATAACTCAAAGAGCGCACTGTTCCCAAAGCGTTCATTCGTCTTGAGTTCCGTGTAGACGATAGAATCGCGCATCGTGTGCAAAATTCGAGCGGTCTTCTCTCGTTCGAGATTCACTTGATCTTGTTGGCTCCTAAGTGAGGTCGCCATCTCATTAAACGCTTTCGACAGTTGTCCGACTTCGTTTTGTAGCGGTTTAATCGGGATGAGCGTTGCACTCGGATTACTCGCAAGTCGCTCACTGTTAACCATCAGCGTCTGCAGTTGATTGGTCAACCTTAAAATATATGGCTGCAACCCGACAAACAATATGAACAATGCCCCGAGTAGAATCAAAAGCCACATCCATTGGGCTTTCACCAACTGTTTTGACAGCGCATCTCGCAATTCACTTTCTTGAAAATCAAGATTTTGTCGATAGTCGGTAAAGACCGACTCCATATCGACGATGCTCGCGCTCATATCGGCAGCACTACTTGAGTTCAATTTAAATCGCGTCTGAGTCGACGTTTCATTTTTCGGCATGAATTGCCCGACCGTACGCATTTGCAGGAAGGATTCATCAATTTCTCCTGCCTGCTTCGCAACCACATATTCTTCAAGTGCCGGCATGACGCGTGTTGTATAAATGGAGAAGAGAAGTCTCGCATCCTCTGCGAACTGTACTTCTTCCGCGTTTCTTGCTTGTGTCTCGAACCATGTCGTTTGCTCGTCGATGTTCGTTTGAGCTGTTCTTACTTCTTCTAATAGCGCACTTTCTCCTAGCAGGACGTGCCCTCGTAATTCATATTGCATCGATTGCCACGTTTCAAACAGGTCTGTCGCCCGTGCACGTTGCTCACTGATTCTTTCTAATTTTACGGTCGTCTCTTGAATCGATTGCTGTGTATAAAAATAGGTTCCAATTGACGTGAGCGTCACTAAGGCAATCAATATATAGAAAATTGTCATAACTTGTCGACTAATGCGTTGTTCAATCCAACGTTTCATGGAATGCCTTCTTCCTTCACTCTTAGAATGCTTCACCTCGTACGGTGAATGACTTTTTCTGTTCAAACAAAAAAAGTTCGGGTACGATGATGAGACGGAGAGTCACTTCAAAAATCCATTCACCTAATAGGAAGAATAACGGAAGGACCTCACAAGAAACTCACAAAGATTGAAGGGAATGTGCACATGACGCGTAATCGAATGACGTTTATCTTCATCCTTGTGATGTTGATTGGCGTCAGTCTCACTTTATTGATTCGACATCAGTCGATTAATCCAACCGTCACCGTTGACAAGGGCGAAGCTTCTCTTCTCTCTTCTACTGTTGACGAAGAGATTTTACGACTAGACGGCTCATGGCGTTATGAGTCAGGAATTGTCAGCCAAGTTGATCGTCGCTCCTATCGAACCATTCCGTTTACAACCCCTTATCGTGAATCTACCTACGAACTCGATATCGCGTTGCCAACCGGTACGTATGCCTTGCTCATTCCAAAGTCCCTATCATCCTCTAAGATTTTGATAGATGGGAAAATGGTTGAAACGATACAAATTGGAAACAATCGTCTCGTCGAGCAGCCGTCTCTCCTCCTGCTCGATGATGAGACAAAACAATTCCGACTGACGATTCAACATGAACGACAGGCAGGTAATTTCGCACCCATCGAAGAAAGTATATTGGTCGGACCGTTACATGCCATCATGACCACTCAAAATGCTTATGCCGGCTACGAATTTTTCATGTTGCTCATTTCACTTTTGATTGCCATGTTCTATGCCATCGTCTATCTCTTTCACCGAAATGAACGGTTGTATGGTTTCGGAACAGCTTTCTTTTTTTTGACGAGTTTTTCAATCATGTCCCGAGACGGCATGTGGATCTCGGGTAGTGATAAGTTGACGTTAAGTTTAGCCTTACTGAGCATCATCATGTTAATCGAGTTTTCGCGATGTTTGGAACGTGTGTCATTTGACCGGTTTTTGGCCATTTCGAGATATCCACTATATGGATTGACTGTACTAGCCATCTTCCTGCCCTCTTCCGTTTACGAAGTGTATGAATACTTTGTATGGATGATCGTTTTATTTATCACGTTCTTCTGGGTCGGATTGAATATTGGATGGCTTCTTGAAAAGTACAAGACAGGCAATCCGCTCGAGTTACTAACCTTCACGCTCGCCCAACTCGTCGGGTATATCGGAATCATGACGTCGACGTTCATCGTCTCGCCCAATCAGCAGCTGTACGCCAATACGTTTACCATCATCTATTTCCTATTGATGTTTTTACTTCTACCGATTCACTTGTCTACCGACAAAAGGAAAAAGCAACAAGTCGAGGTGTTGGCTTCTCAGCACGAGATGTCCTTCTTTAATGCTCAAATCAAACCTCACTTCCTTTACAATACGTTCGGGAATGTGATTGCACTCTGTTACACATCTCCACCCGATGCTGCTCGTCTACTCAGTCACTTGAGCACTTATGTCCGCTTCATTTTTGAAAATGGTCGAACTGAAAATGAGATATCGATTCGTCAAGAAGTCGATATGATTGACTCGTATCTCGCCATTGAACAGACACGGTTTCGTGATTCGTTCTACGTCGAGAAAGAAATTGATGAATCTCTTCTCGACTGTTCGATTCCACCTTTATTGATTCAACCACTCGTTGAAAATGCCGTGCGACATGGTCTCTATCGACACCCAGGACAAAAGCGATTGACACTTTCTATCCAGGAACGAAACGGAATGATTGAGGTTTATGTTCAAGATACAGGGAGTGGGTTTGATCCAAACGTATCAAACAAAACATCTGGGATTGGGATTTGCAATATTAAAAGTCGAATCGAACACCTTCATGGTGCAACGTTTGACTTAGCTTCCACTTTGAAAAAAGGCACCACCATTCACCTGCGTTTACCAAAACAGGAAAGGACGAATCATTTAGATGCGTACGATTTTAATTGAAGATGAACATCATATTTTAGGAATGATGGAGCGGATTGTAAAAGAGGAGCCGTCTCTTGAGTGGATTGGTTCATTCCAAAGTCCGGTTCAAGCTCTCACTTTTATTCAAGAGCACCCGGTAGACCTTGTCTTTTTAGATATCGAGATGCCTGAAATGACGGGACTCGAATTGGCGACCTATTTGCCGGAACGGACACAAGTCGTCTTCACGACCGCCCATCAACAGTATGCCGTTGAAGCGTTCAATTTGCATGCCACGCATTACTTGTTGAAGCCCATCACAGAGCAGATGATTCATAACGTCATTCCGCGTATCATCCAGCGCTATGAGGCGATTCAACAAAAGAATCTCAATCAATCTTGTCGCATACAATTTCTAGATCGTTTTTCGGTACGAACACAAGATGGAAATCTTGTGAAGTGGCCAACACAAAAAACAGAGGAGTTATTTGCCTACTTAGTTTTTCATCGTAAGCAGGTCATTAATAAGTGGGTGCTTGCCGAAACCCTTTACCCGGACATCGATGAACCACAACGCGCCTTACACAACGTATACAACACGATTTATCGATTGAAAAAGACGTTAGCTGAACATGAACTCGATATAACTGTTAATACAATAAATAATGGCTATTCTATCGAACTTGGTGATTCCTGTGCCTGTGATTATTACGATTGGCTTGATGCACCTAATCCTTCAATTTCTAAAACAGACTTAAAAAATCGTTTATTTGTTGATAAAGACTATACATGGCATTGAAAAAAGACATCTCACACTTAAAGTGAGATGTCTTTTTTTTTATTGTATCCATCGAACGTTCTCTATTAGCGCCCAGTAAACCCTCCGTCAACGTGAAGATGTTGGCCATTCACCCATGCGCCGTCTGGGCCCATCAAGAAAGCGACGAAGCGAGCCGTATCTTCAGGCGTCCCCATTCGCTTGTAAGGAAATAATGGTAGCAAGTGTTCGCGAAGTTCGTCATTGATCCAACCCGTATCCGTCGGTCCCGGATCGAACGCATTCACCGAAATGCCGTATTCTCCTAATCCATTCGCCAACGCAGGTGTGATGGCAATCAATGCACCTTTCGTTGCGATGTAGGCCAGGTTATTCGCATCCGGTCCCCCCGATACGAAGAACAGGATTCGCCCATCTTGATGTCCCGCTTGTTTATAGCGCTCAATAAACGCAAAGGTGAGTCCGAGTGTCCCTTCGTTATTCACCAGGTAATGTTTTCTCAATACGTCGGTTGTAAAGTTCTCAACGTTGACATGTCGCTCATAGGTCGCGTTATGGATTAGCCTGCTCGGTATACCAAGTTTAGCTTCCATTCGATCAAGTAATCCGACCTCGTCTCCTGAAGCCAAATCGTATGCCTCATGCTCGACACGGGTCCCTTCTTCAGTCAGTTCTTGAACCAATCGTTCGATGAAGCCAATTTCTTCCCCGATTCCTTCTTTAGCGTCAAACGGACTCCAGTGCGTCAAGTACAAGTCATGTCCTTCAGAAGCAAGTTTTCGCGCAATCGCAGCACCGATGCCTTGATTGCGACTGACGCCAGTAATGAGTGTAAGTGGTTTGTTCATGATGTCCTCCGATTCTATTTGATTATTCTGTTCAGTCTATTAGTGAATCGGTGCCATCATGATTCCCCTCTCATTGATTAATGATTTCATTATATACAATTTTTCCCACGAATGACCTATATATTCGTATCCTCTTTAGATATGATGGACATATATGATTCATCACATCGGTATTGGGAGGCGCTTATTTGAAAAAGTTGATCATAACGACATTTTGTACATGGATATTGAGTGCTTTGCTCTATGCTGCCTTGACGGATGAATCATTTGTCACGCTTACCCAATCCGTCGACGTCAATCAGAACGTGTTGGAGCGCTACTTGACAACTCAAGTCATGTCTCCTAATTTCGGTGGGGATGTTTATGCCAGCTATCAAATCCTCGGGACGAGTACGACTCGACAGGAAGTGTATGTATGGGTGCTTCTACAAGAATATTATCCTAACCATCAACAACTTGAGCGAGGGACCGGAATGTCTGCTCCAATCGTCTTAAACATTGACCATTCCTCAGGGGTCTCTCGGATTGTCAATCATACGTTACCTCGAGATGGCTCATATTATCCTAGCGACTTACATACCCTATTCCCATTACATATTTCTATCGGCTTAATGTCTCACCCAACAGGACTTACCAACCGTCTCCAACGTCAACTTGAATCAGAGTTACCCCTTCCTGTTTCAAATACATATTGAAAGGATGAATCCCATGAGCCTCATTCAACAAATTAAACAAATCTACATCCCTGTCAAAGAGTTAGACCGTGCCGTTCAATTCTATCGAGACACGCTTGAGGTACCCTTTCTCTTTCAAGCAGGATTGCTCGCATTTTTCGACTGTGGGGGCATTCGCCTCATGTTGTCCCCTCCAGAGAATGATGTTTTTGCAAAATCAAGTCCAATTCTCTATTTGAGTATCGCATCCATCGATGACGCTTATGCTCAGTTGAAAAATGCAGGAGTGACTTTCATTGATGAACCACACTGTGTGGCAAAAATGGGGACGACAGAAACGTGGATGAGTTTCTTCAAAGATTCTGAAGGTAACGTGTTGGCACTCGTCTCCGAAATATTGAGTTGAACATACAAAAAACAAGCGACCGCACGCGGTCGCTTGTCTGTTTATTTCAATCGATCTAAGTTTTCGAGCATGATCCCCGTTCCGTGCGCGACACTGAGTGT
Organism: Exiguobacterium profundum; assembly: GCF_042652865.1. GTDB lineage: Bacteria > Bacillota > Bacilli > Exiguobacteriales > Exiguobacteriaceae > Exiguobacterium > Exiguobacterium profundum. The sequence goes on from NZ_JBHSHG010000001.1 coordinate 1,762,230, forward strand.
CGGCTCCTCGGCCATCATGACCGGCAACATGACACGCTCTGCGACGAGTTGGTCAAGACCGTGAAGGAGTGATCCCCCACCTGTCATGATGATTCCGCGGTCGATGATATCCGCTGCAAGTTCTGGTGGTGTCTGTTCAAGGACACGCTTCGCTGCTTCGACGATTTCATTAGCTGATTCAGCCATCGCTTCACGAAGTTCTTCTGACGTAATGGTCACCGTACGAGGCAATCCACGTACCATGTCACGTCCACGAATATCCATCGATTCGTTACGCCCTCCTGGGAAGACCGTCGCGATTTCTTTCTTGATTTGTTCAGCCGTACGTTCTCCGATGATCAGCTTGTGCTTCTCTTTGATGGCACGAAGGATGTCCGTATCGAAGCGATCCCCTGCAATCTTGATAGTCTCACCGCAGACGATGTCTCCCATTGATAAAATGGCGACGTCGGTCGTCCCACCACCAATGTCAATGATCATGTGACCAACCGGCTTCCAAATATCCATGCCTGAACCGACTGCCGCAGCTTTTGGTTCGACGGCGAGGAAGACTTCTTTCGCGCCAGCTTTCTCAGCAGCTTCACGAATGGCTTTTGCTTCAACCGGCGTGACGTTCGCAGGTGTACAAATCAGCATGCGGATGCCTCCGAAGAAGCCTCGGACTTGAATTTTCTCGATGAAGTGACGGAGCATTTCTTCTGTTGTGGCGAAATCGGCGATGACTCCGTCACGGAGAGGACGGATCGCCACGATATCACCAGGTGTACGACCAACCATCTCATACGCTTCTGAACCGACTGCTAGTACTTTTCCTGTAGAGCGTTTTATCGCAACGACTGAAGGTTCGTCTAAGACGATTCCTTTCCCTTTGACGTGAATGACAACGTTTGCTGTCCCTAAATCAATCCCGATATCTTTTGAAAACATGATGTATAGGTTCCTCCGTTCGTTTCTTCATTGAAAAGAGCGAGAAGAGTCTCTCCTCGCCCTCTAATTCGTGCTCGTTTCTTAGTTCTGAACCATTTCTTCAGCAACTTCGACAGTTCCTTCAATACGCTCGATGTCAGCACCGAGTGCTTGAAGTTTCTTGTGGAAGTCAACGTATCCACGGTCGATATGATATAAATCTCCAACGCGTGTCTCTTCTTCCGCGATGAGACCTGCTAGAATAAGTGCTGCTCCGGCACGAAGGTCCGTTGCGACAACTTCCGCTCCTTGAAGGCGTACGCCACCTTTGACGATTGCTGAACGTCCTTCAATCTTAATGTCCGCGTTCATACGACGGAACTCTTCGACGTGCATAAAGCGATTCTCAAACACCGTTTCCGTGATGACAGATGTACCGCCCGCTTTCAAGACGAGTGCCATCATTTGTGACTGCATGTCTGTCGGGAATCCTGGGTGTGGCATCGTCTTCACATCAACCGGCTTCAATTCGTCTGGTGCCGTGACACGCATGCCTTCTGCCGTATCCTCGAAGTGGACACCCATTTCTTCCATTTTTGAAATCAATGGACGAAGGTGCTCACGTTCTGCACCGATGACTTCGATGTCACTACCTGTGATCGCACCAGCAACGAGGAACGTACCTGCTTCGATACGGTCTGGAATAATCGAGTGTTCTGCACCGCGAAGTGTTTCTACACCTTCGATGCGGATTGTTTCTGTACCTGCACCGCGAACGTGTGCGCCCATTCCGTTTAAGAAGTTCGCAAGGTCGACGATCTCAGGTTCTTTTGCAACGTTCTCGATGATAGTCGTACCCTCTGCAAGCACAGCTGCCATCATGATGTTCTCTGTCGCACCAACAGATGGGAAGTCCAAGTAGATTTTAGCACCTTGGAGACGGCCTTCTACAGAAGCTTCTACGAATCCGTTTCCGATGACCGTTTTCGCACCCATCGCTTCGAATCCTTTTAAGTGGAGGTCAATCGGACGTGAGCCGATTGAGCATCCGCCCGGCATTGCTACACGAGCGTGACCGAGACGGGCAAGAAGAGGTCCCATGACGAGGATTGAAGCACGCATCTTCCGCACGTACTCAAGCGGTGCTTCATCTTTGATGTCGCCCGACGCATCGACAGTTACTTCATTCTTTTCTTCATTGAACGATACCTCTGCACCGAGGTGACGAAGTACTTTGTTAATCGTGTACACGTCAGCAAGACGTGGTACGTTTTGTAAGATTGACTTTCCTTCGCTAGCTAATAGAGTGGCAACCAATGTTTTGAGTACGGCGTTTTTTGCTCCCTCAACGCGCACAGTACCTGACAGTTTACGTCCTCCACGGACTACGATCAAATCCTTCATATCTCTCTTTGTCCTCCAACTTCATTGTTTTTTTATATAGTGCGTCGATATCCGAATCCGGATGTGATGATGTCGATTATTTGAATGGTTTGCAAAACGTGATGATTTTTCATTCATTAATCAATCTGAATAATAAATAAGTGCAAATTGAATGAAAAAAACATCATGTCAGACGAATTTATCCTACATGATAATCATATAGGAGTCGTTACAGCAGGATTACAGTTTGTTAAATATTCTGCGACTACTGTATAGGTGCGAGCGCCTGCGCCAGTCGAATGTACTCCAAAAAGAACTGGGCAATCAGTGAACCGAAGACAACCGCTACGAGAACGCGCAAGACAGCAGCTTGCGGACTCCTCACTTGATTGAGCAACTTATCCCATTTGACGGGTAAGAGTGCCCACCAAGCGACGTAGATCGCTATGATATAAATCGCTAGCGAAAATACGGTATTGACCATCGACGATTCCCCTCTTTTCTAAAATTCGTACCATTTTCAATCATATCATGACATGTTAGAGAAAAAAAGACTTAGGGTCTTAAGCTTCGAGCGGTTTGAACCATTCGATCAACTCACTTTCTCTACAAGCACACCAAAAGGGACGTCATCAGCAGTAAGGTCTTACTACAGTAATTGACGCCCCTCACATATTTCAAACATTATTCAATCGATTCGTCAAGGCTACGAGACCAGCGAATCGCTTCGACGTAATATTGAGACCAATCCGAATCTGTGTTATGGAGCGGAATCGTCAACTGTTCGTAGTCGATGACATCCTCTAACAACTTTCGCAAACCGTTCTGTTCACCGAGTAACGCTGCCTTTACAGGAGGCGCCACCGGAAGCTCTGCAATCAACGTTTGCATTGCCTCATCGAGAATGACGTCGAGTGATGAAAAGATTCCCGTAATGAATGCATCAAACGGTAATACATCTGTCAATGTATCCTCCGCAATCAACTCCATCATTTTTCCGCGAATGACACTCTGTTTAATCAGTTCTTTCGATTCAGACGTCTGCATCTCTCGAAGAAGCATCAAATAAGACCATCGTTTCAACTCATCTAGTCCGATTCGCGCGACGGCTTGCTCGATTGATTCAATCGTTCGACGACCTTTTTGATACACCGTATTGACCGTACGGAGCATCTTATAGGATAGGTCGACACTTCGCTCAATTTGCGCTGAAATCCGTCGAAAACTCGGTTCCGGACAATCGAGCTCTTTCAACATTTCAATGAGCGTGTGACGCAACGGATGCACTTCGGCCCCGTGCACCACGATGGGACGACTAAAGAAGTACCCTTGGAACATTTTATATCCGAGTCGTTTCGCAATCTCATACTCTGCGGGTGTCTCGATTTTTTCCGCCAAAAATTCGACTCGGTGTCCGAGCGCATCAATCAATTTTTGCTGTTGATCGACTGGGGTCGCTTGATAGTCGATTTTGATGATGTCGGCGAGTCCAATCAATGGGCGATATTTCTCTTCAAATACGAAATCATCCAGTGCAATCGTATAACCTTGACGTCTTAACGAGCGGAGAGACTGTAATACTTTCTCCGTCGGTTCGACATGTTCGAGCACTTCGACGACGAGCGATTGACGTGGTAGCAACGAAGGCACTTCCCCTTCAATCAACGTCTGAGGGAAATTGATGAACGCGCGCGTCCCTTCTGTCAATTCCCGAAAATTGAACACAAGGTAAGCGTTATGAATGACGTCAGCTGTTGCCAACGAATCATCTACGTTCTCAAAAATATTATTTTCGCTGCGGCGATATAACAATTCGTAGCCGCAAACGCGTAATTGTTGGTCAAAAATTGGTTGTCGCGCAACGTAAACTTTCATTCCCTAATCTCCTTTACGGTAGTTCCCACCTTTATTATCGGTCTTCTTCCATATATTTTTTACTAGTCCCGTCATTTAGAAGCACGACAAAAGACCCATCTTTTCCAAAAAACAACAAAAAAACTCCCACACTTTCGTGTGAGAGTCATTCTTATTCTTTCATATCGCGAATGCTTAAGCGGTTGATCGCTTTTTTGAGCGCAAGTTCCGCACGACGGAATTCGAGTTCCGAGAGCTTCGTGTCTTGAAGACGACGCTCGGCACGAACTTTCGCCGCAGAAGCGCGATCATAGTCGATCTTATCCGCCATTTCGGCTGTTTCAGCTAAGATCGTCACCGTGTCGGGACGAACTTCCATGAAACCGCCGCTGATTGCGATCAGCGTGCGTCCACCATCTTCGTGGCGCAGCTTGAGGACTGAGACGTCGAGTGGCGTCACCATCGGGATGTGCTTTGGCAAAATACCAAGCTCACCAGTGACCGATTTGGCGATGACCATTCGTGCGTCTCCTTCAAAGGCTGCACCATCCGGGGTGACGACGTTGACGTGAACAGTATTCATCGTCTAGTTTCCCCCTTCCGCGTAGGTCTTAGACCAACGTCTTCGCTTTTTCGATGACGTCTTCGATTGGACCGACGAGACGGAATGCATCTTCAGGAAGATCGTCGTGTTTACCTTCGAGGATCTCTTTGAAGCCGCGTACTGTCTCTTTGACTGGCACGTACGAACCTTTTTGGCCCGTGAACTGCTCAGCCACGTGGAAGTTTTGTGATAAGAAGAACTGAATACGACGTGCACGGTGAACCGTGAGTTTGTCGTCTTCAGACAACTCGTCCATCCCGAGGATAGCGATGATGTCTTGAAGTTCTTTGTAACGCTGAAGCGTCTGTTGAACGTTACGTGCAACCTCATAGTGCTCTTTCCCTACGATTTCAGGAGAGAGGGCACGTGAAGTCGATGCGAGCGGGTCAACGGCTGGGTAAATCCCCATCTCCGAAAGACGACGCTCAAGGTTTGTTGTTGCATCAAGGTGGGCGAACGTTGTTGCCGGAGCCGGGTCCGTGTAGTCATCGGCTGGTACATAAACCGCTTGAATCGAAGTTACCGATCCTTTTGCAGTCGATGTGATTCGCTCTTGAAGCATACCCATTTCAGTCGCAAGTGTCGGCTGGTAACCTACCGCCGATGGCATACGTCCGAGAAGGGCTGAAACCTCAGAACCTGCTTGTGTGAAACGGAAGATGTTATCAACGAAGAGAAGAACGTCTTGTCCTTGCTCGTCACGGAAGTACTCTGCCATTGTCAAACCAGTCAAGGCAACACGGAGACGTGCACCAGGTGGTTCGTTCATCTGACCGAAGACCATCGCTGTTTGCTTGATAACGCCTGAGTCCGTCATCTCGTGGAACAAGTCATTCCCTTCACGCGTACGCTCACCGACTCCTGCGAATACAGAAATCCCGCTGTGCTCTTGCGCGATGTTGTTGATGAGTTCCTGGATGAGGACGGTTTTCCCTACACCGGCACCACCGAAGAGGCCGATTTTACCACCTTTGATGTATGGTGCGAGAAGGTCGACGACTTTAATCCCTGTTTCAAGGATTTCAACTTTCGTTGACAATTCGTCAAATGTTGGCGCTTGACGGTGAATCGGTGCACGAAGCACGTCAGCTGCCACTTCTTTATCATCGATCGGGTTACCGAGAACGTTGAAGACACGTCCAAGTGTCGCTTCTCCAACTGGTACCGAAATCGGTGATCCTAAGTCAAGTACTTCCATACCGCGGCGAACGCCGTCAGTTGAGTCCATCGCAATCGTACGGACCGTGTCGTCACCAAGGTGAACAGCTACTTCGAGCGTCAAGTCGACACTAACATCGTCCGCTGTCGCTGCCACGTGTGTGACTTTGAGAGCGTTGTAGATGTTCGGTAAGTGGTTGTCGAACTTTACGTCGATAACTGGGCCCATGACTGCGACTACGCGGCCTTTCATGCCGTATTCGTTCATCGTGTTAGCCTCCTACAATCTAGAGGGCGTGCGCTTATTCAAGCGCCGACGCACCTCCGACAATCTCTGTGATTTCTTGTGTGATCGCTGCTTGACGCGCGCGGTTGAATTTGAGTTTGAGTCCGCGAATGAGTTCATCCGCATTGTCTGTCGCACTCGACATCGCCGTCATCCGGGCTGCGTGCTCTGACACTTTCGCATCGAGCAATGCGCCGTAGATGAGTCCTTCCGCATAACGTGGGAGGAGCGCCGCTAAGATCGTTTCTTCTTCTGGTTCGTATTCATACATCACATTGGATGCGGACTGTTCGATATCCCCGAGCGGGAGCAATTGTTGAATCTTCACTTCTTGGCTGATGACCGAGATGAACGAGTTGTAGCAAAGCTTCAATTCATCAATCTCGCCCTCGCTGAAGGCACCTACCGTCTGTTTGACGATTTCTGCGACTTCAACAAAAGTTGGTTGGTCGTTTAGCCCTGTCATCGCGCTATACACCGGAATGTTGCGTGACTTGAAGAACTGGACACCGACTTTCCCGATTACGTAAAGACGATACTCATCTGTTGATGTGTGCTTGTCTTTGAGTTCACGGTACACGTCACGCAAGACGCTGGCGTTGTATCCACCTGCGAGTCCGCGGTCTGACGTGATGACGATATAACCAGTCCGTTTGACGGGACGTACTTGAAGCATCGGGTGTGTCGCGCCTGATGTACCACCGGCGATCGACGAGATGACTTCTTGCAACTTGTCCATGTACGGCTTGAAGTTGGCGTTGTTCCCTTGGGCCCGGTTCAACTTTGATGCCGACACCATGTTCATCGCTTTCGTGATTTGCTTCGTGCTTTGGGTCGAGGTGATCCGCATCTGGATCTCACGTAATGATGCCATTTCGATTCACCACCTTAATAGACGCTCGTCACCGGATTAAACCGATGGCGAGAACGTCTTTTTGAATTCCGTAATTGCGTCGACCATTGCCTCGTCTGAAGGAAGGTTTCCTGTCTGACGGATTTCACGGCAGAGGTCTTTACGGTTTTGGTCGAGCCATGCGTTCATTTCTGTTTCGAAACGACGGATGTCTGTGACTGGGATGTCATCGAGATGACCTTTCGTGAGTGCGTAGATGATGATAACTTGCTTGTCTACAGAAAGCGGTGCGTTCAAGTCTTGTTTCAAGACTTCAACCGTACGCTGACCACGGTTCAACTTCGATTGTGTCGCTTTGTCGAGATCTGATCCGAACTGAGCGAACGCTTCGAGCTCACGGTAAGACGCGAGGTCAAGACGAAGTGTACCAGCAACTTTCTTCATCGCTTTCACCTGTGCCGAACCACCAACACGTGATACTGAGAGACCGGCGTTGATTGCTGGGCGTACCCCAGAGAAGAAGAGGTCCGACTGAAGGAAGATCTGACCGTCTGTGATCGAGATAACGTTTGTCGGGATATATGCTGAGATATCCGATGCTTGTGTCTCGATGAACGGAAGTGCTGTCAATGAACCACCGCCGAGTTCGTCGTTCAACTTCGCTGCACGCTCAAGAAGGCGTGAGTGGAGGTAGAAGACATCCCCTGGGTAGGCTTCGCGGCCTGGAGGACGACGGAGAAGGAGCGAGAGCTCACGGTAAGCTGCCGCTTGTTTCGAAAGGTCATCATAAACGACGAGGACGTGTTGTCCGCGATCCATGAAGTACTCACCCATCGATACCCCTGCGAATGGTGCGAGGTAAAGAAGTGGTGCCGGCTGTGATGCCGATGCCGAAACGACGATTGTATAGTCGAGCGCTCCGTTTTGACGAAGCGTCTCTACTACGCCACGTACAGTCGATTCTTTCTGACCGATAGCAACGTAGATACAAATCATGTTCTCTTCTTTTTGGTTGATAATCGTATCGATGGCAACAGATGTTTTACCTGTCTGACGGTCACCGATGATGAGCTCACGCTGACCACGACCGATTGGAACGAGGGCGTCAATCGCCTTAATTCCTGTTTGAAGTGGTTCGTGAACCGATTTACGTGCCATAACGCCGTAAGCTTTACGCTCGATCGGGTTATAGTTGTCAGTCACGATTGGTCCAAGACCATCGATTGGTTGTCCGAGTGGGTTGACGACACGTCCGAGGAGTGCCTCACCAACTGGAACTTCCATGATGCGACCTGTACGTTTGACAGAATCGCCTTCTTTGATGCCTTTGTAATCGCCAAGGATGATAATCCCGACGTTACCTTCTTCTAAGTTTTGCGCCAAGCCCATTACGCCGTTAGAGAACTCTACGAGTTCCCCCGCCATAACGTTATCGAGTCCGTGTGCACGAGCGATACCGTCACCTACTTGAATGACTGTACCTGTCTCGCTGACTTCGATTTCAGAACCGTACGAAGCGATTCGTTCTTTTAGCAGGGCGCTGATTTCTTCAGCTTTGATTGTCATTGAATTCACCCCTATTTCTTACGCATTCAACAATTCACGCTCAAGGCGTGTAAGTTTCGTTTCGATCGTATCATCGTACGTCGTGTATCCGACTTGGACACGGAGTCCACCGATGACTTCTTCATCGACGACGTTATTCAATTGGAGCGTCTTCCCGAGCTTCTGTCCGAAGACGAGTTCGACGTCTTTCAAGTCTGTTGCCGACAATGGGTAGGCGCTTGTGACAATACCCTCTGCAATTCCACGATAGTCGTTGATAAATTCGCGGACGTAACGTGGCAATGCGCGAACCTCTGCCGCACGGTCATTTTCGACCATGACGAGAAGTGTGTTCACGACAATCGCCGTCATATCACCAAAGCTGTCTTTTAAAAGCTGTGCAAGCTCGCTGTCACTGACTGCCGGATTCGTTAAGAGATCCATGAGTTCAGGAGTCGCGTGGAGCACTTCATCGAGCAGACGCACTTCCGCTTCGACTTGGTCGAGCGTGCCTTGTTCCCGCGCTAAGTCGAAGAGCGCTTTGGCATAGCGTTTTGCTAATGATGCGTTCATCAGTTCGCACCTTTCGCTTTAGACAGGAAGTCTGTGACGAGGGCACGCTGTTTCGCTTCATCACCTTTAAGGTCTGTTTGAAGGACGTGGCGTGCTGCCGAAAGTGCCTGTGTGACGACTTCCGTTTGAAGAGATTGTTTCGCAAGCTCACGCTCGCGCTCAATCGCTTTCTCTGCCTCGATTTTAATTTGTTCGGCTTCCAAACGCGCCTGCTCCACCAAGCGTGCTTGTTCTGCTTCTGCTTGTCGACGGCTTGCGTCGAGCATTTCTTTTGACTCAGTACGTGCTGCACTGAGTGCATCACGTTGTTCAACGACATAATGTTCCGCATCTTTGCGGCTCTTTTCAGCGAGTTCAATTTCGTTCGCTACATACTCTTCACGCTGTCTCATCATTCCAAGGAGTGGTCCCCAAGCAAATTTCTTCAACAGGGCCAAGAGTACGAGGAATGTGAAAATTGTAAAGATCATATCCAGAATGCGGAGGCCTTCGCCGCCAGCACCAGCTGCAATCATCATCGTATCCATGCATACCCTCCTCTTGACTAAATAAGTGAGGGAGACGTGCTCCCTCTCATGCTATTCTCGTTAACTCGGAATCAAGAGTTGAGGAGAAGGAAACCGACAGCCACACCGATGATCGGGAGGGCCTCAACCAAACCGATACCGATGAACATTGTTTGACGAAGTTCGTTTTTGAGTTCTGGTTGACGTGCTTGTCCTTGTACTGTTCCGTATACGATCAAACCGTTACCGATACCAGCTGCGAGTGCTCCAAGTCCGATAACAAGTGCTGTTGCGAGAAGATTAAGTTGTTCCATTGTGTATATTCCTCCTAAAAGTTAAGTAAATAATTTGATTGTAACGCTTTGGCGAGATGTCCGAATCAATGTTCGGCCGAAGCTTTGTGCCCGATGTACACCATTGCAAGCGTCAGGAAAATGTAGGATTGGATAACCCCGATAAAGATTGAGAAACCTTGCCATAGAATCATTGGGAAGACCGCAAAGATTGCACCGAGCGGGTTGAGTGCGCCTTCGGCTGTAATCGCGAGTCCCAAGATGATGGTAATCATGATTTCACCGGCAAAGATGTTACCGTATAGACGCAAACCGAGCGTCAACGTGTTCGCAAACTCCTCGATCAATTTGATCGGAAGCAAGAACCAGACTGGTTTTACGAATTCCGCCGAATAGTGTTTCAATCCGTGCAGTTTCACCCCGTAATAGTGCGACATTGCAACGACGAGTGTCGACAACGCCAAGGTTACGTAAGGATCGGCTGTCGGTGAGTTGAACCACAAATAGTGTCCGGAAATGACGTTAAACGGTAGACCCATCAAGTTTGAGAAGAGAATGAACAAAATCAACGTCATCCCAAATCCAATAAAGCGTCCTCCTGTCTTCCAGTCCATCGCACTTGCGATGATTCCACGTACGAACTCCGCGAAGAATTCCATGAAGTTTTGTTTGCCAGTCGGCTTCATTGCCAAACGTCTTGTCCCCCAAATGGCGAATACGAAGACGAGTAACGCTGCAACTAGCACTGTAATGACGTTCGTCCAGCTCCCGTATAACGTATAGTCCCCAAAGTGCAGAGAATATGTGGGAAACTCATGACCCATTAATATTCACCTCTTTTCCTGCTGAGCTGGGCAAGTGTAAACTCGCCAAATTGTATGATGTGGCCGGCGATTAGACCAGTTACCACCGCGATGACGGACACTCGATCCTCGTAGAGAAGACCGACTATCACTGCTAACGCACCGACCGCCATTCTTGAAACGGTCCCGTGCGACTTTGGTCGTCGTCCATGCTCGATGACGTCATACATACGTATGACACTTCGATTCTGCATATGTAGAATGATGAGACTCCCGACCCCGCCGATGAACAATCCGAGAAAAACGGCTTTGTACATCGGGACGATGAAGGCGCCAACTAACAAAATTGCAAACCAAATGGTAAACCATTTCGTATAACGCTTCATCAACTCTTTTTGTGCTTTTCTGTCTGCTTGAATCGTATTCATTCGTCCTCTCCTGTCAATAAACTCCGAAGGGTGAGAACTAGCGCCGTAACCCCGAACACGAGTCCAAGGATAATCGACACATTCCAACCAAACGTGCCCCAAAATTCACGTCTTTCGCCGTACTGTCCGACGAGATAACCGATGACAATCGGTCCAGCAAGTGCTGTCGAGATTTGTGAAGCGAGCGAGGCATAGGATAGATAACGATTGTCTTTTTTCGCCATCCAAATCCCCCTTTCGAGTCTCACGTGCTCCCTTGTTCTTCACGAATTCACACTCGCGTGACCATCAAAAGTCACACAAGTTCAGAGTAATAGAAATGGCATAAGAAGTCAATGAATTTCACAATTATAAAAGCGCTTTAAATCAAGTCGTATCAATAGTTTTACGCACTTCATAAACTAAACGATCAAAGCACTTTTTTAAGAAAGTGTGAAGAAACGTTGAAATAAAAATGTTGACTTTATAACATTTCACAAACGGAATCAGATGAAGAATAGTTCAGTTATACCCCCACGTTTTGGAAAATTCAATCAGTAAACGCTTACGTTCACAAAGAGTTACGAAACGTCTGTTGACTTCATTTTGAAATCGTTTTCAACGTCCTGTATCAGTATACCGAGGATGTTTTTACCATGTCGAGCGATTTCGCCCATTTTTTTGTGAGGAATCTCATACTGTTCAAAATCCCTTTCTCAATCCTGGTTTTATATTCGAAATCGAGGGATTCTATTTAAATAAGAAAGAATAGATAAATTCCATCCCAGTTCGCCATTCTTCTCGCTCTAGTTTTGTGTCTATTTTGTGACATCCGTAAATGATAAATATTATTCAGTGTCAATCGTAAAAAAAGCGAGAATCGCATAGGCGATTCTCGCTTTTAAGTCATTACTTCGTACCAAACAAACGGTCACCCGCATCCCCAAGTCCAGGAACGATATAACCGTGGTCATTTAATTTTTCATCGAGTGCAGCAAGATAGATCTCTACATCCGGATGTTCTGCTTGTACACGCTCTACGCCTTCTGGTGCTGCGCAAAGGCATGCCAACTTGATTGACTTCGCTCCGTGTTTCTTGAGTGATGCAATCGCATCAACAGCCGAACCACCTGTCGCGAGCATCGGGTCAACAACGATAAAGTCGCGTTCTGTGACGTCTGTCGGAAGTTTCAAGTAGTATTCGTGTGGCTCAAGTGTTTCCGGATCGCGGTAAAGACCGATATGACCGACTTTTACGTTCGGCATCATTTTGAGGAACCCATCCACCATACCAAGTCCTGCACGTAAAATAGGGACGATTCCCAATTTCTTGCCGGCAATCATCTTTTGCGTGGAAACAGAGACCGGTGTCTCGATTTCTACGTCTGTTAGGGGTAGGCTGCGCGTGATTTCGTATGCCATAAGTGAAGAAACTTCGTCGACGAGTTCACGGAACTGCTTCGTCCCCGTCTCTACTTTACGCATAATCGTCATTTTGTGCTGAATCAAAGGATGGTCATAAACATGTACTTTTCCCATCTTGCTTCACTCCTCTCTCATTCTCTCTCGAGCATTGTACCCTAACTCTGTTGAGATGGGTAGAGCCAACTTCTATTTTATCAAAGGTCAGACGCCACTTATGGTTGAATGACCTGGAAATAATCATTGCCCGGAAGTTCATACGATTGAGATGTGTGTTGATCGACTAAATAGAGTTCTGTTTCCGTTTTCCATACGTCAAAGGATTGCTCAGTCAATTCTTCATACAGATGCAAGTCTCCGATTTTGATAGCTGTAGACGGTTTTTCATGCGGCTGAATATGAGACAAGGTGTCAAACAACTCTTGCGTTTTCGGTCCGTCTAGCCAGATTGTATCTTGATCCGATTCAAAAACTGCCAGGCGCGTTTCCCTTTCGGCGGGGCGCGTGGACATCTTGTTTGTCACTGGACGACGGACATGCCCCCAAATTTCAAGGACCGTTCCATATGTTTTCGATAACGATAACGACGTCTCTTCAGCCACATCCCCTTCAATCGGTCGATCAGATAAGATGATGCGTTTCATGAGTTCGCGATGATTTCCCTTTAGCGAGAGCTCTTCTTTCGGATCGACTTTCATATAAGGAGCCTCATATATATTCGGTAGGATGAGTTGTTTGAGCGAGGACGCCTCTCCGATTTGTAGGGTGAGACGATCATCGGCACGCCTCGTCAAGAAAACATACCCTTCATTCTCTCCGCTTTGAAACGGGAATAGTTTTGGTTCAATGATCGGGTCAAGTGTACGCCCATTTCGAATCGTCTCGAACGTCACATAGATCGCTCCCGTATCCGGTGTCGTATAACGGAAAGCCGAGTCGGGCATTACTTCTTCATGCGTCTCGTTCAATGTGAACGTACTTGTAATCGATTCAAGGTCATCGATGCGCTCAAACTCAATTGTCGAGACCACTTTCGACTCTTGAAAGCGCTCTTGTTCGAGCGCTTCAAACGCTTGAATCGGCTCCACGGCAAACGTTCGCTCCATCAACTCATTGCTGTTCGCGCAGGTCACGTAACGTTCATCACCCGCCGCAAAATATTTCACCGTTTTGGACCCGAGTACTTCATAGAGCGGATGATGAAATGTCACTTCTGCCACCTTGGCTCGTCGCTCTGGTAAGACATCTGTCGGACGACGCTCACAGTATGTAAGTAGCTTCTCTTGTGTTTGTTTCATTAACGGTATCTCAGGATCTTGCTCGACTCGATAGGAAGACAAAGGACGTAATTCAATCGCGTTCAACGTCTCGGCACCACATCCACTCAACAAGATACAACTGAGCAAGATTCCCCAATACGTACGCATTGATGTTCCTCCTCATTCCCAATTAGGTGGAAACCACCTAAATTTTTCTTGTACATCATAACATAGAACCTATTTTTGTGATGATTTCAGAATTATTACGTTTCTGATGATTTGACGAAAGCGGTCCAACTCATTTTATGCTTCAACGTCTAGCAACAAAAAAAGAACTAATCCATTAAGAGATTAGTCCTTTTTATCACTTCATTAGTCATCTTCTCGCTCATCCTCGGATGAGTCATCTTGAGATGAGTCGTCCTGCGAAGAATCATCTTGTTCATTCTGGTCGTCCTCTGATTCACGATCGACTTCAATGACCGCCCCATCTTGATTTAGCTCAAGTTTGACAGGATCGCCGACACGCGGAGTGTCATCATCGATTTCAGAACGTGCGGCAAGTGGATATACGTTGTCTTTCCCATCGATCTTAATCGTGACTTCTTGATTTGTGAGTTTGACGAGCGTGCCGTAAATATACGCATCATCATCACCACTCTCACGGTCCACTTCCTTCACTTCATCATCTCGGTTCAATTCGAGTTTTACCCGGTCACCCACTTGCGGTGTATCGTCATCGATTTCATGTGTCGCCGCTAAAGGGTATGTCGACTCTTTTCCATTGAAGCTGATAGTGACATCTTCTTTCGATAACTTCACGAGCGTCCCGTATAGTTCATAGTCGTCTCCATCCCCCACTCGCGCTGCTGACGAATCATCTGATGCGCTACTTGAGCCATCCGATGTAGCAGGGTCATCTGGGTTGTCCGTTGATCGATCGTCACTCGCTTGATTGATTGCTTGTGGAACAATGACCGTATCCGTCTGATTCCCGTTTACGTAAAATCCAATTCCAACAATTGCCATGACAGCTAATAATGCGCCGATAATCCAACCGATGCGTTTCATGTTTGTTTCCTCCTCATGATGTGTTCTTCTTATTTTCATCATAAGCCTCTTCCGTGAGAGCATATTTAAGGCTTCATTAGAAGTTGATGAGAAAATGCGAAATATTCATCATCGAGTCAGAAAAAATATACTGCCATCCGGATGATTCGATCTACTCCCGATCGTCCACTCATTCAAGTCCGCCACTTCTTTCGCAATCGCGAGACCAAGACCGCTCCCACTGCGATCGCGCGCTTCATCTAATCGGTAGAATCGATCGAACAGCCGATTCCTCACATCATCCGAAAGAATCGGTCCTCGATCGCGTACCTCAATTCGATCACTTTTCAAATGAAGGCTCGTCTCTTCCGCATACTTCAAACTATTGTCTAATAGGATGACAAGAATCCGCTGTAACGACTCACGATGACCAAACCAGCTTCCTGTAGCTTCAATAGGTAAATGGACGCCGTGCGACCGCAAAAAACGTTCTCCTATTGATTCCCCAAGTTCAGCTAAATCGATTTCTTCTCGCTCTACCTGTTCGAGTGCAGCAAATCGATTCAATTCGAGCATAGGTTCAATCAAATCATTTCGCATTTGACGCGACTCCGTTAAAATATGGTCAATCGCTTCGGCACGTACACTCTCATCTTCTTGTCCCCATCGTTGTAATAACTTCGCATAGCCCTCGATGACGGTCAACGGTGTCTTGAGTTCATGTGAAACATCGGCGACGAAACGACGTTGTTGCTCCATCGTCCCTTCGACTCGCTCAATCATATGATTAAATCCGTCCGAAAGAGTCGTCACTTCATCTTTTCGGTCAGCCACTTCGATTGTCTCTAACTTACCGGACTCCGTGATCCGTTCCATCGTTTCTGTCAATCGGCGTAACGGTGACAGACCTTGACGTAAAATCCACCACGTCCCGAGGAACGTCAAGAGAACAGCAAAGAAGAACATGACGAGAAAAATGGTTGCGAGCGCTTGAATCGTATTGCTCACATCTCGATCCTGAAAGCC
Organism: Exiguobacterium profundum; assembly: GCF_042652865.1. GTDB lineage: Bacteria > Bacillota > Bacilli > Exiguobacteriales > Exiguobacteriaceae > Exiguobacterium > Exiguobacterium profundum. Next base: position 1,778,158 of record NZ_JBHSHG010000001.1, read on the forward strand.
GAACGCTAGTCCATCCGTCGTCGCGACCACAAACCAATCATCGATGAGGGCCGGTTCCCCGTAATTGATGGGAAACGTCGTTCCGTCTGGCACTTCTCCCCCGATGATTCCCCATTCGCCGTTTTCTTGACGTTCTAACACGACACTGTCCTCATGAAGCGACAATACCGCATCGCTATTCCGGACATCTTCTTCCAAGAGATTCAACGCCTGCAGTAACACGTCAAAACGCGAATCGACAATTTCCTGCCTGGCGACGAACCAGGTCACGCCAAAGGAGACGAGAAGAAGCAACAACATGAACCCTGTCATCGCCCACGCAATCTTTGTTCGTAGCATCGGTCACTCACCACGCTTCAACATATAGCCGACACCGCGAACCGTTTGAATCCAAGAGCCGGTCAGTTTTTTCCTTACGTATCGGACATACACGTCCACGACATTCGTATCCCCATAGTAGTCGAATCCCCACACGTGTTCGACGAGTTGGTCACGCGTCAAAACACGCTCCGGATTCTCTAAAAAGAAAACCAACAAGTCAAACTCACGTCGAGTCAAATCTACTTTCTTTCCGTCACAATATACTTCATGACGATTCACGTCGACAGTCAATGTTTCGTACGTCAACACCTGTTCGGAATGGTCCTGACGAACAAGCTGGCGCATTCGTAAAAATGCCCGAATTCGTGCGAGCACCTCTTCTATTTCAAATGGTTTCGTGATGTAATCATCTGCGCCAAGATCAAGACCACTCACTTTGTCGTATCGATCGCCACGGGCCGTCACCATCAGAACCGGTAACAAAGGTCGCTCTTCTTTCAGACGACGGACCACCTCGAGTCCACTCATTTGAGGTAACATCACGTCCAGCAACACGAGGTCGACATCATCAGCGAGAGCTCGTTCCAAACCGGTACGACCATCTGTCGCCACCATGACCGCATACCCCGCATGCTTCAATTCCAACTCCAGTAATCGCGCAATCTTCGAATCATCTTCTACGACGAGAATCGTCTGCATCCTGCTCACTCCTTTGAAAAAACGCCGAGCAGTTCGCTCGACGTATTGTTATTCATTTCCCGAATTCAATCCGCAAAAAACAGACGAACGCCTTCTGGAACGGCTTGCTCGATTCGTCTTTCTAAATCATCTTCCCATTCATCCCACTTCGTATCGACTTGTTCCATCTGCTGTTCGACTTCCAGCGCCGCTAGCGATAGTTGCGACAGGCTGGATTGTCCAGGTGAAGTGAAGAACAAAAATCCGGCAAGCCCGATTCCCATAAGTCCGATCGCCAATAAAGTTGTTCCAATGGTTTTCATTACACGTTTCATACACGCATCCCTCCTACCTCAAATCATACGACAGGAAAACGAGAAATCGTGGTGTACTTCATTAGAATTTCATGAGAAAAGGCGCTACTCATGTAGCACCTTATTCTTCGAGCACGGACTTCGCAATCGGTGCCCAATACGTCCCTTCCATCTCAGAAACGGTCGTCAACGTTTCACGGTACGCCGGGTCATTCGCTTTTTTCTCGGCAATCCCTTTCATCCAAAGGACATCTGCCTTGTAACCGGATTCTGGATACGACTCGAGATAAGCCGCATAGTCCGCAATGTCCGCTTGTCCCAATTTATTGTCGACAAGAAGTCGATAAAACCCAACTGCTTGTTCTTGTCCGACCTTCGCTTTCCCGTCTAATAGGCGGTCGGCTTTTTCGTACTGTTTGTCTTGAACAAGTGCTTCTACCTCAGCCAGCGGTACAACATCCGTTGATGTGTCCGGTGCCTCTTCGGTTGATTCCTTTGGCTTCTGTTCGTCCGAATCTTGAAGTTTCTCATTCTCTTCTTCGAGTCGGGCGACTTCTGCCTCGAGCTCTTCAAGGCGTTCTGCGAGTGCTTCTTCTTCCGTTACGGTCTCGACAACGACTTCGTCCGGCTCGTCCGGCGTGACGCCGGGCGGTTCGGCATCCGGCCAAAATATGAGCGCTCCAGCCGCAAGACCAACGACGAGCGGAAGACCAAGCCATTTCTTATCGAGCTTGAACGCCTGTCGCCACTCGGCTAAATCAGAATGTTGGATGACAGCCGACGAGAACGAACGAAAGCGGCGCTTGGCCGCTTTTTTTCCGTTCGCCTTTACTTCTAGCGCAAGACCTAGTCGATGGAAAGCAGCAGGCACTTTCATCCCGAGGAGCGGCACGATTCGTTCACTCGCTTCTTCATAATAGCCATGGTCGAGGAGCGTCGTGATGACACCGAACTCACTGGCGACAAGACGGAAAGACGGATCGTATTCCCCTTTACGAGCCAACCATTCTGTCATATCGAACAATGGAAGTTCGGATAGCTCTCGTTCTGCTAGTGTCCGAATATCCATTGACTCAGCCTCGTTCAGGGTAAAGCGGGAACTTCGCCGTTAACAATCGCACGTCTTGAAGTGCTTCCGCGATTACCGCCTCGTCTTCATGTTGTTTGAGCACACGTCCGATGAGACGTGCCACTTCTTTCATATCCGTTTCTTTGAAACCACGAGTCGTCATCGCAGCCGTTCCGAGACGGATTCCGCTTGTGACAAACGGTGATGCCGGGTCGAATGGGATCGTGTTTTTATTGACTGTGATTCCCGCTGCATCGAGTGCATGCTCAGCTGCTTTACCTGTGATGTCGATTCCTCGAAGGTCGACTAGCAAGAGGTGATTGTCCGTTCCGCCCGATACGATTCGGAGCCCCTCTTCTTCAAGGCCTGCCGCAAGTGCTTGTGCATTCGCAATGACTTGACGTTGGTAATCTTTGAATTCCGGTTGGAGTGCCTCACCGAACGCGACCGCTTTTGCCGCGATGACGTGCATGAGCGGTCCTCCTTGAATCCCTGGGAAAATCGACTTGTCGATCGCTTTGGCGAACTCTTCTTTACAAAGAATCATCCCTCCACGTGGTCCACGGAGCGTCTTGTGCGTCGTCGTCGTGACGAAATGCGCATGTTCGACCGGGTTCGGATGCAGACCTGCTGCCACGAGTCCAGCAATGTGCGCCATATCGACCATAAGGTAAGCATCGACACTGTCCGCGATCTCACGGAACTTCGCGAAGTCGATTGTACGTGGGTATGCCGATGCTCCCGCAACAATCAATTTCGGCTTATGTTCCTTCGCAAGTGCAGCGACGACGTCGTAATCGATGTGTTCTGTCTCTTTGTCTACACCATATTCGACGAAGTTATATTGCACACCTGAGAAGTTGACCGGGCTACCGTGCGTCAAGTGACCACCATGAGACAAGTTCATTCCGAGAACCGTATCTCCTGCTTCAAGCACCGTGAAGTAGACCGCCATGTTCGCTTGTGCACCCGAGTGTGGTTGTACGTTTGCATGTTCTGCACCGAACAATTCTTTCGCACGGTCACGCGCCAAGTTCTCAGCGACGTCGACAAACTCACAGCCACCGTAATAACGGCGTCCCGGATATCCTTCGGCATATTTGTTCGTCAATACGCCTCCTTGCGCTTCCATGACCGCTTCTGAAACAAAGTTTTCTGAAGCGATGAGTTCGATGTTGTCGCGCTGACGACCGAGCTCGTGTTGCATTGCCTCAAATAATTCCGCATCCTGCACTTTCAACTTCGTCGTGTTTACCATGTGAAGACCCCCTCTAAATGTCTAAAAATCAACACCCCCATCGTACCACACGCTTGTTTTTTTGGGTATCGCAATAATCTGATGAAAAGTTGGGTATCATTAATAAGAATGTAACTGTGAGGAGGCCACTTATGATTGAGACAAAAGAACTGACGATCACACCGTTCGAACGGACACGAACGGTCCGGATCTACACACCTGCCGACTATGAGACGTCCGAAAAACGATATCCGGTCCTCTACATGCACGACGGACAAAACTGTTTTGCTGACGAGGATGCGAGCTACAACATGAGCTGGCGCGTCGGTGAATATTTAGACGCCTCGAAGCGTGACTTGATTGTCGTCGCCCTCGATAGTGCACCAGGCGAACAACGACTCGATGAGTATGGACCGTGGGAAAACCCTTATATCGGTGAAAGTTTGCTCGGAAGTGACATCGTGCTCGGCGGGCAGGGTTCGGCGTATATCGAATACATCTCGCAGGAATTGAAACCTCAAATCGATGCTGACTATCGGACGATTCCGGAAGAAACAGCGATGATGGGAAGTTCGATGGGTGGGCTCATCTCGATATATGCAGCCTGTGTATATCCAGACGTCTTCAAGCGTGTCGCTTCCCTGTCCTCTGCATTTTGGTTCAACCAAACCGAGCTGGAACAATTGATTGAAGCGAGCGATTTGAAGGGCGTCGAGCGTCTTTACTTGGACGTCGGCGCAAAAGAAGTCGAGGAACCGATCGAAAATGGACCGACGAACGAGATGTATCGTGAGTCGAGCGAACGCGTGTACAACTTGTTAAAAGACAAGGTCGAACACATCCGATTCGAAGTGATTGAAGAAGGAGTTCACAACGAGCTCGCCTGGCGTGAGCGTTTCCCGATGGTCATCTCCTATCTTTTTGGAGAAGATTTATAATTTGAACAAAAAAGCATCGCATTCGGTCGAAAAACCTAAATGCGATGCTTTCTTCATTTATTTGGATACTGAGCCCGTGGCCCACCAATCAGTTTCGGTCTCGTGACTGCGAACGTGACGTACGCCTCTCCGAGATGCTTCGATGATAACCGAACCGGTATCGCGACCGGTTTCAAATGCATCCCAATCAATGTCGAGCCGATATCAATCCCGGCATCTGCTTGAATCGATTCGACGACACATGGCTCCTCGAAGTTCGCATACGCCTTCTCCGACATCGCCCCACCCGCGGAACGGACCGGGACGACCGTCACTTCAGTGAGGCCGAACTGTTTGAGTGTCCGGCGCTCAACGGTGAGGGCACGGTTGATGTGCTCACACCCTTGAAACGCCAAATGGACACCTGTCTTTTCTCTAAATTCAAGGAATGCTTCCATCAATTCGCTTGCGACATCAATGGAACCTGCCTTCCCAATCGTTTTTCCGAGCACTTCACTCGTCGAGCATCCGATGACGAGAATGCGCTCATCATTTAACGGGAACCGTTCGTGAAGCTCCGTCAAAAATCCGAGAAGTTCCGTCTTCATTTGACTCACTTCGATTCGTAAGCGCTCATCTTGTCGACACGGTTTGAATGGCGACCGCCTTCAAAGTTCGTATCGAGCCACGTCGTCACCAAGTCGAGTGCAAGACCAGGTCCGATGACACGCTCGCCCATCGTCATGATGTTCGAATCGTTATGCTGACGTGTCGCTTTTGCACTGAATGAATCATGGACGAGTGCCGCACGAATCCCTTTGACTTTGTTCGCCGCAATCCCGATTCCGATTCCCGTACCGCAAATCAAAATCCCACGATCGAATTCACCTGCCGCTACCGCTTCTGCGACCGGGATGGCCACATCCGGGTAGTCAATCGAGTCCGCTGAGTGCGTCCCGAAATCTTTATACTCATGTCCGAGTTCCTCAAGCAAGGCTACGATTTCTTTCTTCAAGTTGAAGCCGCCATGATCAGCGCCAATTGCAATTTTCATTCGTTCATTCCCCCGTCTTCTTTGGTAGGCGTCTCGGTGGTTTCGTCACCTTTGACCCATCATTCGTTAATTTTAACACAAGTCGATTCACGAGTGGTTCGAGCTCGTTTCGCACCTGGCGATACACATTCATCGAACCGCCGAACGGATCGTTGATGTCCCGTTCGAGTCCCGTCACGAATTCATAGAGCGTGTACGTCCGCTCAGACAAATCCGGGTATGTATCCCGAATTTGTTCACGGTGTGCGCGTGTCATCGTCAAGATGATATCCGCCCAATTCCCTAACACTTCATCGAACGTCTGGGTGACATGATCGAGCTCAATCCCACGTTCTCTGAGAACTTGCAGTGCGTTTTCTGAAGCATCGAATCCTTGCATCGTCCGTAGACCAGCTGAGCGAATATCAAACTCATCCCCGGTCATCTTCGAACGGAGCAAGGCCATCGCCATCGGGCTTCGGCACGTGTTGCCACTACATATGAATAATACGCGTTTCATTGACATCGCGTGTCCTCCTCTATGTCTTTAGGCATCTTTCGTCGGGTGCACAATCTTTCCGCCCGCTGCTTTGTATAAACGGTTATAGACGGCAAGTGCGACTCCGACCGGTTCAATCGTGTTCACATAAATCTCATCCACGTCTGTTTCATCAAATCGACGAAGCGCGTCGTATAAACGTTGCGCCGCCACTTCCATCGAGGTCCCAAGTGAATACGTGACCTCAGCCGGTGTCGGGTTCTCGTCGAAGACGAGTGCACCGATTCGCAACCCCGCTTGCTTCCGCTCCTCGATGACACGTTCTAAATCTTTGCGTGTGCCATCGACTAAAAAAACAGGTGCCGTTGGGGCATAGTGCGTGTACTTCATTCCCGGCGATCGTGGTGTGGCTTCATCGTTACTCAAATTGGCATCTAAGGCGACCGGTCCAATGACAGCTTCCATTTCTTCTCGCGTCACACCACCTGGTCGTAAAATCGTTACCGTGTCCCCCGTACAATCCACAACGGTTGACTCGACTCCGATTCCGGTAGGACCCCCATCCACGATTCCTGCGATTCGTCCGTTCAAATCATCCGCGACATGTTGAGCAGTTGTCGGCGAAGGTCGTCCGGAACGATTCGCACTCGGAGCCGCAAGCCCTAACCCTGACTTACGAATTAACTCGAGTGCTGCCGGATGATTCGGCATCCGGAGTCCGATGGAATCGAGGCCTGCGGTCACGAGCGAAGAGGCTCGTCCGTTTGAAGGCAAGATGATCGTCAAAGCGCCTGGCCAAAACGCATCCATTAAGCGTTTGGCAACAGGAGGAATCGAATCGACAAACAAACTCGTTTGGTCGATTGAAGCGATATGGACGATGAGCGGGTTATCCGACGGACGACCTTTTGCCTCAAAAATCTTTCGAATTGCCACATCGTTCATGGCATCTCCAGCGAGACCATAGACGGTTTCTGTCGGCATGGCGATGATTTCACCCGCTTGAAGAAGACGTACCCCCTCTTCAATCTCATTCGAATTAATCCATTTCGTTTCCATACGCAATCCCTTCCCTTACGGCATAGACGATACGGTCCTTGCCGTTTATATCTTTTAAAATACCCGTTTCTGCTTCAGGATAACGTTCAGACAGTAATGATTTCACATCTTGTCCTTGGTTATACCCGATTTCAAACGCAATCAAATGCCAATCGGCACGTAAGACGCGCACCGATTCCAATATTAATTGCCGATACATGTCGAGCCCATCCTTCCCTCCGAAGAGCGCAAGGTGCGGTTCGTAGCCGACGACCGTCTCATCTAACAGCTCATCGGCCTCGATGTAAGGCGGATTTGAGACTAGAACGCGAATCGAGTGGTCCGCAATCGGTGCGAGCCCGTCTCCTTCATAAAACCGTACAGTTGCGCCAAGTGTGGCTGCATTTCGTTTAGCGACTTCAATCGCCTCACGCGAAATATCGACCGTCTGTACACGTACGCCGAGCTCGAGGCTCAAGGTAATCGCAATGGCCCCGCTTCCTGTCCCGACATCGACAATCTCATCATCCTTGATGTGACGAAGTTGCCCAAGTACCCAGTCGATCAACTCTTCCGTTTCTGGTCTCGGAATCAACACATCCCGGTTCACTTCAAACGAGCGCCCGTAAAACGGAGCATGTCCAATCACGTGTTGTACCGGTTCTCCGATCAATAAACGCTCGATTCCCGTCTCGAACCGTGTCGCTTCATCTGAAGACAATTCATCCGACAAACGAACGAGGAGACCGGTGCGATCGACTTGCAACACATGCATGAGCCACCATTCGGCAGCCGCACGGTCGCGCCCAGCTTCAACTAGTCGTTCTTCCGTCTGCTTAAGTAGCGCGGCAATCCGCATCATTCCGCTTCCTCCATGAGACGTGCCTGTTCGTCCATGATGAGTGCGTCGATAATGTCTTCGAGTTCACCTGCTAGGACACGGTCCAACTTCTGAAGGGTCAATCCAATCCGATGATCTGTGACACGACTTTGTGGGAAGTTGTATGTGCGGATCCGCTCGGAACGGTCACCTGTTCCGACAGCCGATTTTCGTTGCGCAGACAACTCTTCCATATGTTCGCTTTGCATTTTGTCATACAGGCGTGCTCGAAGGACCTTCATCGCCTTATCCTTGTTTTTATGCTGCGACTTCTCATCTTGACATGATACGACGAGCCCTGAAGGAATGTGTGTCAAACGGACAGCTGATTGCGTCGTGTTGACCGATTGTCCCCCTGGACCAGATGAAGTGAACGTATCAACTCGTACATCTTTCATATCGATATGCACTTCGACATCCTCTGCTTCCGGAAGAACGGCAACCGTTGCTGTGGACGTATGAATTCGTCCGCCCGATTCAGTCGACGGGACTCGCTGCACACGATGGGCTCCGTTCTCAAACTTGAGCTTTGAATAGGCACCTGCCCCGTTGATCATGAACGTGACTTCTTTAAATCCACCGAGTTCGGTATAGTTCGCGTCAATGAGTTCCACTTTCCAATTTTGACGTTCAGCGAATCGCGTATACATCTTATATAAATCTCCTGCAAAGAGTGCCGCTTCGTCTCCGCCTGCTGCTCCTCGGACTTCGACGATAACGTTCTTGTCATCGTTCGGGTCTTTTGGAAGCAATAAAATCCGCAGTTTCGCTTCTAGCTCTTTGACTTCTGGCTCGAGGAGGTTCATCTCTTCTTTTGCCAATTCACGCATGTCGGCGTCGAGCGTCCGGTCTTCAAGCATCGTCTTCGCTTCCTTGAAAGCTGTACTTGTTTCTTTATACTGACGATACATCTGTACCGTCTCTTCTAGTTGTGCCTGCTCTTTCGAATATTGTCTCAACTTCGTCGAGTCACTGAGCACCTCAGGATCGGCGAGCATTTCATTCAATTGCATGTAACGATCTTCTAATACACTTAAACGGTCAAACATGATGATCCGTCCTTTCTCCGTCAAATCAAACTCTATCTATTATAGCAAAAAAACGGACCGCCGAGGGCGGTCCGTCGATTCATCAGTCTACCACCGTATGGCGGACCGGATGTGGTTTGTTCGGTACATCATGACAATGTCGGCATCGTGGTTCGTAAGACTCGGAAGCCCCGACCAAGATGACCGGGTCCTCATACCGAGCAGGTTGCCCATCGATCAGACGTTGTGTCCGCGAAGCAGGCGCGCCGCATGACAAACAGATGGCCTGTAGTTTCGTCACGAACTCCGCGCGTGACAACAGTTCAGGCATCATCGTGAACGGTTCGCCTCGAAAGTCCATATCGAGCCCAGCGCAGATGACGCGTTTGTCTTCGTTCGCAAGTTGTTCGATGACGTCTACAATTCCTTCATCAAAGAATTGCACCTCGTCAATCGCGATAACCTGTGTTTCTTCACGAACGGCATCATACAAGTCTTGGCTTGATGCGATTGGCACGGCCACGACCGAGTTCCCTGTGTGTGAGACGACGTTCTCTTCATGATACCGGTCGTCGATTGCTGGTTTGAACACTTGGACCGGAATCTTTCCATAATGAGCACGGCGGACTCGGCGAATCAATTCCTCCGACTTCCCCGAAAACATACTCCCACAAATCACTTCAATCCAACCATATCGGTTCGTCACATGCATCATTGTTCTTCGCCCTCTCCATCGATAATCGCTTTCCGATTATACCTATCTTTCGAGTTGAGGAAAAGGGTTGACTTCTCCTAAATACTGATTGAAAGAACTCCGTCCTTTATTCATCAGCGTTCGCCTCTTTTTGTTCATCGATTAATTTCAATTTTCGCGCGAGCGGTCGAATCGTGAGACCGTGCAGTGTAACGGAAATGAAGACGAGACCGAGTGTGAGCGGCAACATTTGCTTCGCATCGTCAATCCCCAGATGCGCGACTTCTTCAGCAAAGAATCCCGCGACCGTCATCGCGACAATCCCGCGTGGGGCAATCCAACCAATGAACCCTCGTTCCGCTAGCGGCAAACCTCCACCGATGGTCGACAAGTAAATCGCAACTGGGCGAACCAAGAACAGGATGCCCGCAATCGTCAAGAGAAGCGGCCATTGGAAAATATTCAACAGCTCTGCCCGAGACAGGGAAGCCGTCAACAAGATGAAGACAGATGAGATGAGCAAGATTGAAATATCCTCTTTGAATGACTGCAGTTCTTCGATGATTTCTTCATCCCGATGCTTCGTATTGGCCATCGTCATCCCCATCGCCGTCACGGCGAGCAGCCCGACTTCATGCATCATGAGCTCGCTGAGTGAGAATAAAATGAGGACGGCCGTCAACGTGACCGAAGCACGGAGATAGCGAGGTACTTTTTCTGCCACAAACCATCCCATCAAGAGATGGCCGAACAAGTAACCGAGTCCGATTCCTACGATACAAGCACCTGCGAAGAGGAGTTGCATCCATAAATCCATACCTTCATAAACGATATATCCGAGTCGAACGACGAAGAGTCCGAGTAATGCTCCGACAGGATCGACAATGATGCCTTCCCACTTCAAAATCGCTCCGACCCGATCTTTCAAATGTGCCTGACGTAACAACGGAATGACGACAGTCGGACCCGTCACGACGAAGAGCGCCCCCATCGTCCAGGCAACGACCCAATGTAATCCTCCAACATATTGAATGAGTAGCGACATCCCGACAAACGAGAGCGCGACTCCAATCGTGACAATCCGGACGATCGACCGTCGGAACTGATTGATTTCGCTAAAATGAAGCCCAAGACTTCCTTCAAATAAGATGATGGCGACCGCAAACGAAATGATGGGACTATATAAATCTCCTAATAATTCACGTGGGTCGAACAGCCCAAGGATTGGACCGGCCAATACTCCAGCGAGCGTCATAATGATGATTGCTGGGATTTGATAACGCCATGCCAACCATTGGGACATGATGCCGACCCCGATCAACAAGCTGATACTAATGAGTATAAATTCCATAACGGCCCCCTCACGACAGTCTTTCGTCTCTTTACCCGTGTCGATGCAACAAAAAACCGCCAAGGGCAATCCCTAGGCGGTGAGCATACAACTTTACGATTAACGTTGGTATTTCTTGTTGAAGCGCTCGATACGACCATCTGCAGATGCGAATTTCTGGCGACCTGTGTAGAACGGGTGCGAATCAGAAGATACATCGACACGGATGAGTGGGTACTCGTTTCCATCTTCCATCGTGATTGTCTCGTTAGAGTAACGAGTTGAACCAGTGATGAATTTGAATTCTGTCGTCGAGTCCATGAATACGACTTTACGGTATTCTGGGTGGATTCCTTGTTTCATTGCTTTTCAACTCCTTCGGCCCTAAGTATTCTTTCAACCTAGAGAAAGTTCACTAGAATATAATATCACCCTACTATAGGTTTTACAAGTCTGTTTTCGTTTTTTTCACCGGTCGTCTTTTTTTCTTATCTGCCTCTAGCGCAGCAAAAAAGTCGAGGTTTGTTTTCGTCTCACGGACACGGCGCAAGAACTGTTCGACGAAGTCCGGGGACTCGTTCATCGTACGACGAATCGTCCAGAGCGAATCGAGTTCGTCCTTCCCGAGTAACAACTCTTCTTTCCGTGTTCCCGAGCGACGAATGTCGATTGCTGGGAAGATTCGACGTTCGGCCAATTTCCGGTCTAGGTGCAGCTCCATGTTCCCTGTTCCTTTGAACTCTTCATAGATGACGTCGTCCATTCGCGATCCGGTATCGACGAGCGCTGTCGCGAGGATCGTCAAGCTGCCCCCATCTTCGATATTCCGCGCCGCTCCGAAGAACTTTTTCGGTTTGTGGAACGCCGCCGGGTCGATCCCCCCCGAGAGCGTCCGTCCGCTCGGTGGAACAGACAAGTTGTACGCACGCGTCAAGCGTGTGATGGAATCGAGCAGGATGACAACGTCTTTCTTATGTTCCACGAGACGCATCGCGCGTTCGAGAACGAGTTCTGAAATACGTGCATGGTTTTCCGGCGTCTCGTCAAAGGTCGAGAACGCCACGTCTGCGTCCGGTACAGAGCGTTGAATATCCGTCACTTCCTCCGGTCGTTCATCGATTAAAAGAATAATCAATTCGACGTTCGGATGATTCGTCGTGATCGAATTCGCAATCTCTTTTAAAAGCGACGTTTTCCCCGCTTTTGGTGGCGCCACAATTAACCCACGTTGGCCAAACCCGACTGGTGCAATCATATCCATGACACGAACCGAAAGATGTGTCGGCTCTGTCTCGAGCACCATCTGTTGTTCTGGATAAATCGGTGTCAATGCCGGGAAATAATCACGCGAACGCGTCGAATCCGTCGACTCTCCGTTGACAGCTTCCACACTTAACAACCCTTGGAATCGCTCATTCTCTTTTGGTTTACGGACCTTCCCTGTGACGAGGTCTCCGTTTCGAAGATTGAAGCGACGAATTTGCGATGCGGCGATATAAATGTCTTCGGAAGATTGAGAGTAGTTGATTGGTCGGAGGAATCCAAACCCGCCATCATTTTGAGACTGAGGATTCGGTGGAATGATCTCTAAAATGCCTTCGAGGAAATATAAATCTTTTGATTCAGCCTGTGATTTCAAAATACGAAACATGAGCTCACGTTTCCGTGCTTCTCGGAAGTTCGGTACTTTGACTTCTTTGGCAATCTCATATAATTCTTTCAACGTCTTCGTTTCAAGTTCACGAAGTGTATAGTTCTTTGTCGGTTCTGTCTGTTGACTCATTCAAGTCACCTATCTTTCTACATTTCATTACAAGAAGAATTCAACTTGATTCATTTGTTCTGCCATCATCTAACCACATTTTGCCCGTGCCGTCACCGTGCAAAAATCACCTTTTGTTCAATCGTTTCCCTCTTGTACAAATCCTTACACAGTAAAAGATAGTTTTGTAACAAAATAAGTGCTATATCCACATATTGTTTCATTTTTGTTACAAGAAAACACTTTTTTGACTTGCGATTGAAAAATGCTATCGGTCTTGCGCATGATATAGTTTATTTGCACAGGAAACCGGGTATATCCCGCAACTTGTGCTCTACCATTAAAAATTACTCGATTTGTCATATACGAATGTCTTGATTTTAAAAACGGAGGGATTTATACAATGTTAAAGCGTATCGCATCAATCGTCGTCGCTGCCACTGTCGCTTTCTCGGGTCTTATGTTCTCAACAGGTGAACAAGCAGAAGCCGCTACCGGTACATTTGCTTACTCGAAAGTAAACGGTTTGAACATCCGTACTGCCCCGTCACTTACATCATCGAAAGTCGTCGCGAAAATGGATAAAGGTCAACGCTATACATACCTTGGTAAATCCGGTTCGTTCTATAAAATCAACTACAAAGGCACACACCGTTATATCTCAGCTTCTTCAACGTACACATACTTGAAAGCGAACACGTCGACATCAACAACGGTTTCAACGTCATCTTCTAGCAAACGTTCGAAACTTGTCGCTGAATCGAAGAAATATCTCGGAACACCGTATCGCTATGGTGGAACAACAACTTCAGGGTTTGACTGCTCAGGATATACTGGACACGTGTACAAGAAAGCAATCGGAAAAACACTACCACGTTCTTCACGTCAGCAATACTCAAGCGCGAAGAAAATCTCGAAGTCATCGATCCAAGCAGGCGATCTCGTCTTCTTCTCACATTCAGGCGGAACGATTCAACACGTCGGAATGGCACTTAGCAAAACACAAATGATCAACTCAGAAACAGGCGGCGTGAAATACGCGAGCTTCACTTCTGGATACTGGGCACCACGCTATGTAGGCGCTGGATCATATCTCTAATACAATATCACGACTCGGTTCATCGGAACCGAGTCGTTTTTATTTGTTCACATGTTCCATTACATGACGAGAGTCTTTCAAAACAGAAAACGTTCCATCCGTTTCTATGATTACTGCTTCGACTTGTCCTAGAGGAGTGCCACTTGATCGAATCGCTTGAATGACCTCGATCTCTAAAATTCGTTCTTTTTGTAGATGTTCTCTCAAATAATCTCCTTTATAAAACAGTAGAGTTGGTTCTGATTTAATCATTTGATTCACAATGGAGAATCGCTTAGATAGTTTCGCTAATATATATTGTAAGACAATTAGTGTACCGAACGCAGTCAGTCCAGCCAATAAAGAGGTTTGTTGACTAGTCAAGGTCGTTGCCAAAATAGAACCAAGTGCAACCGTCACAATAAAATCAAATGCATTCATTTTTGCCAATGTACGCTTACCAGAAACACGCAACATGAGAATGATAGAAATATATGCTCCAATCCCTGTTAAAATAATCCGAATCATCGTTGATAGTTCCTGCATCAAACTCCTCCCTTATTTTTGCTTCAATGCCCCTCTCGCGTTCGTTGCCGCAAAGACGATCATGAGTACACTCATCGTACCCGCGACTGCGAGCCCTGCAGATAAGGCACCCCAGTCAATCTCCGGCTGAGTCAGAACCGCTCGCATCCCTTCGAAAATATACGTGGTTGGATTGAACGTCGCCGCCACTTTCAACCATTCGGCTTCAATCAATTCTTTCGGAACGAACGTCGTCGACAGGAAAATTAAAGGAAAGAACAACAACGTCCCTGCCTGTGCCGCTTGTGCATTTCGTGTTTTCAAGGCGACGCCCACTGAATATCCTGCGAAACCAAGTCCAAATCCGATTGCGAGTAATACTGTGAAAAAGAATCCAGCGGCACCGACAGGAATCGTGAGACCGAGGAGAAACGCGACAGCAAAAATAAGTAGCGTTTGGACGAGTAATTGCAACATCCCCGCAATCATCGGTCCGAGCACAATCGCCGTACGGGTCGCCGGTGTCAACAAGAGCCGTGCGAAATAGCCACTCTCAATATCTCGGACAAGCGCCTGACCCGTGCCTCCCGCTCCCCCGACTGCACCTGAAACAATGGATACGGGTAAGATGAAATTCAAATAGTCGCTCCCTTCGAACTGAGGCAACGAGGCCACGCTCGACAAGCCGCTCGTATACACGAGTAAAAAGAATACAGAAATGATCAAGTTCGGGATGAATGAAAACGGATTTCGAATAGTCGTCAGCAAACTCCGTTTCGTGAATAGCCATGTCTCAGTCCACACGGATCTCGCCTCCTTCATACGATTCGCCTGTCACTTTCAAGAATACATCATCGAGCGATGGTTGCTTGACAGTCAATCGTTCAGGCTGCAACCCTTGTTCATCCAAGGAACGAACAATCTCAGTCAACGTCATGTCACGTAACTCAAACGATACATGTGTGCCATTCGAAGATGTATGAAATCGCGTCGCGGCAAGGGTCGCTTCAGATTCTGTAGCGAAGTCCATCGAAATCGTCTCTCCACCGACGAGCTGTTTCAATTCCTCGGCCGTTCCTTCACTCACAATCTTCCCGTGATTGATGATTGCAATCCGGTCAGCCAACTCATCTGCCTCCTCTAAGTATTGGGTCGTTAAAAAAATCGTCGTCCCGAATTCCTCGTTCAATCGGCGTACTTCATTCCAAATTTCGATTCGGCTCGCCGGATCGAGTCCGGTCGTCGGTTCGTCTAAAAACAAGACCGTCGGACGATGGACGAGTGTGAGAGCCAAGTCGAGACGTCGTCGCATCCCACCGGAATAGGTACCACTCCGGCGATCGGCCGCATCCGTCAGTGAAACGACTTCGAGTAACTCATCGGCTCGACGTTGCGCCTCTTCATTCGACATCTTAAACAAACGCCCTTGTAAGACAAGGAGCTCTCGTCCCGTCAACACTTTATCGATTCCTGTTTCTTGTAAGGCAACTCCAATCGATAATCGGACATCTTTTTCTTGTTTAACGACATCGAATCCATTGACTCGTGCCACTCCAGATGTCGGTCTCACGAGTGTCGTCAACATTTGCACCGTCGTCGATTTACCCGCACCGTTCGGACCTAAAAACGCAAAGATTTCTCCTTCTTTCACGAAAAATGACACGTCATCGACAGCTGGAACATCCTTGAATGTTTTGACGAGTCCTTCAACCTGAATCATCACACCCACCTCCTGACTATCCATTCCCGTTTTCTGACGCTTTCACCACAAAAAAGTCGTGGACGTTTTCACATCCACGACTTCTGATTATTCTGGTTTCATGACCATTTTTGGTTTTTTCTTAAGTGAGTGGTTCCCTTCGACGAAACGAACGGTACCGGACTTGGCACGCATGACGACCGAATGGGTCTGTCCGCCTTGTGACGTGAATTGGACTCCACGTAACAGCTCACCATCTGTGACGCCGGTCGCCGCAAAGATACAATCTTCACCTTTCACCAAATCATTGAGGAGGAGGATTCGATCCGTATCTTCGATTCCCATGTCATGGCAACGTTGTTTCTGCGCTTCATCTTCCGGGAGCAAACGCCCTTGGAAGTCTCCACCTAAACACTTCATTGCGACTGCAGCGATGACACCTTCTGGCGCCCCGCCTGAACCGAGCAACAAATCGACACCCGTTTTCGGGAAAGCGGTGTTGATGGCCGCGGCGACGTCCCCGTCCGGAATCAATTTGATTCGCGCACCGGTCGCGCGGACACGTTGAATGGTTTCTTCGTGACGGTCCCGATGTAAAATCGTGACGACGACATCTTCCACGTTTTTCTTCTTCGCTTTCGCCACGATTTCAATGTTCTCTTCAATCGAGTTGTCGAGACTGACGAGACCTGCCGCTTCCGGTCCGACGGCAATTTTATCCATGTACATGTCTGGAGCATGAAGGAGATCGCCTGCATCCGCGACCGCGAGAACCGCAAGTGCTCCCCACGTTCCGGTCGCTACGATGTTTGTCCCTTCTAACGGATCGACTGCGACATCGAGACGAGAACCGTAGCCATTTCCGACTTTTTCTCCGATGTATAGCATCGGGGCCTCATCCATCTCCCCTTCACCGATGACGACAATCCCTTTCATCGGAATCGTGTCAAATACGTCGCGCATGGCCGTCGTTGCCGCATCATCCGCTTCGACTTTCAATCCTCGTCCCATCCAACGGGCTGAAGCAAGTGCCGCCGCTTCTGTCACCCGAACCAGTTCCATCGATAAACTTCGTTCCACCCGAAATCTCCCCTTTATACCTCGGTTTGTTCCTCCACCCAAACGAGCGCACCGAGTTGTTTTAATTTGCCAACAAAGTCGACATACGAATCATTCAGTCGTTCCGCATGTAGTAGCGTCGATTCACCAGAAGCTTGGAGCGCTGACAGTACCAGGGCCGCAGCACTCCGTGCATCGGTGCATTCCATCTCTGCGTTCGCCAGCTTATTGCCGCCACGAATCACAGCCGATGCATCCTCCAGTGTAATTTGCGCATTCATCCGTCGCATCTCGGCGATGTGGCGGAATCGTTGCGCATACAATTTATCGGTGACAACACTCGTTCCGTCAGCTTTTAATAAGGCTGCCGTCATCACCGGTTGCAAGTCGCTCGGATACCCCGAGTAATGGAACACCCGAATATCTGTTGGCATGAATTGGTTCGCCGTCACGGTAATTGACTCCTCACCGACCTCGACGTCCGCTCCGAAATCCAACAGTTTTTGAATGACCCCTTCGAGATGTGTCGGAATGACCGGTTGGACGGTCACACGACCGGACACTGCACCGAACATCATGAACGTTCCAGCTTCGAGACGATCTGGAATGAGTGTGTGCGTACAACCATGGAGGCGTTCCACCCCTTTAATTCGAATCTCATCCGTTCCGGCCCCACTCACATGTGCACCCATCGATGTGAGCATGGTCGCCACATCGACGACTTCCGGATCGCAAGCCGCGTTTTCGATGACCGTCGTCCCTGTCGCTAGAACAGCCGCAAGCATTGCACTCACGGTTGCCCCAAACGACCGCAAGTCCAAGTAAATTCGATTCCCAACAAGTTCATCGACCCGGACATGATAGAGACCTGATTCATTCTCAACATGAATGCCGAGACGTTCCAACGCTTTCAAATGTAAGTCAATCGGCCGTGGACCAATCGCATATCCTCCAGGTAACCCAACCGCCCCTTTTCCAAAGCGAGCCGCGAAGACCCCGAGTAAATAGACAGCGGCACGGACTTTGCGCGTCTCAGAACCGAGGAGAGGCATTGCGACTGCTTCATTCGAATGAATCGTCATTCGTTCGCCATCCCGCTCTACCCGAACCCCTAACTCTTTTAACAAATTGACCATCACTTCCACATCTTCAATCATCGGAACGTTTTCAATCGTCACCGACTCTTCCGTGAGAAGTGCAGCCACAAGGCAAGGGAGAGCGCTCTGTTTCGCTCCGCTAATCTCGACGGTTCCTTCTAGTTTTTGCTGCCCAACGATATGGAGAATTTCCACGCTGATCAAAACCTTTCTACGACGGACTTATTTGGATTGAGCGTTGTTCCAATCCGCTAAAAACTGCTCAATGCCTTTGTCTGTGAGCGGATGTTTCATCATTTGTTCGATAACTTTGTAAGGGACTGTGGCAATGTCAGCCCCAAGGAGTGCAGCTTTTGTCACGTGAACCGGATGACGCACAGATGCTGCGATAATTTCTGTCTCGATGCCATGGATTGCGAAGATGTTCGCAATGGTCTCAACTAAATCAAGCCCATCTTGTCCGATGTCATCCAAGCGTCCGATGAATGGAGAAACGTATGATGCCCCGGCACGTGCCGCAAGTAACGCTTGGTTAGCGTTAAAGATGAGCGTGACGTTTGTCTTGATTCCAAGCTCCTTGAACTGTTTTACCGCTTGCATCCCCGCTGGTGTCATCGGTACCTTTACCGTAATATTCGGCGCGATGGCGGCAAGTTCCTTTCCTTCTTCCACCATACCCGACGCATCGAGTGCAATAACTTCGGCGCTGACCGAGAGATCCCCGACGATCTCACAGATTTCACGAAGTCTTGTATGGAAATCGACACCTTCTTTGGCGACGAGCGATGGATTCGTCGTCACGCCTCCAATGACGCCCATTTGATGAGCTTTTTTAATGTCTTCCACATTTGCTGTGTCAATGAAAAAACGCATATGTGTCTCCTCCTTAATTTGTGATCGCTTACAATCTCTATTATGAGGAAAGTCATGTCGAATTGCTATACCCTTTACGTCAACGATGCGATTGCAAGCATCGATCCTACGACAAGGCCTATCCCAGCGAGCGTCCCGAAAAATGACCATTTCATAATTTTACTTTGCTTCACATAGTATGCTTGGTGTGGTCCTTCTTTCAAACGTTCCAATCCGTGGGTTTCAATCCAATTCGTTGCTGCCTTCTGCTCATCTGCTACAAGATCGCCGGTGTAGACAAATGGAACGATTTCTTCCGGACGACTCAACCGTTCAAATCGCTCACGTCGTGTCGAGATATTCGCACCAATCCAATACAATTCTTTTGGTGTGTAAAATAGCGGAATTCCCTGCTCATGGAAAGATTTTATCCATTGATCAAAGGCAACTAGATCACGTTGATCGAACAAGATTTCCATGGCATCATCTTTTGTCATAATCGATAGCATCGGAGTGTACTCTACCGTAGGACGACCAATCCGAACCGTCGGAGACGGCTGTGTCTTTCGGACAATCGCCGGGAAGAAGACGATTTGTCGAATCGCTGAGATTGGAAATGATTGCTCGACCGACTCGCCCGGTTCATGCCGATACGTCACACCCTCGATGCTCGTTGCGGTCATTTCGTATCTAGAGTGATTCCGTTCTTTCCAAAATAAACGACGGAACGTGTTCGTAAACCAATACACCCCAAACCCACCGATGGCGACTAAGACTAACAATGGAATAAGCCAAGGTACCGGATAATAATAAATTAAAACGAGTGGGGCAGCGGCTAATGCTAAAGAAAGACCAATCAACACGACTGCTCCATATACATAAAAGATTCGCCAAAACAATTCTGTCGGTCGCTCGTTATAAATCACAAAGACTCCCCCTTTTTTTCACCATATATGTATACGTTCCCTAAATCATCAAAAAAAGGCTGACTCTACAAAAGAGTCAGCCTTTCAGGACAGGATTAAGCTTGGTTGCTTGAACCAAACTCACGCATCTTGCCAGTAACGACGTTATAAATCGCTTCGATACCAGGTCCGATAATTTTACGTGGGTCATATACTTTTGCATCAGCAGCAACTTTCTCACGTACTGCACGAGTCCATTCTTGTTGGCACTCAGTGTTGACGTTGATTTTGCTGTGGCCGAGCTCGATTGCTTTTTTGATTTGGTGCTCAGGAATTCCTGATCCGCCGTGAAGAACGAGTGGTGTTTTAGTCGCTTCCGCGATTTCTTCCATCTCTTTGAATCCAAGTTTTGGCTCGCCTTGGTATTCACCGTGTACAGAACCGAGTGCTGCAGCAAGTGCATCCACTTTCGCTTCTTTTACAACACGTACACACTCATCGAGGTCAGCGTATTGTACGCCACCAACAACGCCGTCTTCTTCGCCGCCAACTGTACCAACTTCTGCCTCAACAGAAGCACCTTTAGCGTGCGCGTACTCGACAACTTGTTTCGTCATTTCGATGTTTTCATCGATTGGGTGGTGTGAACCGTCAATCATGACTGACGTGAAACCAGCGTCGATCGCTGCTTTACACTTATCGAATGAAGAACCGTGGTCAAGGTGGATTGCAACTGGAACAGTGATGTTGTAGTCGTGCATAAGACCTTCAACCATTTTGACAACTGTCGTGAAGCCACCCATGTACTTCGCTGCACCTTCTGATACACCGAGGATTACTGGTGATTTCTCGTCTTCCGCAGCGCGAAGAATCGCTTGCGTCCACTCGAGGTTGTTGATGTTGAATTGGCCGACTGCATACTTGCCTTCGAATGCTTTGTTAAGCATTTCTGTCATTGATACTAATGGCATAATGACATCCTCCTGTCTGTTCGCTATTATACACGTTTGGGAAAAGTTCCCCCGTGCAATTCGTTCCCATTATAACACACCGTAAAACATGTGCCTATGCTATTCGGGCATAGAAATGGCTTAGCGCAAGCGTTTACATATGTCATCTTGGTGACGAAACGTCAAATTTTCAAGACTTCTTTCACTTTTCCAATCATCCCATAAATATCAAACGGCTTCTCAAATTGTGCCGTGATCCCGAGACGACGCACTTCTTCAATCACCGTTTCTTCCCCAAATGCCGTCATGATCATGACGGGTGTGTCTAACTGTTTCTCGCGCATGCGACGTAATACTTCGTGTCCAAACATACGAGGCATATTCATATCGAGCAATACCAAATCATATTGCTCCCGCTCTAAAAATTCCCAGGCGCTGATGCCGTCTTGCGCCGTGTCCACGTCTACACCCATGTTCGTGAACACTTGCGCGAGCATCGTACGAATTCCGTCCTGGTCATCTGCTATTAACATCCGTGACATGCATGTCCCTTCTTTCATTCATCATTTACCATATTCAAACAATTTAACCTTACCAAACTCATCTCTTTTTCGCGACGTCTATCTTTTGAAATCAAGGGAACGATGGCCCGGAATTCTCTTCTTCCTGTTCTTCCTTCAACTGTTCAGGTACGTCTAGCACATTCACCTGCTCGTAGTCGGTCACTTCCGCATCTTCTTCTTTCACAAATACTCGCAGATAGTTCCCTTCCGGTAACAACCCCGTGGTGGCAATAGACAGAGGACGTTTTTTCCCATCCTCGTCGTACCCGATGAGATCATAGCGATAACCACCCGAGGTTTGTGTCGCCACTTCTGCACTTGGGACTTTGACATAATAGACATCGGCTAACAATCGATTAGGATCGACATAACGCCACCCTACTACTAATAGAATGCCAATCAATAGGATGGCAACGAGGTTTCGTTTCATAAAAAATTCTCCCTCAATCTAAGAATCACTACTTATGAGGTATACCGTTATTCCGAATCGATGAAACCATGACACAAAAAAGGTTCATCCTATTTAGAATGAACCTTTCCTGCAATGCAGTGCATTACGATTCGACAGTCACAGGCACAACTGCGATTTCAATCTCCTTCTCCACTTCTTCACGCTCTTCTTTCAAACGCTCATCCGACCATTTGAAGACGTCGGCCATGCAACGAAGGACACCTTCTTTGTGTTGACGGACGAAATCGATATCAAAGAACATCGCACCGGTCCGGCGAATCAAGAAGTCGATGGCGCGTACGACCGATTCTTCTTCAATGCCATAAATCAACTGTGCATAGACGACCTCTGGCAAGTCATACGCGTTCGAGTCCATCCGCTCGATGACACGATCGATATTCGATCCGTATAGACGGACGAGTTCTTCCGCGTGCCCCGCGTCGAGACCGTGATTTTGAAGTTCTTTCGTTTTCTTCTCGAGGAAGTCTTTGAACCCTTTCGATCCGCCGACGTGACCACCTGACATCGGCATATGCTTCGTCCGGCTTGCCAAGTAGACGACGCCCTCTTCTTCTTTTAATAATTTCGCGACAAGGTCGACGACCGTTTCTGACATCTTCCGATACCCTGTCAATTTACCGCCGGCAATCGTGATCAAGCCGCTGTCTGACTGCCAAATTTCGTCCTTACGTGAAATTTCAGAAGGGTCTTTTCCTTCCTCATAAATCAACGGACGAATACCCGCCCAGCTTGATTCCACATCATCTGCCGTGACATGAACGTCTGGGAACATATAATGGATTGCATCCAAAATATAATCGCGGTCCTCTGTCGTCATGCGTGGATGCGCTTTGTTTTTATCAAAGAACGTATCCGTCGTTCCGACGTACGCTTTGTTTCCGCGTGGAATGGCAAAGACCATGCGCCCGTCTGGTGTGTCGAAATAAATTGCCTGTTTGAGTGGGAATTTCGATTGATCGATGACAAGGTGAATTCCCTTCGTCAAACGAAGCTGTTTGCCTTTTTTCGAGTTGTCTTCTTCCCGTAACTCATCGACCCATGGACCAGTCGCATTGATGATTTTTTTCGCATAGACGTCATATGTCGACCCATCGATTTGGTCTTCGACGTGTACCCCCGCCACTTTGCCGTTCTCGTAAATCAGCCCGGTCACTTTGGCATAGTTCATAAGAAGCGCGCCGTGATTCGCGGCCTCTTTCGCCACTTCGATTGTCAATCGTGCATCATCCGTCCGATACTCGACATAGTATCCACCACCAACTAAGTCATCTTTTTTGACGAGCGGTGCTTTTTTGATGACTTCATTCGGTTTGAGCATCATTCGACGTTCTGCCCGTTTGACGCCTGCGAGGAAGTCATACACCATGAGTCCGATTGAAGTTGAGAAAGGACCAAACGTGCCTCCCTTGTGCATCGGTAATAGCATCTGTTCCGGTGTCGTGACATGTGGACCGTTCTCATACACGATGGCACGCTCTTTCCCGACTTCTGCGACGAGCGCCACTTCAAATTGTTTCAAATAGCGGAGTCCCCCGTGAACAAGTTTCGTCGAACGGCTTGACGTCCCGGCCGCAAAGTCTTGCATTTCGAGAACCGCTGTCTTCATCCCACGTGACGACGCATCGAGCGCAATCCCTGCTCCGGTTATCCCTCCACCGACAACAAGAACGTCATGACGTTCGCTTGTCAGTTGTTCGTATCGTTTCGCTCGTTCTTTCGCTGAGAAATTTCTGATTTCCATCTTATTCCCTCCTATAGTAAGTACGGTTCAATGAATAGAAAAAGAGACCACAACAAAAACAAGGCTTCCCCCTTCTGTTGTGGTCTCTCTATTGTCTCGAACCGAATATCAACTTTTCTTCTGTATTATACCCTATTCTTTTCAGTTCAATCATCTCTTACGCTTGCGCAATCTGTAATGTGTTCATTCACAAGCATCCGACTCGCATTTTTGAGTCGAGAAGCTTAGACTTCAAGGTATCATGTTGAAGGAGGATTTCAGATGAAACGTATGTTACAACCTTTTCAATTCAAAAATGGGGTCGAAGTACCGAACCGACTCGTCTTGGCTCCGATGACACATTACTCATCAGAACCAACGGGCGAAGTATCCGAGCATGAGCTCGCCTACTATCGGAAACGGGCGCAAAACGTCGGGCTTGCGATTACAGCATGCGCGTACGTGACAGAAGACGGGAAAGGTTTCCCGAACGCATTCGGGGTCAATGACGACAAATTCATCCCGGGTCTCCGTCAATTGGCGGAAAGTTTAAAAGCGGAAGGTGCAAAAGCCATCCTTCAAATTTTCCACGCTGGACGGATGTCACCACCTGAACTCGTCCCGAACGAACAACCTGTCAGTGCAAGTGCTGTCGCGCCTGTCCGAGAAGGCGCCGTCACACCACGTGCCCTCGAGACATCAGAGGTCGAAGCCATTATCGAGGCGTTCGGTGAAGCGACGCGTCGGGCCATCGAAGCCGGGTTTGATGGCGTCGAGATTCACGGAGCGAACACCTACTTGATTCAACAATTCTTCTCACCGCACTCAAATCGCCGTGAAGATCGCTTCGGCGGTGATGTTCATGGACGTTTGACGTTCCCACGCGAAGTCATTCGTCGTGTGAAAGAAGCAGCTGCAGATGCAGAAGACTTCTTAGTCGGCTATCGTTTCTCACCGGAAGAAATCGAAGAGCCAGGAATCACACTCGACGACACGGATGTGTTACTCGATATGATTTTAGAAGAGGGCGTCGATTATATTCACGCTTCTCTCTGGAACTTCAATACAGCTTCCATGCGTGACGAGAATGTCACGGAGCGTTCGATAGACCGCATCGCCAATCGAATCAATGGTGCCATCCCACTCATCGGAGTCGGGCAACTCCAACGTCCGGCCCAAGTGGAAGACGCACTCGACGTCGTCGATTTTGCCGCACTCGGTCGCGAACTGATCATCGATCCACAATGGCTGGAAAAAGTGGAATCGGACCGCGAAGACGAGATCGAGACAGAACTCGACTTGAACAAACAAGCCGAACTCGCTGTCCCAGCTCCGCTATGGAACGCCATCACGACACGTGCCGGTTGGTTCCCAATTAAAGATCAAGAAGTGAAATAAAAAAATGAACCTGCCGTTTATCACGGCGGGTTCATTTACTATTTCAACGTCAAGAGCTCACTCATCGTCACAAACGTGTACCCTTCACGTTTCAGCGCATCGAGAACTTTCGGCAACCCTTCAGCTGTGGACTCATGAATATCATGCATCAAGACAACAGCACTTGGATGGACATTGTCCATAATCAAGCGATACATTTGATCGGCATTACGGTGACTCCAATCAAGAGAATCGACCGTCCATAGTGCAAGGGTCTGCTCCTTTGTCTGAATGATCTGCTCAATCATTTCATTTTTAGCCCCGTATGGTGGACGAACCAATGATGGGCGTTGTCCCGTAAGCCTCTCAATTCGTTCATCAACCTGTTCGAGTTCCTCTTTGACTCCCTTCTCAGACAATTGTGTCAAATCCGGGTGATGTTCAGTATGATTTGCTAGCTCATGACCTGACAACGCTACTTGTCTCGCTACATCAGGATAGAATTCCATCTGACTCCCTAACATAAAGAACGTAGCACGCGCTTGGTATTTCTCAAGTGTCTCAAGAATGTGAGGTGTCACAATCGGATGGGGTCCATCATCGAACGTCAGTGCAACATATTTCCCATTGGGTTCAAGCGGCTTATTTGAGGGACTCATGATTGGAGAATCTTCTTGTGCAGTGGGCGTATCTAATTCGGATAACAAAAACGGCTCAACTTCCTTCATCGGAATATGAACTTCTACCACACCTGCCGCTCCCGCCGCCACTTCATACTCGTCAAATATGACATCTAGACCAGAGGACGTCAGTATCCACTTCGTCGATTTAGGGTGTTTAATCGCTTCACGTAACTGATCCTCAAATACGTATTCTTGATGTTGTAATTGTGTGATGACGCTATGCTTGAACCATTCTAATGCATGTTGGTCATCACGTAAGACATCATCCCATTCAACGAACGTTCCGTCCGAAAGGTTCATCCGAAATACGTCGACAGTGGTTTGACCATTCGCACCACCAGTGAATGCATAAGTATGAACGACTAGCGTGTATTCAGTCTGATTCGTTTGATATGTATCGGTCTGAATATTTAAGTGACCCGTTTGACCGTGACTAGGGGTGAGGTTGTGTTGAAATGCTTCTTTCTTTTCTAAAATGAATGCATCCAGCTCCTCGTTTAGCATTTCATAATCCGTTCTCGGAACAGAGATTGATGTCGTATATCTTTTCGCTTGTTCACTCTCTACCGTTAAGTGTAACCCGGGGTATTGTCCGGTAAAGGATGGTGTCGGAACTTTTTTAATCGTCGGGGCGGCTCCCGCGATGTAATACCATGTGCCCATCCCAATCAATAACATCACAATAACTAACATGTGTCGTTTCATTCTTATTCTCTCCTATTTAATTCAATCGATTCGATTGTAGCAAACTCTTCACGAATGAAATCGTCAATATGGCGACAAATATATACAAAATCATACAAAACAGGTACGTCGTCTTTAAATAGACGGCGTACCTGTTTTCATCCATTCTTCGCGTAACATGCCCATCCGAATCGAATCGTAGCGTTTCGCGTTCACGACACGCACTTGACGAATTCGACCTTCAAGCTGCATCCCTACTTTTTCAGCGACCCGCATCATTCGCTCGTTCCCTGACCATGTCGTCAATCCCACGCGGACGACCGGTAACGTTTCAAACAAATGTTTCGTCCATAGACGAAGGGCACGCGTCCCGACACCTCGATTCCAGCGGTCGGATTGATGCAAGATGATGCCCATCTCGAGCCACTCTCGTCCGGCATCTTCGAAATAATAGGAAACCGTGCCATATACCGTTCCACTGACCTCAATGACCCACATGTCTTCTTTTTTGATGAACGATCGCTCGATTTGCTGAAACTCTTCGTAAGACTTTGACTTGTGTTCGAAGTAAGGCGCGTCCCACTGTTTCCATTCCGGTACCGCATCTCGATAAATCAATTCCCAGAGTCGTGATAGATCCTGTTCTTCAATCGGTCGAATGACCACTTCTTGATCTTGTCGCATGTTGTCTTCCTCTCTATAAATCGTCCTTACCTTATTCTTGTGTCCCGTTCGAATCTCCTTTTTTTCGTTTGCGCCAAATGAACGCAAGAATCAAGACAATCACACTTGCCATGACAGAAGCGATCGCGATTGGACTCGAATCGGTCATAAACAATTGTCCAATCGAGACAGAATAAGCAAGTCCGAACGACGTGACGAGTTTTGCCCCGAACGCGATACCCGCAAAGCGCAGAAACGGTACACGACTAAACCCCGCAGCGAGACAGATGACCTCGTCAGGTAAAATCGGAATGATAAATAAGACGAGCAAGACACCAAGACCGTATCGATCGACATATCGATCGTACGTCTTCAGTTTTTCTTCATCGACCCAACGAATCATGCGCCCTCGACCAAATCGGGCCAGTCCATACATGACAAAGATTCCAAGTGTCGTCGCAACGCTTCCGACCAAAGCGGCACGAAACGGTCCGAGCGCGACACTCCCAATCGGCACGCTGACCGCTTCCGGAACGGGTAACGCAATAGGTTGTAAAAAGCTAAATGCTGCAAACACCCAGACCGCCTGTCGTTCATATTGTTCTAGTAAACGATCCAATCCGTATGTGTCATAAAGGATGAGTCCGAATGAAACATAATAGACGAGAACGAAAATCAAGAAGAGAGAGAACGTGATCTTCCACATCTGCTTTAGGATGACGTTCGAGCCGTCCCGAATCGCCCGAAGTAACCCGACCGAGAGGGCGAGTAAAACAACACCTGTCCAGCCAAGTTGATACGGCAATAAAAGGGAAGGCAAGACGACGAACGGCAACAGACTGAGCGCGACAAGCCCTAATCCATATCCAAGATAAATCGAATGTCGTTCTTTCATGTGCCCTCACCCTCTCCCCGTTCTACTTTTAGTGTACCCACAAAGTGATAGGGATGTATCCTGCCGAAGGCGCTTTCCCTCTCATGCTTTTGACGTAGAAAAACCACGGTCCGCAATGGACCGTGGCTTTCAATCACTTATTCTCCAAGTGATGCTTGGATGAAGTCATGGAATAGACGTTGTGGACGTTCTGGACGCGAAATCAATTCTGGGTGGAACTGTGATGCCACGAACCATTTGTGTTCTGGAATCTCAATGATTTCTACGAGACGACCGTCTGGGCTCGTACCTGAGAACTTGAAGCCTTCTGCTTCAAACGCTTCACGGTATTCGTTGTTGAACTCATAACGGTGACGATGACGCTCGTATACGAGTTCTTGATCGTATGCCGCATGCGCTTTCGTCCCTTTTTCGAGCTTACATGGATAAAGTCCAAGACGAAGTGTGCCCCCAAGATCTTCGATATCTTTTTGCTCTGGAAGAAGGTCGATGATCGGATACGGTGTCGACGGATCGATTTCTGCAGTATGTGCGCCGTCCAACTTCAAGACGTTACGGGCAAACTCGACCGTCGCAAGTTGCATCCCGAGACAGATTCCGAAGAATGGGACGTTGTTTTCACGAGCAAAACGTGTCGCTTCAATCTTCCCTTCGATTCCACGCTCACCGAATCCACCTGGAACGAGGATTCCGTCCGCATCGCCGAGGATGTCTGAGACGTTTTCAGCCGTCACGTCTTCTGCGTTGACCCAGTCGATGTCGATATCCGCGTTGAACGCATAACCCGCATGTTTGAGTGCTTCCGCGACCGAGATATACGCATCACGCAATTCGACATATTTCCCGACGAGTGCGATTTTCACTTTCTTCTCAAGGTGTGTGACCGTGTGGACGAGTTCTTTCCAAGCCGTCATGTCAGCAGCCGGTGAATTGAAACCGAAGTAGTCGTTGACGAGTTGGTCCATTCCTTGTTTTTGAAGGTTGAGCGGTACTTCATAAAGTGTCGATGCGTCTTGCGCCTCGATGACCGCTTCTTTGCGCGTATCACAGAAGAGGGCGATTTTTTCACGCATGTCTTCTGGGATGTCATGCTCCGTACGAAGGACAATGATATCCGGTTGAATTCCGTAGCTGCGAAGCTCTTTGACACTGTGTTGTGTCGGTTTTGTCTTCATCTCACCTGCGGCACGAAGGTAAGGGACGAGTGTACAGTGGACGTACATGACGTTCTCTTTCCCGATGTCATTCTTCACTTGGCGAATCGCTTCGATGAACGGAAGGGACTCGATATCCCCAACTGTTCCACCAATCTCTGTGATGACGACATCGGCGTTCGTCTCGCGTCCTGCACGGAAGACACGGTCTTTGATTTCGTTCGTGATATGCGGAATGACCTGAACCGTCCCACCGTTATAGTCTCCACGACGCTCTTTCTTCAAGACAGTTGAATAAATGCGCCCTGATGTGACGTTCGCGTTTTGCGACAAGTTGATGTCGATAAAGCGCTCATAGTGTCCGAGGTCAAGGTCAGTCTCAGCGCCATCATCTGTGACGAATACTTCTCCGTGTTGATACGGGCTCATCGTACCTGGGTCAATGTTGATGTATGGGTCAAACTTCTGAATCGTGACGTTGAGTCCTCGATTTTTGAGTAGACGCGCGAGCGAAGCTGCCGTGATCCCTTTACCGAGCGAAGATACTACCCCGCCTGTTACGAAAATGTACTTTGTCATGTTTCTTTCTCCTCTCTTGAATACCAACCATCGGGAAACGAAAAAACAAAAAAAGCAAAAGTGCCCCCGAAAATGGAGGACACTTTTGCTGCATCGTTACGTGCTAAACTAGCCCATGACTAATTTACGCCAGAGACGATGCAGTCGTCAAGATATTATTTTTTCTTTTTTTCAAGTCGATGAACACGACTAAAAAAGAAAAAGAGACACGCCTAGCCGGGCGCGATGCCCGGCTTTTTTGCGGTCTCTTATAAATCATCCTCGTCTTCGATATCGAGGTCGTCGTCCAAGTCATCGTCCTTGAAATCGTCAAGGCCTTCTACTTTTTCTTCTTCGTCCTCATCATCAAATTCAGATGAATCATAGTCTTCAACTTTTGCGAATACATCCAAGTCATCCTCGATATCGACGATGCCTTCGTCTGCTTCTTCGAACTCTTCTTCGAATTCGTCAAGTTCACCACGTTGACGTGCTTCGATGACGAGATCCTCATCCGACTTA
Organism: Exiguobacterium profundum; assembly: GCF_042652865.1. Taxonomy (GTDB): domain Bacteria; phylum Bacillota; class Bacilli; order Exiguobacteriales; family Exiguobacteriaceae; genus Exiguobacterium; species Exiguobacterium profundum. The sequence goes on from NZ_JBHSHG010000001.1 coordinate 1,808,414, forward strand.
TCGAATGGGTACCAAACACGAAGCGCCCAACGGTTTGCTCCTAAGTTGACGAACAACCCGTCGATGTTCAAATCGGTGTAAAGTTGTGCGATTTTTTCGAGCTCTTCCTCTTCACTCGCAAACGTATAGTTTTGCTTGATTTTTTCGCGAATCTCATCAAAAGAAACAGGCTGTTCGCCAGTTTCTTGGAGAAGTTCATAAACGAAATCAATCAACGATTTATTCATTAAAGGACACTCCTTTTCCGTCACTAGTTAAACATCACTCCTCATTATAAACAAAAGCGATATGAAAAAGCTAGGGAAAATTATGATTCATGTATTCTACTCGGACGAACTCGGAACCAGTACAGGCTGATCAATCCAATATTGAAAATCCACGTAAGTCCTAGAACACCGAACATCCATGCTTTTGGAATTTGAAACGATAATTCCTCGTTGACCGTCTGCCCAACGTACAAACCGTACCCTAACAATCCAATCATTAAGAAGGAGTACGCAACGACCATCCCAAACCGCTTCCACAGCTGCAAGAGCAAGGAAGCAAACTCCTTATTTTCCCCATATTGATCAAACAGATACGTATGGCTTACACTCGAGTACATCGTCTGCGTATACCCACTTACAAATAAGACAGGGATGAACGCAAGTGGCTCGATAAATCCTAGGAAAAAAATGAGGGAGGACACGAGTAACACGAGGTATGGGTGACGTGCGAAATCAAATATACGACTAAATAAAATCCAGCCGATGACGCCTACTAAAAATGGGACAAATACATAAAAAATGAGAACTTGAAACGAGTACAAGGCAAGACTGACAAAGACGGCACCAATTAACGTCCAACCACCGAACAATCCAATCACAAACGACAGCAATTGAACCTGACGGGTGCGACTCGCTCCAATAAAGTCTCGGGCGCGCTTTTGGTACAATAACCATCCAACATAAACGAGCAAAATAATCATTAAGCCAAATACTTCGATATAGCCACGCGCCCCTTCTAAAAGACTGAGCAGACGACTAATCAACGTAAAAACGGTGACTGCGATGAAGGCACGGAGAAAAGAACGAGTTTCAAACTGCCATGTCGCCGATTTTTGAAGCGGTAATTTCCGAACAAAAAACCATGGTAGGATCAAACTGACCAAAAAGAGAGCGATGGCCAGATTGTATGACTGTGTCAATGCATAAGAGAATATCGCAATCCAACCGACTAACATCAGAACCAACGGCCAGGAGCTTCCTTTAGCTTCTTTTGAATCTGGATCAGCAGCTGGTTTCAGTTCGTTTAATTGCGATAAAATCGTCGTCATAATCGACCCGACTCCAATTGATCCAACCCCGACTAAAAAGGCGCTCCATTCAATCGCACGCTCAAACGGGAGAACGAAACAAACGAGACCGACAACGAGTACGACCAAGGCGATTAAAAAGGTATCTTTAGAACCACGGCGTCCAATGACATAAACCCACAATAATAGACCGGACATACTGGCTACATAAAAAATCAAGAATGGAATGAGACGCCCGACACCTTCTTCGACTGCCATAATAGATAAAAATAAGATCTGCGGAAGAATTTGACTACTAAGAGCACTGACAATCGTCAATAGGACAACCATGTTTTTCATGGGATACACTCCTTACATTGAGATTGAATATTCTGTTCCTCAGTCATCCTTTCCCAGATCCATTCGTCTGCGAACCTCTTTCATAACACATTTACTTCTCAGTTTCTTCACTCTTTTGCCGATATAGAAGAGAATGACATTTTAGATATGAAAGAGAAGGAGAAAAATATATGGCACTTTTTCGTAAAACAACATCCAATCACTTCGTTGCCACTACCGGTTTTCCTGAAATCCAGACAATCGCTAAACCAGCCGACTCAAGCTTGAATGGTCGCACTCACTACATGGGATACACGACCTCTCAAGTAAAACGACTGCAAGATATGGCTCCACTCGTCGAGTCAGTACTTGACGATGTACTTGAAAACGTACTCGACCACTTAATGCTGCAACCGGAAATGGTACAGATTGCGAACGCATCATCCACAAGAGAACGATTAAAAAAGGTATTCGCCGATTATTTCCGCAGCCTACTAACAGGGAACATCGATGATAAATTCTTGGCAATGCGGAAACGAATGGGACAGACGCACCACCACTTCGCCGTGCCTGTCGTCTGGTTCTTGGCGACGTACTCGACATTTAATACGTTGCTCATCCCAAAAGTGGTTGAAACGTATCAACACGATCCTGCCCTCTTAAGTGAGTCCCTCTTAGCGTTGTCACACGCGATGAATTTAGACGCACAAATCGTCACCGAACAATACGTCAACGCCCGCCTCGATGAAATCGAGTCTGCGAATCAAGCTCGTGCGTCCCTGTTGAGTGACGTGACACGTGTCAGCACAGAAGTGGCGACTACGATGGAACAAACCGGACACGCCATGTCTGAAACGAGCAATCGTGCTCACCAAGTCCTTGCGGAAACGGAGCAAACGGAAAAAATGAGTCGTCATTTGATGAAGTTGACGCACACGAACGGAAATCAAATCGAACAGATGGAAGTAGAGTTCAAACAGTCGGCCACCTACGTCGATACTTCGCTCGATCGAATTACCGCCCTAAAAGAAGGTTCACAGGATATTGTCAGCATGACCAAGAGCATCGAACAAATTGCTAACCAAACGAACTTACTCGCCTTAAACGCTTCGATTGAAGCGGCTCGCGCAGGAGAACACGGAAAAGGGTTCGCCGTCGTCGCCACCGAGGTACGCACACTTGCGGAGAACGCAAAACAACTGAGCAGTCAAATCAACGCGCTCATTCATGAAAATGAGACGAACATCGCGGCCCTCCTCGAGCAAATGGGGCAAATGCATCGGACGAACGATGAAGCGATGCGCCAACTAAGCACCGTCAAAGCTGGTTTTTCGACCGTTCAGGAAGAAATGGGCCAATACGTTCTTTCTTTCGAACGAAACAAACAAGACCTCGGACAGATGGTCGAGACCATTTCATCGATCAACGAGACGACGCAAGGGTTATCTCACTTGACCTCTTCCCTTCTATCCACCTCTGAGATGCAGTAAACAAACAAGGCACGGTCCGCGGACCGTGCCTTCATGTATTATTGGACAACTGGTTCTGGTATCTCGATGGCCTTCAGCGAGCGATCGAGCAATTCGACGACATCGAACGTGCCGACGGTCTCATCGACTTCCTTCGCTTTTGTTCCATCAGATAACATCGTCAAACAGTACGGACATGCCGAACCGATAACAGTCGGTTTCGTCTCAAGCAACTGTTCTGTCCGAGCCACGTTGACACGTGTCCCGACTTTTTCTTCCTGCCACATGAGACCACCACCGGCTCCACAACACATACCGTTTTCACGGTTACGTGTCGCTTCGACGAGTTCGACACCCGGTATGCGTTCTAGGACGAATCGTGGTGCATCGTAAATGCCGTTATAACGACCAAGGTAACAAGAGTCGTGATAGACGACACGTTCGTTCACGTGAAGGTCTGGCTGAATCCGACCTGTGTCAAGTAACTCCGCGAGCAACTCCGTATGATGATACACCTTCACATCAGTCAAACCGAAGTCCGGATACTCATTTTTGAACGTATTGTACGCGTGCGGGTCGACCGTGACGATTTTCGTCACCCCATACTTCTCAAATAGTTTAATGTTCGCTTCGGCGAGTTCTTGGAACAGCAACTCGTTTCCGATTCGACGTGGTGTATCCCCTGAGTTTTTCTCTTCATTTCCGAGAATGGCGAATGAGACGCCTGCCTTGTTCAAGACGCTCGCAAAGCTCTGCGCGACTTTTTGGCTACGGCTATCGTAAGACCCCATCGCGCCGACCCAGAAGAGATACTCGAATTCCTCGCCTGCTTTTTTCTTCTCTTTCGCCGTCGGGATGACGAGCTCTGTATCCTTACGCCAGTTCTCGCGTTCTTTCCGATTCATTCCCCACGGGTTTCCTTGACGCTCGATATTGGCGACCGTACGCTGTGCCTCAGGGTCCATCTTCCCTTCCATCATGACGAGGTAACGACGAAGGTCAATGATTTTATCGACGTGTTCGTTCATAACCGGACACTGGTCTTCACAGTTACGGCAAGTCGTACAAGCCCAAATTTCTTCTTCCGTGATGACGTTGCCGATCAACTCGTCTGCGACGAGCATATGGCCGTCTTGCGCAGCTGCTGCGATTTCAGCACCTTGCGTGTTTTGGAACATGAGTGCAGGTGCCCACGGTGATTTTCTCGTGACCGCCGCGCCTTTCATATTCATATGGTCACGAAGTTTGACGATTAAGTCCATCGGCGACAACATCTTCCCAGTTCCTGTTGCCGGACAAACATTCGTACAACGCCCGCACTCGACACAGGCATACAAGTCGACGAGCTGCTTCTGGTTGAAGTCTTCAATCTTGTTGACCCCGAAGACAATCTCTTCATCCGACTCTTCCGCTTCTTCCATCGCTGAAAAATCAACAGGTGCCAAGCGACCGACTTTGTGCGTGCGACCGAGCCATACGTTGAGCGTTCCGGCAATCAAGTGTGCGTGTTTTCCTTGTGGGATGTAGACCATGAAGCTGAGCAAGAATAAAAGGTGCATCCACCAAAAGACGACGAATAAAGCGAAAGCGACAGAGCCCGGTACCCAAGCAAACGCTGAGCCGATGAGCGTCGCGACCGGTTCGCCCCACATTGGAAGCTCTTCTTTATAGACGAGGTAAAACCCGTTCCCGAACAATACGGAAACCATCAACCCGCCGATGAAGATGAGGGCAAGACCTGCTAAAAAGTTTCGTTTCAAGCGCACGAGCTTCTCGACGTAACGACGGTAGAATCCCCAAACGACCGCAACGAGAATCATGAGCATGACGATTTCTTGCATGAACGTAAAGATTGGATAAAGCGGACCGAGCGGGATATGCGGGAAACGTGTTCCCACCGCTAGTCCTTTCCAAATAAAATCAATCGCCCCGAATTGGACGAGGATGAAGCCATAAAACATCATGACGTGAATTGCGCCACTCTTCTTATCTTTCAACAATTTCTTTTGACCGAACACGTTGATCATGACCTGTTCGAGTCGTTCTTTGTTCGTTTGGCTCCATTCTGCCTTCTTCCCGAGCTTGATGAACGTATAACGCTGATGAACTAGCGTAGCAAATAAATATACACCATAGCCGAGGACGAGCAAGAATAGAATCCAGTTGACGATTAAAAATGTAGACATCCCCAAAACTCCCCCTTTTGAAAACGGATTCAATCTTGAATTCAGTATATCAAATGATGAATGAACAGTCATTCATTTTTGTGAAGTTCTCATCAGAAGTTTAGAAGATGTTTCAATATGAGCAATAATCCCCCATAGCTGCACACGGCCAATACGAACGTGCGGAAGTGCAAATTTCGGTCGGATGGCAGTTCAAACTTCACGATATTGAGAATCATCGCCCCGGCCACAAAGGCAAAACAGAGCGCTTCGACGTGCGCCGCCAAGTCAATCCAGCGTGAAAAGAACCCACCAAGTAAAATCCCACCACTCAACAAATAGCGTCCTTGTCGCATGTAACGTTCACCATAATGACGATTTAAGTCATGCCCGAGCGCTAAAAAGTGGACACCGAGCGCTGTCGCATAGAAACTTCTCGCAACGAACGTCACCGAGTCGGCTGTCACCACGTACGCCGAGAAGGTCATATAGGCCGTGAGGAGTGTCACCTGTAACCAATACGAAACGGCCCGGTCGACCGCCTCATCTTGAAAGTGAGGGGTACGAACGAACCGCATGGTGCCGTAAAACAACGTGAAACCGATGAGACTGACGATGTAGATTTCTGAAGGTAACGCCAAATTCAACCAATCGACACGAAGCGTGTCCTGGCGTTTGTTTAGGGACGGCAAAAGATACATGAAGAAGTACGTGATGGCGATGCCGCTCGAGAAAGAGAACCATTTTTTCGAAGGAACGGTCTCTTCCCGGAACAAATAGATGCCGAAGAAGTTAATCAGCGCCAAATAGATGATGATCCAGTTCGCCATCTCGTCCTCACCCTTTCAAGTCAATCCAAAACCGCTCGACGACTGTCCCATCTTCTTCCGTATACGGTGTGTCCGCAATGCCACCATTGTTTAAAATGACTTGACGGGAAGCTATATTTGTCCGGTTACACGTGATGAGTGCCCGCTCGATTCCAAGTTCTTTCACTTTCTCAAGCGCAAGTTGCAGTTGGATTGTGGCGAGTCCACGCCCGCGTGCGCTCGGTTTCACCCCATACCCGACATGCCCGCCAATCTTCAAGAGCGATTCGTTCAGCTCATGACGAATGTTCGTCGCGCCAAGAAGCTCCTCCCCGTCCGTGAGCCAATACGTTGTGCTCGGGACCCAACCTTTCTCTATATGTTCACGTAACTCTTTCTGACGTAACGTGTTGACATATGCCTCGAAGTCGGTCGTTTCACGGTCCACTGAAGTCGGGACGATTCGCTCATCACGTTCGTACCATTCTTGTAAAAATGCGAGAATCTGTTCTTTTTGTTCGACAGATGTTTTGATTAGTCTTAACATCACATTTCCCCCTTTAACCATTTCCATTCGCGTTCTCTGTTTGATTTCCTTGTTCCTTCATCTTAGAGAAGATACCTTCGAAATAAAATGGACGTTCTCGTCGAAGTGTGTCCCCTTTCAGGCATGAAAAAAAGTGCCATCCTGTTCAGATGACACTTTTGACATGCTTACTCTTCGAGTCCGAGCCGTTGTGGCATATGTGGCGCGAGTTGTCTCGCTTCTTCCAACCGACCTGCTTCGACGAGCGTATGGAAATGTAAAAACTGTTCATGCGATGCATCACTGATGGCTGCCAAATAATCGACGTACCGATCGTAGACCGCTTTGTCTTCTGACCGCGCCTCAATAAGTGCGATGTACAGGCGAACGGTGTCTTCCCCGTAAAGGAGCGGGAACTCATCGTTCAGTTGAAGCAATTTATCGATTGAATCGATATCGACTCCGTTTTCTTGGTCATAATGCATGATGACTTGTTCAGCATGGTCTTCAAGGCGACCGCGCCACTCTTCATACTCTTCTTCATTCGTTTCGAGCATCTCGAACCAGTCTTCGTTCAACATCTCTTCAATCTTATTTACGCGTTCTGTGAAGTTCATACGCTCTCTCCTCCTTCAAATGTCCATGTGACATGTACTTCGTATATACCCACGTTTTCTTCATTCATGGATAATTCATATACGAACGTACATGACTCTTCAGACACATCGAGTCGCGATGTCGTCGTCGCCATCGTCATCGACATATAGGCATTCTTATATAAGCTTTGCGTGAAGCGACCTTCGATGAAGGAATGGTTCATCTCGATCGGTCCTTTGCAGATGAGCGCCAATCGTTCCGGCGTGTACTTGATTGTCGTCGGGACAGTTCCGTCCTCTTGTTGTTGGTCAAACATTAAAATAAAGCCAGTCTTCAATGGATAGTATACGCCGTCAGCCGATAGTTCGATCGGCTCCGGAATGTCACTCATCCGTGTTGTTTGCTGGACACGCACGCGAAGTGGTTCAATCGCCATGCTCATCCCCCTTTCCGTCAACTCATCGTACCATATGTGGTAGGAGTCGTTCTATCGACGGTGCTTCGTTTTCACATAGACGAGATGGTCTACCCACTCATCATTCTCAAAAATAAATCCCTCTCTCGTGCATTCATACGACATGCCGACGCGCTCTGCGAGACGAACGGATGCCTCATTGTCGAGATTGATGTGTGCCTCGACCCGTTGAAAATTTAAGTCGTCAAAGGCGATGCGCATCGCTAAATCGACCGCCTCTGTGCCATATCCGTTTTGCCAATGTTGGTTATGGATGGTATACCCGACCCGACCCCAATGAAATCCATCTCGCGCCAATGTCGAGAAATCCACCATGCCGAGATGTATCCCATCTTCAAGCCGGAAAATCCCAAAGACATGCGCACGGTCTTCATGTGCGAGTGATTGGTGTGTGTCGACTAGCTGACCGAACCAAACGGACGTACAGTCGCTCATATCTAATTTCCCTGGGTCATATACATGTTGTGAAACGAGACGATTTGTAAAGCCGCTTAACCATGTGTCATAATCTCGTTTCTCTAACGGTCGTACGATGATTCGATTTGTTTTTCGATGATACGTAAATGGATTCAATCTCTCCTGTCTCCTCCCTATTACTTTTATACAGTCAGAAAAACTTCTTCCACTTTCCTTCCGAAATCACATCGATCTTCCCTTCGTTTACACGAATCGCGGTCTCGTCGTCAATCGCATAGGCCGGCGACTGTAATGTCTCCGCCCATTCTGCAGCATCTCGTGACGTGTTCTCCGGTAACATTTCGTGGTCGAGATGAGGAAAAATCGAGAAGTCGACAAACCCTAATGTATCATCACTCTGCTCGTCGGATGCGCGCCATCCGACAAACGCTTCTCCAATTCGTGGTGTCATCACCATGCTACCTGCACTCAATCCGACGTAGACGCCTTTCCAGGACGGGAGCAGCGAGGCTACCCCGGACTGTTTCATCCAATGGTAGAGAAAGAGCGGATCGCCCCCATTCACCAATAATACGTCTGCCTTATCAAACGCCGGTCTCCACACCGACTCATCGATACTCGGGAGTGCGCTCAGTTCAAGCACCCCAACCGACTTCCAGCCCAACTCACACATCGGCGTCGAGAAATCTCCGTTGAAAAAGTTCCATGCGTGTTTCGTTCCCCCGTTCAACGCATAAATGGCTGTTGGGATACAGAGTGCATTACACTCTTCAATCGGCTTGCCCAATAATTCCAAAAGTGCCTGCTTGATGCTCTCGTTTTTAACGCCAGCGGACGTCAATAGTAGTTTCATTTGTTTCCCTCCTTATTGAATCTTTTCTAAAGCATTCTCATCATCCCCGTGCATCCCCTTTATTCATATTAAAAAGACCGTAGTCGACTTCTCGCCTACGGTCTTCAAACATGAAAGATTAGCTAATTTTATACACGCGACCTTCGAACGGTTTCAAGTGAAGGAGCGATGATTCCGCATCGCCTTCAACCGGCATGTTGCTCAAGACGACATCTTGCGCACGAAGTGTCTGATCCATATCAAACATCGTCTCTTTCGCCGTCAAGTTCGTGACGACGAGGTACTGCGTGTCACCGAGCGTACGCGTATACGCATAGACTTCCGGGTGTTCCGGCAAGACGACATCATACGCCCCGTAAACAAACGTCTCATTATCTTTACGAAGTTGAATCATCTCTTTATAGAAGTTAAAGATTGAGTCCTCATCTTCAAGCTGTGATTCGACGTTGATATCCGTATAGTTCGGGTTGATGCCGACCCATGGCTGCTCTGCGAACGTGAATCCGGCGTTCGGGGCATCACTCCACTGCATCGGTGTCCGCGTGTTGTCGCGTGACGAGTTCCACGTGATGCGCATCATCTCGTCATGACTCTTCCCTTGCTCGACACCAATATAGTAGCGGTTGCGTGTCGCGATGTCATCATATTGATCGATCGAATCGAATTTGACGTTCGTCATCCCGATTTCTTGACCTTGATAGATAAACGGCGTCCCTTGCATGAGGAAGTACATCATCGCAATCGACTTCGCGCTTTCTTTCCAGTAACGCTCATCGTCTCCCCATTTCGAGACCGTACGCGTCTGGTCATGGTTTTCGACGTAAAGGGCGTTCCATCCATCGGCCTCAAGTCCTTTTTGCCATTTCGTCAACACGTTCTTCAAGTGAACGACATCGAGTTTCGAATCGGCATCTTCACTCCAAAGGTCCATGTGTTCGAATTGGAAGACCATGTTCATCTTCCCTTCCTTTTCACCGACCCATAGATGGGCATCGTCAGGTGAGACGCCGTTCGCTTCACCGACCGTCATGATGTCATGTTTATTGAACGTCTCGTCACGAAGCTCTTCTAAATAGTCGTGAATTCCGTCCACGTTCATGTGCATCTCGAACGACGGTACAAAGTCGAGGTCGTTCGGGTTTGGCAAGTCGGCGAACGTCGGATTCTTGCGAATATGGCTGATTGCATCGACACGGAATCCGTCGATCCCTTTTTCGAGCCACCAGTTGATCATATCGTATACCGCTGTACGCATCTCAGGATTTTCCCAATTGAGGTCCGGCTGTTTCTTCGAGAAGACATGCAAGTAGTATTGCTCCGTCGTTTCATCGAATTCCCAAGCCGAGCCACCAAAGATCGATTCCCAGTTATTCGGCTTCGACCCGTCCGGTTTTCCGTCGCGCCAGATATACCAGTCGCGCTTCGGATTGTCTTTTGAGCTCTTCGATTCAATGAACCAAGGGTGCTCATCCGACGTATGGTTGACGACGAGGTCGAGCAACAGCTTCATACCGCGCTGATGCACTTCGTCCAATAAGCGGTCGAAGTCTTCCATCGTACCGAACTCGTCCATGATATCTTGATAGTCACTAATGTCATAACCGTTATCATCGTTTGGCGATTTATACATCGGGCAAATCCAGATAACATCAATACCGAGGTCTTTCAAATAGTCGAGCTTATCAATGATTCCTTGAATGTCTCCAATTCCGTCCCCGTTCGCGTCATAAAAGCTACGCGGATAAATTTGATAGGCGACGGCTTCTTTCCACCAGTTGCGTTTAAGCGTTTGTGTTTGTTGTTCTCGTTGTAAAAGTTGCATGTGATCTAGATACTCCTTATCCCAAAACTCACTGCTCATCATTTATACTTATCTTATTCGTGCTGTGAACTTTATATCATTAGCGCAATCGTTTGCACGATGCAATAAATTTATCTTACCAAAAAACATTCGATGATACAAAGATGTTTCATCAGCATACTCAACGTGTACCCTACACGATTTTGAAAAGAAATGAAAGCGAGGTGCTTCATCATGTTTCGATTTGCCACAATGGAGGATTTTTCAGCAGTCGATCAATTGATTTTAAAGAAAGCAAAAGAGTTCCAAGTAGCCGGAAAGTCGCAATGGGTCAAATATTTAGAGCCGAGTCGTTCCGACTATGTCCGTCACGATTTGACAAACGGGACGGTGTTTGTCTACGAACGAGATCAGCAAATCGTCGGTGCCGTCAGCCTGATTCCTCCGACTGACTGGGACCATAATCTATGGGACGACCCGGACGGTGCCGTCTACTTGCATCGACTCGTCACGGACTCGAGTGCAAAAGGTGAACGCATCGGGGAACGTTTGATGCAGCATGCCTTAGCAAACACGTCTTCGACCATTCGATTGGACTGTGTTGCCGATAACGCCTTCTTAAATAACTACTATCCTCGGTTCGGTTTCCACTATATCGGCGAACGAAATGGATTCTCACTGTTTGAAAAAAAGGCTTGACCTTGACGTGACGTCAACCTTTACGCTTTGACTAAGGAGGTGAAGGGATGTATTCGATTCAACAACTTGCGTCACTCGCTGGAACGACAACGCGAACGCTTCGACATTATGACGCAATCGGTCTTCTCATTGCGAACCGTGACGCCAACGGCTATCGGCGTTATTCTTCGCGCGATGCGGAACGGTTGCAACTCATCTTACTCTATCGCACGCTCGATGTTCCTCTCGATCAAATCGGAGAATTGCTTGATTCAACGACGTTCAACCGGATTGATGTGTTGAGTGGACATATCGAGGCGTTGCGACAGAAAGCAGCCTATTTCGCTCAGCTTGCCGAGACGGCAGAAGCGACCCTCACCTCACTCAAAGGAGGGATTCCAATGGATGACAAGTCATTATTTGATGGATTATCTTATGAGGAGATTCAAGCTCACGAGGCGAAACATCAAGAGGAAGTGCAGGAACGTTGGGGAGAGACTTCAGCTTACAAGACAGCACAAGAACGTGCGCAGAAGCGATCGAAAGCGGACTGGGAACGCATCAATCAAATGCAACTCGATTTGATTGCGCCACTCGTTGATTTATTTCGTTCACAAATCGCAATCGATGACGACCGAGTTCAATCGATTGTGAAAGACAATCATCTGTTCATCGACACACACTTTTACGACTGTTCACTCGATATGTTCAGTGGACTCGGACAGATGTATGTGACGGATGAACGATTCACCGCATTTTATGATCGCTTCGAGCCGGGGCTCGCTGCGTATTATAACGAGGCCATCCAATACTATTGTATCGCTAACAGTTAAGTCCAAGCCTCAGGCTTGGACTTTTTTTCGTCGCTCGGTGTCTTCTTGCGGTCCTATTTGAAGATGTTTTTGTAACATCGGGAGACTCGTCGCCAAATAAATATAAGGGAAGGTCGAGAAGTTGTCCGTTCCACCTGTATAGATTACTTCACTCGTTAGTGGGGTCCATCCTTTCTTCGTCCACTGGCAAAGTCGAACTTCTTTTCTCGATGTGTGGTTATGGAATCCCCAATATGCTTCTCGTTGTCCCACTGCCATCGATGGGGTGATGGTTAAGATGGGACAGTTCATTTCTTGTAACAATCGTTCGTTCATTTCCGCAACTTCGTACATGATGATGACGTCCGGTTGCAGGTGTCGAATCGTATGTTCCGCTTTTTTATCTTGTAAGGAAACGACACGCGTCATACGCTGTTCCGGAATCGAATCGTCACAGAAAGCATACCGCGACTGCAACTCCGCGATTCGTTCTCGACTGAACCGCCGCATTATGGGAGTCAGGAAGGAAATGTACGATTGTGTCAGAAGTTCTTTCCACGTGTTGACATGAGTCGGTGTCGGACCATCTTCCATGATCACATGTGTGACGCCTAAATCCCGTATCGCTTGATAGACAAGTGTTGAACTCCAGTGGTCGCCCGTGCAGAGTACAACTCGCATTTTCTCATCTCCCTCCACTTTGGTTTGCGGTTTGACGCATCTCTCGGACCGCCACATCAAATGAACCAAACATTTGTTGAATGTCTTTTAATGTCGGACGATTGCCCTTTTCTTTTTGCCACACTTCATAACCCCATGGTGAGAGAGCGGTCAAATGTTCATCTGCCTCGTGTAGCGCGTCCATCATTTGCTTCTCCGTGAACAGCTCTCGCGTTGAGATGCCAATCTCGTCTAATGCTTGGGACCAAGACCCGAAACGCCTCACCACTTTCGTGATACTCGGACGTTGGTTCTGCTTGGCCCATTTGGCATAAGCGGTCGACGTTAATGGATGAAGCTCTTCATTGGCATCAAGTAACGATTGGATGATTTCACATTTTTGATCGAACGAGATGATACTCTTCAAATTCGCCTCAATCAGTGCCACTTTCCACGATCCGAACTGAATGACGACCTCTGTCAACGTCGGTGCATCATTGGTCATGGCCCACTTTCGATAATCGGCACTATTGAATGAATCATGCTCTTTCGCCGCTTCACGAAGCATTTGAATCATTTCTTTTTTTGTGAACCGTGGCGTTTGCTGTTCCAACCCAGCCAAACGCAGTACATTCGACCATGATCCGTACATTTCCAATAATTCCACCACGGTTGCCCCGCCGTGAATCTTTTGCCATTTCTGATACATGTAGATGGTGAGGCGACCGTCCGAAGAAGCCTCTTGTAAGTGATCAATCAGTTGTTGCTTTCCCATGTCGCCTCCCCCTTACGTGATTGACGTATCGGTTCATCCCACTTCACGGCTACTAATTTGTGCGAACAGGTGAAGTTGACGACTTAAAATTTTCGTTTCGTCAAATTTTTCTTCGACCACTTCGCGACCACGTTGCCCGAATGAATAACACTGTTCAGGATGTTCAATGAACCAGCGCATCGCCAAGGTCAGTGCCTCAGGTCGACCGACCGGAACGAGAAAGCCGGTTTCCCCATCCGTGACTTCTTCTCGACAGCCACGGATATCGGTAGCGATGACAGGTAATCCGGACGCCATGGCTTCAAGAATAGAGCGTGGCAATCCTTCACGATAAGAGGGAAGTAAAAAGACGTCGTGTGCTGCAAATAAAGAGGGGGTATCCCGAACGAATCCGGCGTAATGAATCTGTGGATTTTGGGCTAAATGCGCCTCGACTTGTTTCGCCGTCTCTTGATCACGTTCACTCGTCATCAACTCTCCAGCAATCGTCAACGTCGCGTTCGGATAGCGTTTCGTCAGTTCATCGAACGCCTGAAGTAAATCTAGGATTCCTTTTTCTTGAACGAGCCTTCCGACAAACAAGAACTTTAAATGTTCTGGGGAAATGTGTTTCTCTGTCGGATAAAATCGATTTAAATCAATCCCGTTTCCGAGATGCATCAATCGTTCGTCCTCTTTGAAATGTCTTGTTTTAGCGAGTGAGTAATCTTCCTCGCTTTGGAGCAACAACCAATCGGTCGCTAATGCCGCGAGTGATTTCTCTAACCAGAAGACGAGTTCGTATGCGATTCGACCCATTCGTTCGTGGAAGTAAAATCCATGTGCGGTATAGAGAATATGTGGTGTCCTGGCAATGCGGGCCGCAACTCTTCCTAACGCTGCGGCCACCGGGGTGTGGACGTGAATGGCATCATATTTTTCGCGGCGCAATAACCTCACCAACTCTTGAATGGTCTGTAGATTACGCTTCGGGCTAAACTTTCGATCGATTGGCAACGTATGAATGACCCATCCTTCGTCCCGAAGACGATCCGTCCGATCACCGTAAGCACACGCGACGTCGACTTCGTGTCCTTCCGCCTTCAGCGACTCAATGAGAGGACGTAGCAACACATCCGCTGTCATATCGACAGCGCAGAACTGGAGAATCTTTAAAGGCGCCATAAGTGCACCTCCTCCGGCTTCATCGCGCGATCGAGCATGCCTTTCAAGTCAATGACGATGCCACGACCTAACTTCAGCTGGCGTTTCGCAATCGTCCAACCCTCTTGAACGAATTCATCGTGAGACACGGCATAGATGACGACATCCGCTGGTTTTAAGTCACAGTATGATTTGACATCGATTCCATACTCTCGTCGTACCTCTTCCGGATCGACGAGCGGGTCACACACTTGCACTTCTAAGCCGAACTCCTCGACCTCTCGAATCAAGGAAGCCACTTTCGAATTTCGGATATCACTGACGTTCTCTTTGAAGGACATCCCGAGGACCGTTACGCGCGATCCGAGAATGGCCATGTTTTGACTAATCATCGTTTTTATCAATGATGTGGCGACGAAACGTCCCATCGTCTCGTTGATTCGACGACCTGCTAAAATCACTTCCGGATGATAACCGAGCATTTCAGACTTCATCGTCAAATAGAATGGGTCGACGCCGATACAATGTCCACCGACTAGACCTGGTCGGAAGTTTAGGAAGTTCCATTTCGTCCCGGCAGCCTCTAACACCTCGAGCGTATCGATGTTCATGCGATCGAAGATGATGGCCAATTCATTCATCAACGCGATGTTCAAATCTCGCTGTGTATTCTCGATCACTTTGGCCGCCTCAGCCACTTTAATCGAGGAAGCACGATGAACGCCGGCATCGACTACCGTCTCATAAACAGCCGCTACCACATCGAGTGTTTCTTCATCCTCGGCAGCTACGACTTTTTTGATTGTGCGGAATGTATGCTCACGGTCGCCTGGATTAATTCGTTCTGGAGAGTAGCCGACTTTAAAATCAATCCCGGCCCGGAGACCCGATGTTTTTTCAAGTAATGGGATACACTCTTCCTCTGTCAGTCCCGGATAGACCGTAGATTCGTATACGACAATCGTGCCCGGTCGCAAATGCGCTCCAACAGCACGAGTCGCGCTACAAATCGGTCCTAGATCTGGTTGATTTTGATCATTGATGGGTGTCGGCACAGCCACGATAATGAAATCCGCCTCTTCAAGTTTGGCGACATCCGTCGTATATAAGACCGCTGCTTGCTCAAGGTCTACTGATTCAACTTCTCGCGTGCTGTCGAGATGAAGGGTAAGCTCATTGATACGCGTTTCATTGATGTCTACTCCGATGACGTCTCCTACGCCACCTAGCGCAACAGCGACAGGGAGTCCGACATATCCTAATCCGACTACAGCTACGTGACGATTGGCAATGGTTTTTCGTGTTGTACGTGATTCTGAGATGAGTTTATCCATGTCCATCTGCCTCCTGAGATTCGGAATTATGCGGTTTTATCAATCACAATGACTTTTCCATTCGGTCCCCGAGGAATTGATTGCACGGGGGTCAACGTAATCATGACCTCTTTACCGAACAGTAGTTCCAACTCGCTCCTCATAATCTCTTCATGTTCTGGCTTGAAGCGTTCCAGATCCGGGACGTATTTTAGTTCGATATGATACAAATCATGTTGCCGATACTGCGTTTGGATAACCGAGTTGGGTAATACTCGGACAACGGTCGTCAAATCCCCTTCATAGATTTTTTGTTTGTTTGGAGTGAGTACATAATTGCTTTCGCGTCCCTCAATGGAAGTGACGAACGTTCCTCCCTGTCCACAAGCACATGTCCCCTCTCCAATTTTCATCCGATCGCCAATCCGGTAACGGACGAGCGGTGTCCCATGGGTCGTAAAACTCGTCACTAAAATTTCTTCGTGATCCCCATACGACTCGATCACGCCTGTTTCGTGGTGGAGATGCATATTCCCATGGGTACATTCCGTTAAAATCGGTGCCCCCTCAGAAGACGCGTACTGATCAAAGACCGGGGCATTAAACGCCTCTTCTAAGATGGCTCTTCCTTGAGGCGTAATCGTTTCGGCTGTCGGAAAAATAGCCATTAATTGAAATTCAAGTGGAATCTGATTCTCTTTGATGTATTTTGCGATTTCAATCATGGCAGACGGTGCACTGTCTAATACAATTGGTTTGAATCGATTTAATGCGTCGATGTAATGAGGGATAGTCTGAGGATTGACATGATAGAGCGAGAACAGCATCTGATTGAGCGGTCGATTGTAGCGCCAAAATACAGGTTTTTCTTGATTCGGATTACAAATTTTCCGTCCTGTGAAACTCGCTCGTTTCATTCCTCTGGTAAACCCGTGTTGCGCTTTGAAAAAGTCAACGTGGGCCATACGTCTTTGATAGTCTTCTTTCGTGAAATGGACTTGCAAGGACGTCCCTGTCGTTCCACCGGTTCGACCAAGAATATCTGTTTTGATGTTAGAATGGATGTCCGGATTTTTCCTAACTGTTTCTTTTTCGAGGATCGGGATGCGCTTCAACTCTTCCATCGATTGAAGGGGAAGAACAATCTCGTTTTCTTCAAACAGTTTTTGATAATATGCATTGTGCGTCGCACAAAATTCGAGAAACGCATTGAGTCGCTTCAATTGATCGGCTGCAACGACTGCCCCATCTTTGGGACGATTGGCTAAAACGACTAACTCACGCTCATATGTGCGTCCATACCGTTCTTGCCATAGTTTCATTCCATACAATGTCGTCATCCATTGTTGTAATCGAATCGGTGATTTCATGTATAAATCACGAAGCGCAAACCCTGCCATGGTGTAGTCTCCTCTCGCTAAGTGTAGAGTCGTTTCACGACTCGGACTTTTCCGTTCTTTTCTTTCTTGATGCTTTTCACATCTCGTAAAAGAACTTTCATTCGTGAAGTAAACAGACGCTCGACTTCTTTTTGGAGCGCGATTTCATGTTCAGGCTCAAATCGTGCTTCATCCTTCACGTACAGCATCTCAATTTCGTCTATTTTGTGTTGCAACACTTGAATTTGAATAATAGAGTTCGGTAGTACGCCGACCGCTGCGGTCAAATCTCCTTCAAACACCTTATAGCCTTCCGGCGTCTCAACATAGTTCATTTGACGACCATCGATTGACTCGATAATGGTGTCCTGTCGACCACATGGACACATCGCTTCACTGAGGGTCATCCGATCGCCAATGCGGTAGCGAATCAGCGGTGTTCCGTGCGTCGTGAAACTGGTGACGAGCGCCTCTCCAAATGCATCCGTCTCGATGATTCCCATCTCAGGGCGTAAGTGCATCTTCCCGCACTCACACTCCGTAACGATAGGAGCCCCTTCCGAAGAAGCATATTGATCGTAAACCGGCGCTTGGAACATCTCTTCTAACAACAAGCGTCCGGATGGTGTGAGCGTCTCCGAGGTCGGAAATAAAGCCACCGGTCGGAACGATAATGTCTTTTGATGGGTTTTCAAATATTTTGCGATTTCAATCATATCGGAAGGTGAACCGTCGAGTGCGGCCGGTTGAAATTCGTTCAACGAATCGATGTAGTGTGGAATCGTCGTCGGATTCGAATGCACGACCGAGTAGAGCATTTGCTTCATCGGGGCATTATACCGCCAATACACCGCATTCTTTTGATTACCTGGACAAATCATCCGTCCTGTAAAACTAGCTCGCTTCATCCCACGGCGAAAACCATGTTGTTCTTTAAAAAAATCGAGATGCGCCATTCGCATTTGATAATCGTATTCGGTGAAACGAACCTGAATCGATTTACCCGTCGTCCCGCCCGTCATGCCGATGATCGGGGCATGAAGGTTAGAAAAGATGGTCTCATCCGTTCGAAGCGTCTCTTTCTCCAAAGGGGGAATCCGCTTAAAGTCTTCTAAGCTCTTTAAGGGTAAGGTAACCCCGTGTTTTTTGAAGAGTCGCTGATAGTACACGTTGTGTTGATTACAAAACTGTAGGAATTGATTCAAATGATTGAGTTTTGCATCAGGTGACGCTTCATTTGGAGCACGTCTCAGTCGCTCCAATTCCTGCTCATAATACTGACCGTATCGCTCCCGATATAACTTGATTCCATATAAGGAAACCAGCCAATTTTGGAGGCGAATCGGTGAGTGTGCATAAATCCGATCCTGTAAAATCCCCATTACTCGATGCCCTCCTTCAACACTTGATGATAGGCGATGTACCAGTCGATAAACGCGTTTACGCCATCGCGAATCGACGTCTGTGGTTGAAAGTCAATCGATTCATACAAAGAGGAGGAATCGGCAAAACTCGCGGGTACATCTCCCGCCTGAAGTGGTAACAAGCGGAGGATGGCCTTTTTCCCGACTCGCTCTTCGATCGTCCGAATAAAGTCCATCAAGGATACCGGTTGCTGATTTCCAATGTTATAGACACGAAACGGAACGTCACTCCGGTCAGGTAGAGGATGTTCATAGTCAAACTCCTCATCTGCCAACGGTGCGATATCCATAAGTCGGACAATCGACTCGATGATGTCGTCGATGTATGTGAAATCTCGTTCCATCTCACCATAGTTGTATACATCGATTGGTTCGCCTTTTAAAATCGCCTCCGTAAATTTGTAAAGTGCCATATCGGGACGCCCCCATGGCCCATAGACGCTAAAGAATCGCAACCCCGTCGTTTTTAGACCGAACAAATGGCTGTACGTATGAGCCATCAACTCATTCGCCTTCTTCGAAGCCGCATACAAGGATAGCGGATGATCGACCGGGTGTTGTTCGGAAAATGGCATCGCCTGATTTGATCCGTAAACCGAGCTAGATGAGGCATAAATCAATTGCTCTACTGGATAGAAGCGACAAGCCTCCAAGATGTTCAAGAAACCAACGATATTGGATTGAATATAAGCATCTGGATTTTCTAGACTGTAGCGCACACCGGCCTGAGCCGCCAAATTGACCACGACTTGGGGTTGGTTTTTTTCGAAGACACGCGTGATTGCCATCTTATTTTCGAGGGCATCACGATAGAGTTTGAAACGAGGATGCGTCAACACATGAAGTCTTGATTCTTTTAATCTCGGATCGTAATAATCATTGACCACATCGATCCCGATGACATGATGTCCTTCTTTTAGCAACCGTCGAGCTAGATGAAAACCAATGAACCCGGCCACTCCGGTCACGAGAACTGTTTTTTTCATAACGACTTCCTCCTTTGCGTTGACTCGTTGACTCGCATGCGTACCGGTTCGATTTGTGGCGCAAAAATACTTTCCATCACTTCTTCTGGCAGTTCGTTGTTTGCGACAAACAACAAGAAAGAAGTGAGTCCATTCGATTGATCGAGTAGATATTCAATCGTTTTCAAAATCGGATCAACCGATTTAAAGGGTCTTGTACAACCGACGAAAATCTTTTCATATACTTGATTCGTATGTTCGCTCGTTGCGAGCAGTTCTTCGAACAGCTTCTCACCAGGACGAATGCCACTGAAATGAATCGGGATTTGTTCGAGGGTGAAACCGCTCAGTGTAATCATCCGTTTCGCCAAGTCCACAATTTTGACGGGATTCCCCATATCTAGTACGAACACTTCGCCCCCATTTGCGCGCACGCTTGCTTGAATGACGAGGCGACTCGCTTCCGGGATGGTCATAAAGTATCGGGTCATCTCTGGATGCGTCACCGTAATGGGTCCGCCCCGTTGAATTTGTTCTTTAAAGAGCGGAACGACGGAGCCACGACTTCCTAAGACGTTGCCGAAACGAACGACCGAGAATGTCGTTTTGCTGTGGCGAGCCTGCTGTTGGACAATCATTTCTGCTACTCGTTTCGTGGCACCCATCACGTTCGTCGGATTGACCGCCTTATCCGTAGAGATCATGACGAACCGCTTCACTTCAAAGAAATCGGCGGCTTCGACCATATTCTTCGTTCCGTAAATATTGTTTTTCACTGCTTCTCTCGGATTGTCTTCCATGAGCGGAACGTGCTTGTGAGCTGCCGCATGATAGACAACGTCCGGTCGATACTGATCAAACACTTCCATCACCCGCGCCCGGTCTTGGACGTCACCGATGACGGGACAAATCTCTGTATCAGACCCGAGTAAGCGGAGTTCGCGATCGATTGCATATATGCTATTCTCGCCATGTCCAAACAGGATGAGTTTGCCAGGATTGAATTTCATCAATTGACGGCAAAGCTCTGAACCAATCGAGCCTCCTGCACCGGAGATGAAAATGGTTAATCCACTCAACGTTTGAGAAATCTCCGAAACATCGAGCTGAACCGGTTCACGGCCGAGCAAATCTTCGATGGCCACTTCTCGAATCTCATTTAATGAGACTTTTCCGGATGCGAGTTCCGCAAGCATTGGCAGTGCATGGGATTCGACGCCTGTCTTCTCAATTCGTTTCAAAAGTTGTACTCGATTTCCGTATGGAAGAGAAGGAATGGCCAACACAACCACTTCGATATTCAGCTCTTCAATTTTGCGTTCTAATAAATCGATTGAACCGATGACCGGTGTCCCGTGAATGTAGAGACGGTGAAGCAATGGATTATCATCCAACACCCCAACCACATGCAGCACATTCGTTCGATGCTCTTTCAGTTCTTTAATGATTTTTTGACCCGATTCCCCACCACCGATAACCAAGGTAGCTTTTCCATTCGACACCGGTGCGTGAAATCGGAAAAACGATCGTGTCCTAGCGACGAGTCGGATAAATAACATTCCGTTAAATGCGAGTAAGCTTTGAATAAAAATTGCTTGATAGGAAAAGCCATCCAATAATACGTATGATGCGAATAAGACGAACGTGTCACTCATGACCAACACAATCGCCAGTAATTGCAATTCACGCATCGATCCGTATCGCCAGTCGATTCGGTATACCCGAGTCACCCATCCTAAAATGAGAAGAACGAGCGTCTTCAATCCGAGGATCGTGATCAAATCTAGCGGGTCAGATGTTACCGTCGGATCATTTGCAAAGAATAGGTCAAACGTCACGAAAATCGCGAGCCCTGCAATCGTGATATCGAGTAACATCAAGAGCGCATTTTTTCGATCAATGGGAGACCGAACAGTTGGAGTACTCATCCTTTCACCACCTTCCATCCCAATCAGCTTCGAGTTGATGCTAGATAAGTACCCGTTCAAGATTCACAATCCAAAAGAAAAGAATAGCTTTTTGATACGAATGACATTTCGTCATGAAACGGTTTAACAAATGTGTAATGAGTTTTTACTTTCTTTTGTGAATATTTTTAATTTATATGGGTATTATGGGAAGTAGAAGGTAGGACATTTGGATTATTTTCACTTTGAGATTTTGCGAATGTTGCATTCTCCCAAAGTAGTCAATCGATTCAGGTTCCTCCCTTTTCATATCTCGTCACCGGACACATATTCTAGCTTTCCTTCAGGACCACCATTGTTTAACCACACCATGACCTTTGAAGCCACGACTTGCTTCTGAAAAGGAGAGACATCACGATGAAACGATGGACAGAGCAACAGATCCTCTCATGCCTAAGACAAGCAGCGAATGAACTTGAAGAATTTGACACAAAACAGTACACACTATGGGCCCGAAACAAAGACGTCCCCTCCCTATCGACCGTGATTTACAAATTTGGTTCTTGGCGGGAAGCCGTTCAAGCGGCGGAGATTAAGATGTTGTATCGTTATTATTCAGATGAAGATATTTTGACCGCACTGATTGAGGCCTCAGAAGAACTTGAACTCTTCACGAGCCAAACGTATCGTGCCTGGGCAAAAATCTCGCAAGCCCCTTCTTTGACGCTGATCAGCAGCCGGTTCGGTTCGTGGTCGAATGCGTTACGTGAAGCCAAGCTTCAAACGACAACGGTACGGAACAATGAAGAACGGATCATTCAAGCCTTGATTGAAGCCTCCGAAAAGTTAGAGCGTCTCACGTCCCAACATTACGCCGTTTGGGCACAGGAAAAAGGCTATCCGACGGTAGCGACGATCGCTCGCAAATACGGATCATGGAGCTATGCGCTATTTGTCTTGGATATCGCTC
Organism: Exiguobacterium profundum; assembly: GCF_042652865.1. Classification (GTDB taxonomy): domain Bacteria; phylum Bacillota; class Bacilli; order Exiguobacteriales; family Exiguobacteriaceae; genus Exiguobacterium; species Exiguobacterium profundum. Next base: position 1,831,164 of record NZ_JBHSHG010000001.1, read on the forward strand.
CTCCGAAACGTAAATGGGATGAGGAAGATGTCATTGATGCCTTGCAGTTAGCCAAAACAGAGCTACCACATTTTAGTATCCTCCACTACCGGAAATGGGCCGAAGGTCGAAATGTTCCAAGTACATCGACAATCAATGCCTTATTCGGAAGCTGGACGGCTGCTTTAAAATGTATGGAGGAACAAAAAGTAAAACAGTAATCCATACAGATGAACTCATACAAAAAGCGCCGACTCTTTTCGAGTCGACGCTTTTTTCATGTGACGATCGCAATGTATAGCGGGATTCCAACTAACAGGTTGAACGGGAACGTGACAGCTAGCGAAAGGGTCAAATAAAATGATGGTTTCGCTTCTGGGACCGAGGCTTGTAACATGGCGGGAGCGGCGATATACGACCCACTCGCTGCGAGTGTCATCAAGAGGATTGTTCCGCCGTCAGATAAATTGGCAATCCCCGCTGCAATAAAGCCGACAAGTGCTCCGACTAACGGAAACACCATCCCCATCATCATAAATTTTAGTCCATATGACGGGACCGTTTTCAACTGCTGTCCGACTTTCATTCCTAGACCTAGTAAGAATAAGAGTAAAACGCCCGGGAACAAGTCGACGAAAAATGGTTTGAGCGGTGTGGCGTCTGGTGTCACCAGTCCAACAATCAGACCTGCAAACATCAAGAGGATACTTTTCGAGAACAAACTCTCCCGCAACACCGATAGAGAGTTCGCCTTCCCTGACGTAGCCGTGATTCCCATCACGTGTGTCTGATTATACAGCAGTAACGCCACAATCAGGCCGGGAATTTCAAGGACGACGACTAGTGTTGTCATGAACGGCTCGTACGCAATCCCGAGACGCTCGAGCTGTGTCGATGCTGCTACATAGGTGACGAGTGACACCGAGCCGAACGTCGCAGCCATGGCAATTCGCTCAGGGAATGAGAATTTGAACATTCCTCCGACATAGAATGCGAGAAGCGGTAGCAAAATCCCAATCAACAGCGTCACGGTCAGCGGTAATGCGATGTCTTCAAAAGATACCGAGGCGAGTCCCATACCTCCCTTCAGTCCGATAGCAAGCAGTAAGTAAATATTGAGCGTCGTACTCAATGAATCCGGGATCTTTAAGTTTGATTTTCCGACTGCGGCGATAACGCCCGTCACAAACAGTAGTACCGGGGCGCTCGTCAATAAAAATAAAAACAATTCCATACATCTTCCTCCTTGGCGACAAAAAAGCGCACACCTAAAGAAGGCGTGCGCTGTATGCCGACGGCTCGAATAATCGCTCCGTCAGGCCGACAACTGTCGGTTTATTGAATTGGTCAGTAGCTCCGTAACAAGATTTCGAAAGCACGCTTCATCTTGACTCGTCCAGTCGATTCTCTATACGTCTCTGCCTTTCATTTTAAGAAGGTGGCGTTTCATTGTCAATCGGTTTGATCCCAAGGGGCATCTAGACGAAACACGATGAGACGCTCCCCTGTTTTCGTACTGATGTCCGTATGGAGCGAGACAATCGAACGACCGAGTACTTGTCCGACAATCGTTTCGAGTTGACTCCGCCCTGATTCGACGAGATTGTTGCGATATTTCTTCAATTGCTCGCGACCTGAAGACTTGGTAGCCAAATCATACTCGGCCGGCGTCAACACGCCTTGGAGTGTGACGATGGCGAGATCTCGAAGCAGGTCTGCCTTACACGTCAATGACCCGCGACCCAAATATTCTTTCTCCCATTGGGTAATCCGAGCGCTCAGTTCCATTTCCAGCTGACCCTTTTTCCGCATTTACTTCACGAATCCAATCATCATCTCACGAAGAATCTTAGCTGCTGCGATGGCAGTCATATCTGACTGATCGTATGCCGGTGACACTTCGACAAGGTCTGCACCGATGATGTCGAGGTCTGCGTTTGCAATGGCATGTACCGCTTCGAGCAATTCTTTCGTTGAGATGCCACCGATTTCTTGCGTCCCTGTCCCTGGTGCCGCTGACGGGTCGAGGACGTCGATGTCGATCGTGACGTATACTTTTTTGCCAGCGAGTGTCGGTAAGACGCGTTTGAGTGGTTCGATCACTTCAAATTGATGCATGTTGTAGCCGACTTCACGAGCCCACTCAAACTCTTCTTTCATCCCTGAACGGATTCCGAACGAATAGCAGTTCGATGGTCCAATCAAGTTTGCCGCTTTTTTGAGCGGAGTCGAGTGTGAGAGCGGCTCGCCTTCATACTCATCTCGAAGGTCCGTATGCGCATCCAAGTGGAGGATGACAAAGTCGTTGCCGTAAACGTCGTGCATCGCTTTGATGATCGGCCATGTGACAAGGTGCTCACCGCCCATGCCGAGTGGGAACTTGCCTGCTTTGACGACATCTTTGACGAACGCCTCGATCATATCGAGCGACTTCGGTGCGTTCCCGAATGGAAGCGGGATATCTCCTGCATCGTACACCGCGGCATCAGCCAAGTCACCGTCTAAATACGGGCTATATTCCTCGAGTCCAATCGATACTTCACGAATCCGGTTCGGACCGAAACGCGAGCCTGGACGGAAGCTGACTGTCCAGTCCATCGGCATCCCGTAAAGAACCGTCTTCGCCTCTGTCACCTCTGGGAGGCTGGCGATAAACACTTTACCTGAGTAGGCTTCATCGAAACGCTTAATCATTTTGTTAAGTCCTCCACGAATTTCGGAAGAACGAACGCTGCATTGTGAAGCTTCGGCGTATAGTACTTCGTTTCGATGTCATGGAACCGCTCAGCTGATACTTGTTCCGGGTCGTATTTCTTCGAACCGATCGTGAACGTCCACATGCCACTCGGGTACGTTGGTACGTTTGCTGTGTACAACTTCGTGATTGGGAAGATTTCCTTCACGTCACGTTGAACCGTTTGGATGAGTTCTGGTGTGAACCATGGGTTATCCGTTTGAGCCACAAAGATGCCATCCTCTTTGAGCGCTTTTGAAATCCCTGCATAGAAACCTTTTGTGAAGAGGTTGGCTGCTGGTCCGACCGGTTCAGTCGAGTCGACCATGATGACGTCGTACTCGTTTTCTGACTTCGCGATATGCATGAATCCGTCACCGACGATGACTTCAACACGCGGGTTATCGAGCTCACCCGCAATATTTGGTAAGTATTTCTTCGAATATTCAATGACTTTCCCGTCGATATCCACGAGAACTGCTTTTTCTACTGATGGGTGTTTCATAATTTCACGGATGACACCGCCATCTCCCCCACCGACTACGAGCACATGCTTCGGATTCGGGTGTGTAAAGAGTGGGACGTGTGCGACCATCTCGTGATAGACGAATTCGTCCTTATCCGTCGTCATGACCATCCCGTCAAGTAACAACATCGTTCCGAACTCGTCCGTTTCGACCATCTCTAGTCGTTGAAACTCCGTTTGTTCGCTCTCATAAACGTGGTTTACACGGAACGTAATCCCGTAATCTTCTGTTTGGTGCTCCGTAAACCATAACTTTAATTTTTGGTCCATCGATAGAACCCCTTTCTGTTCAAAAAGTTGTTCGTATGCGAGTGGCGTTTTGAGGCGCTTCTTAATCATACGATAGGAAGTATACAAAACCTGTACCCATTTTGCACGATTTTTTTGCGGAATCGGTCTTGAATGTGAGTTTTTTGTGAGACGTTGCCGATATACTGATTGAACCAATTCTGAATCGAAAGGTGGAATAGTATGTGGTCACCCTGTGCTTCTTGTAACACAACAATTCCTTTGATTGCTCAAGGAACACTCGTCACGCAATTCAAGGAATACTCTTACAAAACGTTTGAAGAACTCGATACGCTCCTTCTGCATGCGGAAGGAACGGTTTACTGTGTCGATTATAACTCGAAAAGTCAGACGCCTCCGCTCGAGGTCGAAGCACTAAAAGATCAGCTTGCGCATCGGCACATCATTGAACAGATTCAGCACGGCACGTTCGAGAGTCACCTCCAACCGATCATCTTCCTCGATTCAACGGAAACGTTCGGATATGAAGCGCTCCTCCGCAGTAGCGCCAACATTTCACCTGGTGACCTATTCCGGACGGCAAACCGTTTCGGTCTCCATTCGAAACTCGATCAACGTGCCCGCGCGGAAGCAATCAAAGCAACGTTTGAAGCCGTTGCTCCTCAGCAAAAGACGTTCATCAACTTCTTACCTTCGACCATTTATAACCCGGACTATTGTCTCCAGCACACGTTTGACATCATTGACCGATATGACCTCAGCCCGGACCGCTTTATCTTTGAAGTCGTGGAGACGGAGAAGGTACATGACGTGGATCATCTCCAACACGTGTTTTCGACATATAAAAAGCGAGGGATGAAAGTAGCATTAGACGATGTCGGGGCAGGCTTCTCGACAATCGATATGTTGAAGCGGCTCGAACCGGACTATGTCAAAATTGACCGTTCCTATATCTCGTTTTGTGATGAAGACGCTGAAAAACGCGCTTTCCTCAAACAAGTGCGTGCGTTAACCCATTCGATGGGCATCACCCTTCTTGCTGAAGGAGTAGAACGTATGGAAGAGGCAGATGTCTGTCGTGAGCTCGGATTCGATTTAGCGCAAGGATATTTCTTCGGAAAACCGGCCCCTGCCAATCAATACAAGATTGAAATCGCATAAGTCATCACTTTCAAAAGCACAGGAATCGACTTCGTCGTCATCCTGTGTTTTTTCATTTACCGGTCCCTTATGATCACTTCCTTATTGTTTCATCTACTTTTAGGTTTCGTTCAGAGATGTTCAGGAGATAGCATATTATAGAAGGTTGACGGGAGCGAAAGAGGTGGATATGTAGATGAAATCATGGATTGTCAGTGGCTATGCAATCGTACTAGGAATCATCATCGGTTTAGTAAGTTGGCTTTTCTTGTCCGTCGTTTATAAAGGGATTCACGTTGTATGGCATACGGTACCTGAGCAATTTGATATTCCGTTTTATCTGTTTCTCGTACCGGTCATCGCTGGTGTAAGCATCGGTCTGTTGCAACGTCGGTATGGGCAAATGCCTCGTCTCATGCCAGAAGTGATGGAAGAACGAAAAGATACCGGTCGTATCGACTATCGCTTGATTGGATTCACAACGTTGACCGCCCTCCTCGTTCTCATCGGAGGTGCAAGCCTCGGTCCTGAGGCCGCGCTCGTCGGCATCGTCGGCGGACTCACGACATGGTTCTCCGAGCGAATCCGCTATGTTCGTCAAGAGTTAGGTGAATTACAAGAAGTCGGTCATGCCGTCGTGCTCGGGATTGTCTTCAACGCGCCACTATTTGGTGCGATTGCGGCTGAGGAGAACGAGCAGAAGAAACAACCGATGCTAAACCTTCTGGCGACACTCGCCGGGATTGGGACGTTTTATTTATTGAACCAATTGGATGAGCGTCCCCCGTTCATCATTAAGTTCCCTGCGATTGAAAGTGTCCAGATCGATTGGACGATGTTATTGATTGTTCTTGGCGGCATGGTTCTCGGCTGGCTTTATTTGGTGAGTGAACATGCATTGATGCGACTTTTTTCAAACATACCAATCTTATTGCTTACAACGCTCGGTGGAGTCGGAATCGGGATCATGGCTCTTCTTTATCCGGACCTCCTCTTCTCCGGAGAAGAAACTATTCTTGAGTATATCGACGAGTGGCGACTGATTCCTCTCTATACCCTTCTCTTATTTAGTGTACTGAAACTGCTTTTTACCGCATTCTGTTTAGCGACTGGTTGGCGTGGTGGGCACATCTATCCTCTTCTTTTTTCTTCATTCACGCTCGGTTACTTCTTCAGTTTACTGTTTGACATCGATATGACATTTTCCGTCGTCTTGACGACGAGCGCCTTACTGGCGACGGCGATGCGACAACCGCTGGCTATTATCGTACTACTCGTTCTCTTTTTCCCTCCGAATAGTTGGCTCTATGTATTCGCAGTCGTTGCAATCGTTTCAAAAATTCCACTTCCATCGTTCATCCATTCACCAGCGAAAGCTTGATTTTAGATATTGAAAAAAGGGTAAGAGATGAATAGTTATGCACTCTCTCGAAAGGAGGAACGGTTGTGAGCGAATATGAAATGGCCATTGAAAACCTAATTGACGCAGTTAGTTCGGATTGGATTAGCATCATTTTAGCTATTTTAGTCGTGATTATGGGGATTGTCGTCTTCATTTATGTCGTCATGACAATCGTCGACATGTTTTTGTCCAAGGATATCGTCTGGGGAATCGTTGAAGTCATCGCTCTATTCGTAGGACTGGCAGTGCTCTTGTCCGTCTTCTACTATTGGAATCGGAATCGGGTCAAAGCACAGTTTGGTCTCTTCCTCGTCTTGTTCTCTCTCGCAGTGAATGTGTACTTCTTCGTTCGCTATGCGGATGAAATCAATGCTGTTTTGAACAGCGTGTACTAAAAAACGAGGGGGAATTCCCCCTCGTTTTCATCGTTCATCGAAATATAGAAAGGTGGTGTTTCCTTTGAAACGTCGCGTAATTCAACTGATCATCATGGTGATCAGTGTCATCTTGCTTATCGGTCTCTTGTTCTGGCTCGACGTCCTTATTCCTATATTAATTGGAATCGCCATCATCGCACCGCTCGTCGTCGGATGGCAAATTCTATTTGACCAAGTACAACCTCAAGGGAAGCTCGCCTGGTTACTGACCGTCTTCTTCATTCCATTCATCGGTGTCTTGGCATGGGTCATGTTTGGCCGTACGCCACGCCGTCATCGACGCTTCAAACGAACGTCATCAGAGATCCGGATGCTACGGCAAGCAATCGAAAGCGAGAAAATTGAAACTTCACCTGATATTGTGTCGTCTTACCCGTTGACACGGACACTCGAAAAATTAGGCGCATCCGGTGCCGATGGTCATACTTCGACTAAACTGCTCGTCAACGGTGAACAGAAATTTGATGCATTATTAGACGCCATCAACAGTGCAACCGATCATATCCACATCCAATACTACCTCTTTCGGACGGATGACATTTCGTTAAAAGTTAGAGACGCCCTCATTCAAAAATCGAATGAAAATGTCATTGTCCGCTTTCTGTATGACGGACTCGGTAGCCAAGAAATCGGGGAAGAGTTTATCCAACCGTTACGGGAGTCCCGTGTCCACGTTCAGGCGTTCGACCCCGTTTTGCATCCGTACCTGGTGTTTAACGCCAACTTCCGCAATCATCAAAAACTGATTGTCGTGGATGGGCGAATCGCGCTAACAGGCGGGTTGAATGTCGGGGATGAATATCTTGGGAAGAATGATAAACTCGGTTTTTGGCGTGACACCCATCTCCGTCTTGAAGGTCCGCTCGTCCGAGAATTGCAACAGCTCTTTGTCGAGAACTGGCTATACGCAGGACAAGGGACGAGTGATGAAACATGGGATTTGTTCGCAGATGAAGAGCACCTCTCTCAGTACTTTGTGAATGAACCGAAAGGGCAAAACGGTGCGACACAACTACTCGTCACATCGCCTGGTAAAGACGTCACGATTCGCGATGGACTCATGCGTCTGTTGATGGATGCCAAAGAATCGATTTGGCTCACCACCCCATACCTTGTCCCCCCACCTGAACTATTGGCCATTCTTGAAGTCGCAGGTCGTAGTGGCATCGATGTCCGAATCGTTGTACCGGGCAAAGGAGACGAATGGTTTAGCTTCCATGCGACCGAGTATTATTTTGAACAATTGTTGAAGCGCAATATCAAAATTTATAAATACAATCGCCATTTTATCCATGCGAAAACACTACTGATTGATGGCAAAGTTGCCCTCGTCGGGTCAGCCAACTTCGATTTTCGTAGTATGTTTCTAAACCACGAGATGATGATTGCCCAATTCGATACTACATCCATTCAAGAACTGCACGAGGCATTCCTGAAGGACTTTGAAGAATCCATTTTAATCGATTGGACCATGTTGCGGAAAAAGACGACCGGCAAACGTTTCGTCGAAGCGTTTTGTCACATTTTCTCGCCACTCCTTTGACGCATTCGCCAAACAAGATACGTCATGGCGACGACACCAACTAAAAACAATTGCCATCCAATCGTTAACTGCATCGCTGCCGTCACCGCCAGTCCTTCCATAATCAAGGCAGGAATCTTTCCAATCGTACTTGCTACTGCGAACGAGGCGAGCGTCATGCGACTGAACGCCGCCGATAACGTGACGAGACCAGAAGGAACGAATGGCATAAGACGCATCCCGAGGACGAGAAACCAAGCCTCGGCTCCTTCGGACTCCCGAAGCCGTTGGAATCGGCTACCATTCGGAGAAACATAACGGTGTAGGGCTTTCCGATAAAGGATGAAACTCACGACGGCGCCAACTGCCTCCCCGACAATCGATACGAGGATGCCCGGCACGAGACCGAGGACACTCACATTGACGGCTGTCAAAAAAGCACTAGGGAGGACACCGGCGACCGCAATCACACTATTCAGTAAAATACTGATCATCAAAAATAAAGGGAGCGGGAGCAGTTCCCATTCCATAACAATCACTCTTTCTATTCACAAAATAAGGACCATGACATGTCGTCATGATCCTTTACTATATCATAGCGATGATGAAGAGGTTGCACCGGCTTCATCCCACGAGTCTTCGTCGACTGGTGGTAAATGTTTTTCTTCCAATTTCGAAACGACAACCGCACATGCCGCATCCCCCGTGATGTTGACTGATGTGCGAAGCATATCAAGAATACGGTCTACTCCGATAATGAGAGCGATTCCCTCTACCGGTAAGTTGACTGACTGAAGGACGAGCGCAAGCATGACAAGTCCGACTCCCGGTACACCCGCTGTCCCGATCGAAGCGAGGACCGCTGTGATGACGACCGTCAACAACTGAGTCATTGTTAAGTCAGAAGCGAACACTTGCGCGATGAAAATCGTCGCAACCCCTTGCATGATCGCTGTTCCGTCCATGTTGACCGTTGCCCCAAGTGGCTGTACGAACGACGAAATCGAACGCGGCACACCGAGTTTTTTCTGTGCGACTTCCATCGATACTGGAAGCGTCGCATTTGACGAAGAAGTCGAGAACGCGAACGTCATCGCCTCATAGAAGTTCTTGAAGAAGAAGACTGGGCTCATCTTCCCGATGAAGTAAACCGCTGCCCCGTAGACAATCGTTGCATGTAAGAATAGCGTCAAGACGACGGCAATCATATACCACGCCATTGCGACAACCGCGTCGAGACCGATGCCTCCGATTGCAGAAGCAATCAATGCGAATGCGCCGTATGGAGCGAGCTTCATCACAAGATGAATCAAGTACATCATAATGCGATCGCCTTGTTTGACGAATTGACGCCACGTCTTCGCCTTGTCCCCGAGGGCAATCAGCGCAAACCCAATCAATGCAGCAAAGACGATGATTTGTAGCATGTTTCCTTCAGCGAGCGCCGTAATCGGATTCGTTGGAATCATATTGACGAATGTCTGTACGATATTAGACGATTCCTCGGTCGCTGTTGATTCAAATTCAAGACCTGTCGTTTGGAAGTCCCCACGCTCCCCTGGCTGTAAGACGGATGCAACACCCATCGCTAACATGATCGCGAGCGCTGTAGTCGCTAAGAAGAACAGAATCGACTTCGACCCGACTCGACCTAGTTCTTTCGGGTCCCCGAGACCCATGACGCCTAAAATAATTGAGAAGAAGACAATCGGTACGACTAACATTTTAATTAAATTCAAAAAGATCGTTCCGACCGGAGATAAAATATACGGATTCACAATCTCATAAACATTATCCGGCAAGCCCGCCAATCCGAGACCAACAACAACACCTAGCGCGAGACCGATTAAGATTTTTTTCGTTTCGCTCATCGTATCACCCTTTCTTTTTTTCACAATGTAGTCAGTATATCATAATACTGAATTTTCATACAATTACAACTGAATATCTCTTCAGTTACAAATTCTCTTGAAATTCCCAAAAACTTGAAACAAAAAAGATTGGAGACGAAAATTCGTCCAATCTTTTTACTCAGCGTCTACACGCTCGAGCTCTGCATGAAGTTCAGTCGAGTTTGCCCAAATCTCAGGGCGATGTTCTTGTAAGAAGTTCGCTAAAACGTCGCGGGACGGAGCGTCCATCATGTCGATTAAAATCCGACCCTTTAACGATTTATCCATTTGATTAACGTGATACGGTAATAATTTATAACCCCGTCTCGCTTCCACGTCAACTAACATGTCACATGCCGCGACACCGCCATAATAAAAGCCTTCCGGTTTTCGACCGACCGTCACCCACACGATCCAATACGGTTTCCCGTTCGGTACCGCTTCCGGGTCCGTCAAAAACTTAATCCGTTTCTCGATGGCAGACTTGGCGTGCATCGCTCCCATATCGATTGTTGCAACGCCTTCTTCGACATCGATGATGACCGGAGACATGTTATTTAAACTAAGCGAACCGACACCAAAACCACCGTGTCCGTCCGTCGCATCGTCTGAAATAATATTAAAATTAATGTCTTTCATGTTCCACCCTCCCTCTCTACTGTACACAATGATATAGGATGGTGGCAATCCTGAGTCACACCCACTCGATTTGAAAGCGTCCCCCTGGACCGATCTGTTGGATTAATGAACGATCTTCTTCAATGATCCTTCCGATGACATTGACGCGCTCATCTGCCGGCAAATCCCGCTTCGTTATTTGCAGTTCCCCTGCATAACGACCGTAACGTTCATTGTCGATCGTGATACTGCCGAGCACTCGTTCTTCTGTATCTCGCGGTTGAATCAAATGGTCCCCAGGTCGTCCATACGCTCTCGATTCGACCGAACGGATGACGTCCCGGCCTGGGTCCATCCGATTCGTGTGACTGGTTGGAACCGAATCATCATGATTTCGTGTGGTCGCTCGAAGAACGATGACGCCATCGTCGTACTCCCGAAACTGTCGCATCGTCTGATTGGATATACATGGATCTCCAATCAAGATTCGATCGACCCTCGCTTGTAAATCGATATAACACGAAAACGGAGATTGGTGGCGGTGCATCTCGAGTGTCGGTAATGTCTCATGAAGGGGGCCACGTAACCGTTCATCTCCAGGGATGAATGCTTGTACCCGTATTCCTTGCGCATGTAACCAGTCGTTTCTTTCATCAAACCAAGAACGCTCGAGTCCTGTTTCCGGACGGGGATAAAAGTTATGCCACGCTTCGACATGCTCACGTCGTAGCCCTTGTCGTAGCATCTCTTCAAGCTCTGCTTCCGTGAGCGTACTCGCATTGAGGGCGACCATCATATGTCGTGATAAATCCGCAACTTGTTTCGGTGTGACACCATAGTCAACACGTAACCCGGTGACACCCCACTCCAACAGCGCATGAGCATCATCCCAAGTCTTACCGAGTGCCTGTAGAGACGATGGAGCGATATCCGCCACGAGTTCCATCTTTAGACGACTTGCCAACGCACCTAATTGCTGAAGTCGTTCCGTATAAGTTGTCGGATCGTCTTCAGGAATATGGAGCGACGTGAAGATGCTCGTAAACCCTGCCTCTCGCATGCGTTCCATCCAAGCCATCGAATCAAGTGTCAGTTCATCGCCTAAGTACACTGAAATCCCTCTCATATGAATCCACCTTTCCAAAAGTAGAGAAAAAGATGACTCGACTGGAGCCATCTTTTTTTATTAAATCCCGTCTGCCATCTCTTCTTTGAAACCGAAGAAATAAGTAAACAGGAAGCCTGCCGTATATGAAATCAATAGTCCGGCAATGTACGTCAAATACATGCCATTATCAATCAATGGTGTGAGCGATAGACCGGAAACACCAACCCCGAGCGCCGCTGTCTTCATTGTCGCTTGGAAGGCACCACCGACCGCGGCCCCGAGACACGCTGTCAAGAAAGGCCGTCCGAGCGGAAGCGTGACACCATACAGGAGCGGTTCCCCGATTCCAAGGAAACCTACCGGAATGGCCCCTTTGATAATATTGCGAAGGCGTGGGTTGCGCGTCTTCACAAAGATCGCAAGCGCTGCACCGACTTGACCCGCCCCGGCCATCGCCAAGATTGGGAGAAGGGCCGTTGTTCCGACCGTGTTCAACAGTTCCAAATGGATTGGCGTCAAACCGTGATGCAATCCGACCATGACAAGCGGTAAGAAGAATCCGGCCAAGAGTGCCCCTGCGACAGGTCCCCCGAATTCAAGCGTCGCATTGATTCCTCGCATGATACCGTCTGACAATACGCCAGCGACCGGCATTATTGCATATAAAGCAGTAAATCCAACGATCAAGACTGTAAAGAGTGGTGTGAAAATAATATCAATGGATACCGGCATGAAGCGACGAATGTGCTTCTCGATATACGTCATGAGCCAACCGGCAAAAATAACACCGAATAATCCACCACGCCCGACGACGAGCGGCTCCCCATAAATGACGATGTCCGCGAGAAGCGGGTTGAACAGGATCCCCCCGGCAATCGCCCCGAGTACCGGCGTTCCTCCAAACTCTTTTGCCGTGTTCCAACCGACAAGGATGGCTAAGTACGCGAAGACCGTGCTACCGAGCACGAGTAGAATCTGCATCCATGTCTCCGTCCGGTCGACGCCGGCGTTGACGGCAAAGTTCGCTGCCCCGTTAATGATCCCCGATGCGACAAGTCCCGGAATGAGCGGAATGAAGATATTCCCGAGGCGACGAAGAAATCGTTTGAACGGTGACTTTTGTTTTTCTTTCACCTTCTTGCGTTCGATTGCCGCACGCTCCTCTAACGTCAGGTTCGCATCAACCGACTCTTCCCCGATTGCGAGCCCTGTCTCATGACTCATATAATCCGCGACCCGATTCACAGTACCTGGGCCGACGACGATTTGCAGCGTCTCATCATTGATGACACCCATGACCCCGTCAATCTTTTTCAATGCGTCAATGTCTGCCTTCGTTCCATCTTTCAGCGTCAGTCGAACACGTGTCATACAATGCGCGAGTTGACGGATGTTCTCTTTCCCCCCGACATGTGCGAGGATATCCCGTGCTAAAACCTCTTCTTTCTTCATCTCGATTTCCCCCTTATAGCGCCTCGCGGACGAATCCGTTCGCGCGCTCTAATCGTTTGACAGCCTCCTCATAAGAGACGTCCGCTAAAATCATGACAATCGCCGTTTTGACGTGCCCCTTGGATGAAGCAAAATAACGCGCGGCCATTTCCATGTCGACCCCTGTCGCTTCTGCAATCATCCGCTTGGCACGCACTTCTAGCTTTTCATTCGTCGGTTGCACATCAACCATCAAGTTTTGATACACTTTCCCTACTCCAATCATCGACGTCGTCGAAATCATGTTGAGGACAAGTTTCTGTGCTGTTCCCGCCTTCAATCTCGTTGAACCGGTCAGTACTTCCGGTCCCGTTTCCACTTCAATCGGGTAATCCGCATGTCGACTGATGACCGCATCGCGATTACATGAAATTGAAGCTGTTGTGGCACCGAGTTCTCGTGCGTAATCGAGACCTCCGACCACATATGGCGTTCGACCGCTCGCTGCAATCCCAACGACCGTATCCTCTGCCGTCAAATGAAGCGCTTTCAAATCTGTGACCGCCAATTCCTTACTGTCTTCTGCTCCCTCAACGGCTTGAATGAGCGCGCGTTCGCCGCCGGCAATCAGTCCGATGACTTGATGGGGTGATACTCCAAAAGTTGGCACACACTCCGCTGCGTCTAAAATCCCTAAACGTCCACTCGTGCCCGCACCGATATAAATCAGGCGACCGCCTTTACGAAAGGATGCGATGACTCGCTCCACGACTTTTGTGATGACCGGAAGTTGCTCTTGAATCACTTGAGGAACTTTATGATCCTCTGCATTCATAATCGCCAATCGTTCCTCAATCGACATCTCGTCCAGGTGCATCGTTCGTTCATTCCGTCTTTCTGTAGCCAGTTTATCTAGCATCGCCACCATCCTTTCTTCTCTATGATTTCATCGTACTATATTGAAATTTAAAGTCAATTTATAATTTAATTTTTATGAAATTTAATTTCAAATAAACTTTAAAGAAAAACTCACTCTGAACGAATGAGTCGTTTTTTCAAGACGTGCACGCGTGTTCCTTTATTCGTGATCGAATCCTTCTCATACACGTATCCGTTTCGCTCCCAAAATCGGCGAGCTCTAACATTATGAGGAAGCACGCCTAACCGAAACTCCATTTGATACGGGCCCATATATTGGTCTTCCAATTGTTCATACAACGTTTGCGCCAAACCTGTCCCATGGAGAGATTCTTCGACAACGAACAAACCAAGCCAAAGCGAGCCATCGATCGGATGTTTTTTTAAGAGGTCGGCGATTGCCACGATTCGCTCTTCTTCACGAAAAATCAGGCTAATGGTACCTTCTTCTTCAAAATCTGCCACGTTCTCGTCACGAAACATCTCGACTGTCTGTTCATTCAATCTTGCGAATGTGCGCTGGTCCATCAAAAAGCGTTGCAATTCTTGACGATCTTCAGCCGTATAAGGTTGAATCATCGGCGTAGTTTCACCATCTCATCACGGGCTTCTGCGTACCGATCAATCAACCCTTCTCCCTTCCGGTGGAGGAGTCCCATATATAACGTATCGACAATCGTCAATTGTGTCATCCGTGAGGCGATGCTCGCGATTCGGAAGTCGCTCTCGACGTTCGGTGTACAGAGTCGAACGTCCGCTTCTCGGTAAAGCGGTGATTTGTCGAGGTTAGTGATGGCGATGACCGGAACACGTTTCTTTTTCGCAAATCGGACGAGCTCGAGCACATCTTTCGTTCGTCCTGACGTGCTGATTGCGACGAATACATCAGACTTTCCTAAATGCGGGATCAGCGACAACATATAATGAAAATCGGGAGAGGTCGTGGCCGCATATCCCAGCTTCGTAAACTTATATTGCGCATCGATTGCCGCAGTCGAAGACCCCCCGACCCCGTAAAAGATGACGCGGTTCGCGCGAGCGAACAGGTCCACTGCATGTTCAAGTTCTCGTTTATCCATCGCTTCGGCGCACGCCTCGATTGCCGCCTTGTTCACATGGATGACTTTTTGGAACGAGTCATACGGCGTGTCTTTTTGCTGGAGGACGTTAAAGTCCGTCAGCGTCGTCTCCGTGACAGCCAAGTCTTTCACGAGCGCGAGCTTGAACGCTTTAAAACTATCAATTCCGACGACTCGAGCGAAGCGAACGATACTCGCCTCGGATACATCCGTCTTTTGCGCAAGCTCTTTTGTCGTCATGTTTGGAATGAGTGTTGAATGGGACAAAATATAGTCGGCGATCTTCTTTTCGACCGCTGTCATATCCTCTTTCGCTAAATCAATTTTCGTAAGTAAGGATTCCATTTGGTCATCCCCTTCCTGCAACTGTTGTTCTTTTATGATAGCGGATTCCTTCCACATATTCCAATCACCTAAAAAGATCGAGCAGGCGCCCGATCTATAAGTTGTTCGTATTGAACGTGTCGCCACCTTGAATCGATCCGTTCTCAAACCCTCTCTCGAACCACCGCATGCGTTGTTCCGACGTCCCATGCGTGAACGAGTCTGGTGTCACATATCCACGTGCCTGACGCTGCAGCGTGTCATCGCCAATCTGATGCGCGGCATTCATCGCTTCTTCCACGTCTCCCGCTTCAAGATACCCTAACCCTTGCGCGTGATGGGCCCATACGCCCGCATAGTAATCTGCCTGCAACTCGAAGCGTACGAGATAGCGATTGAATTCGGTCTCGCTCATCTCGTTACGAAGCGGCATGATTTCTTCTGTCGTCCCGAGAAGCGTTTGGACATGATGCCCGACCTCATGGGCGACAACATAAGCCATCGCGAAATCCCCTGGTGCATTGAAACGTTGACTCAATTCATCATAAAAACTCAAATCGATATACAGTTTTTGGTCGCCGGGACAATAGAACGGACCCACAGCGGAGCCCGCAATACCACAAGCGGATTCAACCTGTCCGGAAAATAGGACGAGCGTCGGCTCTTCATAGGTCATCCCATTTTCAGCGAAGATGTCTGTCCACACTTCTTCCGTATCCTTTAAGACAACCGCTACGAAATCTGCCATCTCCTCTTCACGAGCCGTTCCGGTATACGTCCCCTCCGATTGAGGTTCCCCGAGTCCGATATTGTTGACGAGATCGGTCGGGCTTCCCCCGTTCAATAATGTAAAGACGATGACGAGTATCAACCCAAGACCGCCTCCGACCCCGGCAATCCCTTTCCCTCCGATGCTACGCCCACGTCGATCCTCGACGTTCCGGCTCTGTTGTCTTCCTTTCCACTTCATCCCGATTCCTCCTACATTCGCTCTGTCTTGTTTATTACCCCAAATCCGGTAAAAGTGAGCTCATGTTTCGAGGTAGATGAGAATTTTCTTTTCTAGAGGAAGGGGATTCTCTACAATGAAAGAGACTTCAGCAAAGGAGGAATGACCATGCCTTATGTAACTGTAAAAATGCTCCCGGGCCGTACCGTGGAACAAAAACGCGCGTTGATTGAAAAAGTGACGGATGCCGTCTCCGAAACGACGAATGCGCCAAAAGAAAACATCACCGTCTTCATCGAAGAGATGGATGCGACACATTACGGACAAGCCGGTGTAATGCACGCAGATAAGAAGTAAGTGACGAACGGACTCCTGATATGGAGTCCGTTTTTTGTTCTAGTCTTCTCGGTTCACGTCGAACCGTTCACTCGGTACGGTCGGCTTAATCAAGTGACGTGTCGCTCGCCAGATGTGGTAGCCGATACGGTCGAGCCAGAGCAATACTTGTACTTTTTGTATCGTCTGGTCCATCTCCAACTGATTCGCCGCCGTTTCTTCTAGCAGCTCCGAGCGATGTGCTTTTCGATATTCCGCCAGTTGTTTTGAGGCCTGTTTCCACAGCTTCGAATCCTCTGGTGGCGTATGATGATTCAGTTGATTCACAAGGTCAAGCTCATGCAATACGAGTTCTCGTGCCGCTAAAAAGTCGGTGTCCCGAAGTGCGTGGACCGGTTCGACTTCTCGCAAGACATATAACCAGCGTTCCAGATGATCGATCGTATGCAAGAGGGATAGATGTTGGCCATAATCATTTTGCTTTCCTTCATCTTCAAGACGTATCGTGCTCAAAAAGACACGGACATCGCTCAACGTCTTGTCGACGAGCGTCAATTCATCTTCACGAAGACGTCCCTCTCGGACAAGCAATTCCGTCTCATTTCCTAAATATCGTTCGATTTCAAGTAAAGAGCGTCGTGCCGCTTCAAGAGCGACCGTAGGGAGTTGTGACATGTTTTTATCGAGCAGATGTGTCAATTTTTCGGAGCGACTCGGAATCCACTTCAGTAATCGCCGTGCGAACGTTTGATAAAATGGTAGGAATAAGATCACACCTAGTAGATGGAATGTCGTATGGAATAAGGCGAGACGTAATAAGTCGTTCCAGTTGAACCAATCGGCTACTCGATTGACGACCTCGAAGAGAACAGGGAACGTCAGCCATCCAATGAGGACGATTGACACGTGGTAGATGGCATGCCCCAATACAATGCGTCGGGCTGACTTCCAGCCTCCGATTGAACCGAGTGCCACGACGAGGCTCGTCCCCGCACTTTGACCAAGCACCAAATAAGCGGCTTGCGGGAGTGAAATCGCCGCCGTCGCGAGAGCCGTCATCGTTAGCACGAGTCCAATCGTCGATGACTGAAGGACGGCGGTCATCATAAATCCGATTCCAATCAGAAGTGCCTGATGCAGAACGGTCATCTCACCGGCCGAGCCAAACGAGAACGTGACGACATCCCGCATCGCTTCTTGAAGTGTCCCAATCCCAACAAAGATCAACCCGATACTGACGAGCAACAGTCCCACACGGCGAAGGCGCGGACTGGATAGACGAAACGCCATCCCGATTCCAATGATCGGCAAAAACAACTGGCGCACGTCTAAGTTATAGCCGAGGATGGCAATGATCCATCCCGTCGTCGCGCTGCCTACGTTTGCGCCAATTACGAGAGGTAACGATTGCGTGAACGTGAGAAGCCCCGCGCTCACAAACCCAATCGTCATCAGTGTCGTCACCGAGGAAGATTGAAACAGGGTCGTCAGCATTGCGCCGAGAGTCGCCCCTGACAAAGAGCCGTCGGTGAATTGATTCAACCGATGACGCAATCGTGTACCAGCCCATTTTTTGAGCGTATCTGTCAGTAACGTCATCCCGAGTAAAAAAATCCCGATTCCACCAATCAGTGTCGCAATCTCCATCGTGTCACGCCCCTTTGCGTGTTTAATCGTCCTTCAATGTCGATAAAATCCACGATTTTTCATTCGCATAATCTTTTAAATTCAACAACACATCTTCCGGATAATAAATTTTTTCATCCGATTGTCTCGAGTTCAAAATCGACTGGACGAGCATCGAGACCTCTGAAATCTCTTTTCGCTCCCCGTCATTCATCTGTAGATAAATCCCCTCGTATTTGCCTTGTCCTTTATATAAATCGTATGGCAATTGACTCAATTGATCTTCAAGCAGATAGTATGTTGGTGGAAGCCCGATCGTCTCCATCGTCTGTCGCAAGCGCTCCATATAACGGACACGATTCGCTTCCGGGAAGTTCTTATATTTTAATAATCGGCGATTCACGAATCGACTCGCCAAATCGGCTAGAATCGCGTCGTCTTCTTCCATCCATTCTTGGAAATAGAAGTAGACGACCGTCTCATCCAATTTCAAATATTGTTCGAGTGACATACCGGTGCGTTCAAAGATCGGCAAAAAGTGTTTCGGCGTCATGTTAAACTCATAGCCACTCTCATAGAGCTCCTGTGCCCGCTCAAGAATCGCTTTCAAGAGGAGATCGCTCGACCGTGTCGCCGGATGAAGGTACACTTGCCAATACATTTGATAGCGACGCATAATATAGTCTTCAATCGTATGCATCCCAGACTGCTTGACCACGACTTGGTCTTCATCCGGACGCAAGACGCGCAACATGCGTTCTAAATCAAACTTTCCATAACTGACACCCGCAAAGTGAGCGTCGCGTAACAAATAGTCCATCCGGTCGACATCAAGCTGTGAGCTGAGCATATTGACAATCAAGCGATTCGGATGCGTCTTATTGATGATGGAGGCCACTTCTTCGGCAAACCCGACACCCATCTCAGATAAAACCCTATTTACTTCGGTTTCCCCTAAAATGATGCGCTCCGTCCACACTTCATGACGAACGGAAAAGACGTGCTCGAACGCGTGCGAGAATGGACCGTGTCCGACATCGTGCAAGAGCGCTGCTGCCAACAGTAGTTCACGGTCGCGGTCGTCCCATTCCGGATACTGTTGGAACTGATCGATTAACTGGCGTGCGATTTCATATACGCCGAGCGAGTGATGAAATCGCGTGTGCTCCGCGCCATGAAATGTCAAAAAAGACGTTCCAAGTTGTTTGATACGACGCAAACGCTGAAATTCTTTCGTATTGATCAACTCCCAAATGAGGTGATCGTAAACATAAATATATCGATGTACCGGATCCTTAAATACTTTCGATCCAGATAGTTGTCCTCGAGACGAGTACATGACATGCCCTCCTACGTTTCGTTATGTTCTAGATTCGACTTCAAACGAATCGTTCCCTCCATGCTATAATGAGGAGGAAAATTTTTTGTGAAAAGGAATTAATGAATATGATCCATCCATTATTACGACAACCGAGCTATCGCATCATCGATCAGTCGAGTCTTGGCACGATGTTTCAAGCGGAACAATCGTTTGCGACCGATGATACGTTATGTGCGTCAACGCAAGAACGAGGTGCCGTCTTGCGGGCATGGGTGCACACCGATACGATTGTACTCGGAATCCAGGATGCTCGGCTGCCTCATTTGAAAGAGGGAATTCGTTACTTACATGAACATGGATTCCGTCCCGTCGTCCGAAACTCAGGCGGTTTAGCCGTGGTGCTAGACGATGACGTCCTCAACCTTTCTTTAATTTTACCAGAGAAGGACGGGATTCAAATCGACAGCGGCTATGAGGCTATGACCTCGCTCATCCAACACATGTTCCAAGACGTCACGAATGACATCGTCCCAGGTGAAGTCGTCGGCTCATACTGTCCTGGAAGTTTCGACTTGTCGATCGACGGCAAAAAGTTCGCTGGGATTTCGCAACGACGCGTCCGTGGCGGTGTCGCCGTTCAAATTTACTTGAGCGTAAGACAGAGCGGGAGCGCACGTGCTGAAATCATCCGTGACTTTTACAACCTTGCCATTCAAGGAGAAGTGACAAAGTTCACGTACCCTACCATTGTACCGGAAACGATGGCTTCGCTTGAAGACTTGCTTGGAATCCCGCTTACCGTGCAAGATGTCCTCACTCGAGCCTACCGCGTTCTTTCCACTGTCAGTTCGCTCCAAAACGCGACACTGACGGCAGACGAGCAAACAATGTTCTCAAGTCAGCTCGAACGCATGTGGAAACGGAATGAACCGTTACGCGACATTGAACAACAACTAACAGAGGAGTGATTCATCCAATGTTTAAACTGATCACAGACACCGGGGCCGATTTGACACACGATCAAATCATCGAATACGGTCTTGAGATTTTACCGCTCGGTGTCATCATCGACAACGAAGAATTTTTAGACGGTGAGACGATTCAACCAAAAGAAGTATACGAAGCGATGCGGCATGGCAAGACGCCAAAGACGTTCCAAATCGAGGCGTCACGAATCGAACACTGCTTCCGTCAGCATCTCGAGGCTGGAATCCCGTTCTTATATCTCGCTTTCTCCGGAGAACTCTCCGGTACATACCAAACCGCTGTCATGGTCGGCGAAATGTTGAAAGAGGAATATCCAGACAGTACATTCACGGTTCTCGATACACGGACCGCCTCTGTCGGACAGGCATTGTTCGTCAAAACGGTCGCAGCGTATAGTCAAGACCATACGTATGAAGAAACGGTCGAGTATGCCACTTCGCTCGTCGGCAAAGTCCGCCACTTGTTCACGGTCGAATCGCTCGAATATTTGATGCGGGGCGGACGTGTCTCGAAGGCGAGTGCTTTCATCGGAGACTTGTTGACGATTTTACCGTTATTGACGGTCGAGGACGGCAAGCTCGTCCCGATTGAAAAGGTGCGTGGTCATAAAAAGGTCATGCGCCGGATGGTCGAATGGACAGTCGAATCGAAGTCGATCGTCGAGAACGGAGACCTCTTCATCGGTCATGGTGACGACCTAGAAAAAGCCGAACAGTTCGAGAAGATGGTCCGCGAACATCTCGAACCGAAGCACATCACGAAGACACTGGTCGGGTCTGCCATCGGTGCCCACACCGGTCCCGGTCTACTCGTCATCGCCTATTTCGAGGCATGAAAAAATGAGCTCTCCCGATTTTTGGGCGAGCTCATTTTCGTTTAGCGATTCCAGTTTTTAAATCCATCACCGAACTGCGCGTAATTTTCGTCTTGGAATACACCGTCCACAAATTTCGGTACATCTACCGGCAACTTCCCTTGTGGCTTCACTTCACCGAAGATGGCACGAATGCCTGCCGGTAAGTTCGGACCAGCCGACTTCAAGTTGCCCGCCTCCGAATCTGGACCGTTCGGATCGCCTTTGAATCCATAGATTAAGAGATGTGCGGGGGCATCCGGTTGAACGGCAATGTCGTATGGGTTGCGCAAACTGAGTAAAACCGATTGTTTCCCTGTCTCATTTGCATAACGGAACACTTCGGCCGGTACATAATGATCAGCTGATGTCGGTTTTAATTTCGCGCTGTTGTTCACGTTCGAACCGACGATGATATAGTCAGCCGCCTCAACTTGTTGCCGTAGTGCCGGATTTTGATCTAGATGCGGCGTTGATGCTGAGTAGTTGGCCGTGATGACGTTCACGTCTTTCATATTCCCTGCATTCTTTTCTAGTGACTTG
Organism: Exiguobacterium profundum; assembly: GCF_042652865.1. Taxonomy (GTDB): domain Bacteria; phylum Bacillota; class Bacilli; order Exiguobacteriales; family Exiguobacteriaceae; genus Exiguobacterium; species Exiguobacterium profundum. The sequence goes on from NZ_JBHSHG010000001.1 coordinate 1,853,138, forward strand.
ATTGTTTTCACCATGCTATCCGTTTGGTCTTTCGCTGGCGACAAGACGAGCACCGTGTCTCCTTTTTTCGGTTTGAATGGGAGCGTCTTCTTCTCGTTCTTCACGAGAGTGACTGCCGCCTCCGCGATTTCACGTTCCTTCGCTTTATGCTCAGCGCTCCCTACCGTCGCATTCGCTTCTGCGAGCTTCATCTCGAGCGTCGTGGAGTCCGTCGTTTCTCCCCAAATTCCACGCTCTGCTTTCAGTTTTAAAATGCGTTCCACTGATTCATCGATGGTCGCCTCCGATAAACGTCCATCCTTCACTGCCGCAATGACTTCCTCAAAGATTGCTTCGAGTTTGATCACATCTGCTTCCGAGCGTAAAATCGTCGGCATGAGCGCGATGTCGACCCCTGCTTCGAACGTCTTGATGACCGCCTCTGCTTCCGTAAAATTGTCTGCGATGGCTTGCATGTTGAGTGCGTCGGTCACCACTATTCCTTCATATCCAAGTTCCTCACGAAGCACTCCCGTGATGACATCATCCGAAAGCGTCGCCGGGAGTGGGAACGTGCCGCGTTCTGATTCGACGACCTCGTCCTCGATTTGTGGCATCCCGATATGCGCCGTCATGATCATGTCGATTCCTTCTGTGATGGCACGTTTGAACGGTAACAACTCGAGACCACGCAACTCGTCGAGTGATTTATCGACAACCGGTAACCCATAATGCGAGTCGACGGCCGTATCGCCATGACCTGGGAAATGTTTCGCCGTTGCTGCAACACCTTGGTCTTGAATACCTTGTGTCATCGCGGAACCGAGTTCCCCGACTAGTTCAGGGTCGCTCGAGAACGAACGGACGCCGATGACCGGATTCCCCGGATTGTTGTTGACGTCAAGTACCGGTCCGAAGTTCACGTTTACCCCGAGTGCGTTCAATTCAGAACCGATGATTTTCCCTGCATCATAGGCATATTGACTGTTACGTGTGGCCCCGAGTGCCATATTCCCCGGTAAATTCGTTCCCGTCCCAAGTCGTGTCACAATCCCACCTTCTTGGTCGATCGTGACGAATAACGGGACATCATTGCTGGCATCTTGTTTCACGACTTCTTGCAAATCATGAACGAGTTTCGTCGTCTGTTCCGTTTCCTTCACGTTCTCCGCAAACAATATCACTCCACCGAGATCGAAACGATCGATGACACGCGCCACTTCCGGTGCAAGAGATGTATGGTTCGCCCCGTTCCATAATCGGAAGTCCGGCATGATCATCTGCCCGATTTTTTGTTCGAGCGTCATCGACTCTAGCTTCGTGTTGACGCGCTGGTCAATCGACATCGTCGGCGTCCCTTCCGCCACGACCGCGTCTGCTGCTGGAACCGACGAGACGAGCAATGCCGTCGTCAATCCGAGTGTTGCCGTCCAATTCAGTGCCTTGTTCATGTTCCCACTCCCCTTAGTCAAATTTGGCTGACCCCCAAACGAAAAGGCATGGAGGAAGAAGCGTTGCCTCATCAACGCTCGTTCACCCCATGCCTGATCGCATCAGTTACATTTGGTCCTTATTCAGGTGGTCAACAACAGTATAGCAACTCCACTTTTTAGAAACAATTGTTCAAGTGAAAGCGTAACCATTTTGAAACAATGTTTCTGTTTTGATACACAGTGAACTGTATTGGCAAAACCAATAATTTCTGTGGTTCGTTTTTGATTCGTTTTTTGGTAAACTCAATTCGATACAGGTTAACTTTCAAAAAGGGGGAAATTATTGTGGCAAGAGGGGAACTGAAACGTAAGCCGGAATGGTTAAAGATTAAATTAAACACGAATGATACGTATACCGGCCTAAAGAAGATGATGCGCGAGAAAAATTTACATACGGTATGTGAGGAAGCGAAATGTCCGAACATTCATGAATGTTGGGCGGTACGTCGGACCGCGACCTTCATGATTCTTGGAAGTATCTGTACACGTGCTTGCCGTTTTTGTGCCGTCACGACTGGGAAACCGAACGAGCTCGATTGGGAAGAGCCAAAGCGTGTCGCCGAATCGGTTCGACTTATGAACTTGAAACACGTCGTCATCACGGCTGTCGCGCGTGACGACTTGAACGATTACGGGGCTACTGTCTTCGCAGAAACGGTTCGCGCGGTTCGCGCCATGAACCCGGAGACATCGATTGAGGTGCTCCCGTCAGACATGATGGGTGACTTCTCTGCCTTGCAGACGTTGATCGATGCGGGTCCTGACATCATGAACCATAACTTAGAGACAGTCCGTCGCCTCACACCGAGAGTCCGTGCGAAAGCAACATATGACCGCACGCTCGAGTTCTTGAAGCGTTCGAAAGAATTGAACCCGGATATCCCGACGAAGTCATCGATCATGGTTGGGCTTGGGGAGACGAAAGAGGAATTGATTGAAGCGATGGATGACCTCCGCGCGCACAACGTCGACATCTTAACGCTCGGTCAATACTTGCAGCCGACGAAGAAACACCTCGAGGTGGAACGTTACTACCATCCGGACGAGTTCGCCGAGTTGAAAGAGATTGCTCTATCAAAAGGATTCTCACATTGTGAGGCAGGTCCACTCGTCCGTTCGTCATACCACGCGGATGAACAAGTACACAAGGCGCGTCGCCACACGATGTTGCCAATCGACTAACAGAAAGAAGAGAGATTATGACTGGTACGACGTGGCACTTACTTAGAACTGAATCGACTTCACCGGCTAAAAATATGGCGATTGATGAAGCCATCGCCAATTGGGTCGCAAAGGGAGAACTCAAACCGACGCTTCGTTTTTATTCATGGGCACCTCATGCAATCAGCGTCGGACGTTTCCAGCGAGCGACGCGTGACTTGGATCGGGACGCCCTCAAAGCGAACAATATTCCGGTCGTTCGTCGCTTAACAGGGGGACGTGCCGTGTTGCATGCGGATGAGTTGACGTATAGCGTCATCTTGCCCGAATCGACCCCTGCCCTCCCGACGAATATCATCGAGAGCTATCGCCTACTCACGGAAGGGGTTCGTCGCGGATATCACGAACTCGGCGTCCCCGCCGAATTTTCGGTGCCATTGACGGAAGAGGATCGCGAAGCGCTCCGCAAACCAAAATCGGCCGTCTGCTTCGATGCTGCTTCATACTATGAGCTTACTGTTGACGGGAAGAAGATTGCGGGTAGCGCACAAGTGCGCCACCAAGGGGCCGTGCTTCAACATGGTTCGATTCCTCTCTCCGTCGATGATGAGGTGTTGTTTGACTGTTTCGCGATGGATGAGACGGAGAAACACGAAGCCAAAACCCGCTTCAGCGAAAAAGCCGTCGCCTTGAACGACACGTTAAAGCGTTTCGTTTCCTTTGACGAAGTAGCGGCCGCATTCGAGACCGGCTTCAAGGACGCTTTCTTGTTGACGTTCGAACCGCTTGTCTTCACGAAAGAACAGCAAGCCGAAATCGATTTGCTCGTCAAGAAGTACGAGAGTGATGAATGGGTCTGGAAACGCTAAAAAGATTGTCCCTTTTGATCAGGGACAATCTTTTTTTATGCCGCGTTCGCTCGGCGCAACAGATGGCGCACTTCTCGGAACGTGACGAATGTTTTGTTGTTCGCATCATACAATTTGTAGCGTAACGATTTCAAACTTGAAAACAGTCCGATTGTCGTCGCCCGTTGTAACGGCGGTGTCGACGTATGTGCTTTTTCTAGATGGTAGTTCGGCACGCGTGGACTCAGATGGTGGACATGATGGAATCCGATATTACCCGTCACCCATTGAAGCACTTTCGGCAACTCGTAATACGAGCTTCCTTCGATGGCTGCCTTTACATAATCCCATTCCTGCTCATCTTCAAAATAGGAATCTTCGAACGTATGCTGAACATAGAACAACCAAATTCCGAGCACACCGGCGATGAACATCGTCGTTCCTTGTACAATCAAGAACGCTTGCCAACCGATCAGATAGATGAGCGCGCTATATAGGACGACGAGAGAAATATTGATGAGATACGTATTTTGTCGTTCTTTTTTCCGCGCGTCCTTTCGGTTGAAACGACTCGTGACGAGAATAAGCCAAAGTGGTCCGAGACCGAACATAACGAGCGGATGACGATATAGGCGATACTTTAGACGAGTCCATTTTGACGCTTCGATATACTCCTCAATCGTCATGACCCAGATGTCGCCGACACCCCGTTTATCCAAATTCCCACTCGATGCATGATGAATCGCATGCTCTCGTTTCCACTTCTCGTATGGAAATAACGTCAAGACCCCTGTAATGGTTCCGACAATCGCGTTCGCCTTCTTATTTTTAAAGAATGAACCGTGTGTGCAGTCATGGAAGATGATGAACATCCGCACGACAAATCCTGCTGCAATCAACGTGAACGGCAATGTCAGGAAAATCGAGACACTTAGTAGTTGGTACGCTAAAAACCACGATACGAGAAACGGTAAAATCGTATTGATCATCTGCCGCACACTGATCCGAATATCGGACTTTTCAAACGGCGAGACGTGCTTTCTTAATTGGGCAATCTTTTCTTTACTCATAACAACCTCCTTGAATTCAACAGCGTCACAACGCAAAAATATAGATAAAACCAACAACCAACGTTGTTCAATGTGAATTCATGGATCGGAAGTATTCCCTATCAAGAATTAACACTAGGTCATTATATCACGTATAAAACTTATGTGGTGAAAATTCAGAAAAAAGACTCGCCCCTATCTTTAGAGACAAGTCTAACTGATTCATTGTTGCGTATAGATGGAAACCGAGCCACCGTTGACGAAGAACTCGCCCCAACCGTCCGCATTGATCGTCACGAGACGTCCGTTATTTCCTGTCATGTCTTTCCACACTTCCCCTGCATTCTGTTTTCCGACATACATCCATTTCGCCCCGCCTGGTCCGTCCGATAAAATCGTTGCAAGACCAGACTTCGCACGGTCCGTCACTCCTTCACGTGTCCATCCGATGACGTCTTGGTGATTGATGTAATCATGTTGTGTGCCGTAGGCGAAATCTTTACGCGCTTTCAAAATGGGTTGAAGCGACGCTGACATATTCGGTATTTCACGGTTCGTCGTCCCTTTCGTTCCATAATAATCTCCGTAGAATAGTGCTGGATACCCTTGACCACGTGTCATGATGGTCGCGTAGGCAAGCGGTTTGAACCAATTCGCGACTGTTGACTCAAGTGACTGTCCTGGTTGCGAATCATGATTGTCGACAATCGTCACAGCGAGTGTTGGGTGCTGCTCGACGACCGTACCTTTTAAAATGTTCCGCATGTCATAGTAACCGCCACCATTCCCTGCCGCTTGGAAATTGTAATGGAGTGGTACATCGAATACGGAATGAGTGTAGCCCGTCTTGGCCAAGTAATCATTGATGGCCCCTAAGTCATTCTTCCAATACTCCGCAACAGTGAACATCTCTTTTCCGGTTGCCTGACGAACACTCGTCACCCATTCCTTTAAGTATGAATGATTGATATGCTTCACCGCATCCAGTCGGAAGCCGTCCAATCCAAGCGAATCCGCGTACCATTTCCCCCAGTTTTTCATCTCCTGACGTACTTCCGGATGCTCAAAATCGACATCGGCGTACATCAAGTAGTCATAGTTCCCGTTCTCACCCGACACTTCACTATCCCATGCTTTACCCGTACTCTTGAATTTGTAGATTCGGCTCAGACTTCGTGATTGATCCCAGTCGGTCCCATCAAAATGATACCAACGCCACTTGAACGGCGAGTATGTATTGTTCCGTCCAGCAAAATTGAATCCAGTCCAGGCAGAAATGGCATATTCCCCAGACGTCTCTTGATTCCGGTTAGAAGGATTGACCTCGACAGCTTGAACGGATTCGGTATAATCCGCTCCGCCTTTATGGTTCATGACGACATCCCCATATACGCCAATCCCTTTCCCGCGTAAGTTGGAGATGGCCGACTGTAGCTGCGCTTTTGTTCCATACTTTGTCCGAGTCGTTCCTTTTTGATTAAATTCTCCAAGGTCATACAGATCATACGCCCCGTATCCAACATCATTTTGTGATGTCCCTTTATACGCTGGTGGGATCCAAACGGTCGAGATCCCGATATCTTTTAAGTGCTGCGAATCGTTCGAGAGTCGGTTCCAGTGTTGGCCATCGTTTGGAACATACCATTCAAAGTATTGCATCATCGTACCGTTCTGTGGGGTCGCTGCCTGTGCGACCGGTTGCCCCGAAAGCAGTGCAATCGATGTCACTCCAGCTAGGACAGCAATCCCTTGTCGTTTCTTCAACATCCTTCATTCCTCCTCAAATAGTTAATGAAAGCGCTTGCATTAATTATTGTGAATGATTTTTAATTTGTTGCATAGATAGACACTAAAAAACAGTTCTCTCTCCCTAACTATTTCTCATTAGAATAGTTCAGTCGAACGAAACAAAGACGGATGGCTTGTGCCATCCGCCTAGTCATCCTTCCCGGCTAATTCGTTTGCGTTTGAAACGGTAGCCGATGTACGGAAGTCCTGTAAACACGAGACCGATCGTCACGAGTAGTTGAATCCCAATCAATATTGTCTCGACAACGGTTGGCCAATCAAACTGAAACAACGAAAAGAGTGCAATCCATAAAATACCTAGGATGAGCGCAGCTCTTCCCATCTGACGCTCCATGTCATGATATTTTTCCTCTGTTGTTTCGACATCCGAGTAAATCGGCTTGGCATCTCGATCTCCTTTGAAAATATGAATCTCATCCCCGGTTGATGTGACATGTTCCCACCCGCTCGACGCAAACAGGTCAAAGTAGTCTTCGTCTGGACGAGTACGATAGTCCAAACTATACTGAACGTCTTCCGGTTCCCCTTCAACGAGCGTGTATCCTAGCGGGGCAAACTTCTTCAAATGCCATCCCTTGGCCGCCATTCGTTCTAGTTTCCGCATCTCACGCTCTTCAGCAAACGCCAATCCCCAGCTCGACATATACTTTTGTCTCATCTTGATCCCTCCATATCCAAAATGGCACAGGCATCTTCGACCATCGCCTGTCGTCTCTTCACATCATCCGTTAAAATCGAGCGGCCTTTATTCGTGATTCGATAGTTCTTTTTCTTTCCGTCCCCATCCATCGGTTCAATCAGTTCGGCGTTCAACAACTTTTTGATAATCGTATACATCGAAGCCGGACCAATTTGCATTCGCCCTCGCGTGGTCTCTTCGACAAATTGCATGACTAAATAGCCATGACGCGGCGTCGTGAGCGCCAACAGGATATAAAACATACTATCCGTCAGTTCCCCTAACTCTAATGAGTCCGTTCGCGGCATCTTTCCACCTCCTATATCATTGAATGATATATTTCTTATACTCAATATATATCGTTAAATGATATATGTCAATAAATGATATAAAAAAAGCCGCACCCTTTTAGGTATGCGACTTCAAGATAAACGGTTTTAACTAGTGACATAGTCTAAATCATGCAAGATATACGCCAGGAAGAAAATCATGCTTGGATTCTCATATCGCATCTGGACTTTACGGAGCTGCTCGCGATACGTGACCTCATACTCGGCCCCGTTCATCTTCCGCTCCATGTTCATCTTGATGAGCGCATCAAGCTTGTCCATCATGTCGACGAGCATTCCCTCATACGTATCGTCTTTCGAGTCAGCCATATATCGACGGAACGCCGGTTGCATATACTCAGGCAACAGTCCAAGCAGACGTTCACTTTCCGCTCGCTCGTATGCCTCAAACGCAGCCCCCGTCTCTTGCGTCGAATGTTTGACTGGACCGAGCACGTCTCCGGTCACCCCTTCAACTAAATCGTGACAGAGAAGACGAGCCACGAGTTCGGCGACATCGACATCGACGTCGTACTTCTCACGCTCTAAGAGCCCACTGAACATACCGAGCGCGGCAGCCCGGAAACCATGAATCGCATCGTTGTCGTCAATCGTGTTAAAGCGACCTTTCCAGCGACGGACACTATCCATCCGCATGACGTTCTCGATGAATCGCAACACATCTGTTTCTGCCTCGACCTGGTCGAACAGCCAGCGGACCGAATCAATCGGATGATGTCGGAGTGCGGCTTTCATCTCTTCTAGCTTGTCATCAAAGTGCGGAGAGCCGTGCGCGACTTCTCGTCGCACGAACAACATCGCATCGAACGAATCAATTCCGTCCACGATTCGACCTTCGAACGAATCATCTTCCGCTTCCACCACGAAACGATGAAAGTGAGGACGTAATGATTGCGACAGCAGCTCGACAAGACCGAGACTCGCTGTTCGTTCCATACGCTCGATGTGACCGATCAAGGTCGGTTCTTTTTTCGTCCGGTGCATGATCGGGCCCGTCTGGACTTCATTCATGTCGTGGAAAATGGCTTTCCCGAGTAAATCGAGCAAATCGACTTCACGTCCGTTCTCTTTTTCCACATAAGCCGCGATCAAGCTAAAGACCGCGACACGAAAGCTATGACTCGCTGCGTTATCATGATAATGGGGGGCATATTCATCCCACCGTTGCACGTTTTGCATACGTGTCATCTTTCGGATAAACGTTCCGTTATGCATGGTTTCACTCCTTACGATAATCGTTCAAATACATCGTCATGACAGACGACATATAACATGTCTGTTTCCTGAAGCGGCAAATCGAGCATCGTCGCCACATCCAAGCGGTCATTGACCGCGATGAGTGTCACCCCTGATTCAAGTAACGCTGTATTTGCTTGTCGAACATTCTGCCACTCGACTTTTGGTTTCAACGCTTGAATGTTCCCACCTGACTGTTTGCTCAACAACTGACGGAAAATTGCTGTCGTTCCAGGTTGTAACGTCGCTTTTGCCATCAAGAGGGAGACCGAGTCGTTCGCTAAAATAAAATCGTCGACGCGGACGTGTTTGAATTTCGAGATATTTCTTTCTTCACACACTTCGACGACCGTGTGCAAGTCCACCTGATACTCAGAAGAGAGTGCCTCGACCGCTGACGCGATTAATAACGACTTCCCATCGGCGAGTAACGTCTCCGTGATACGGGCATCCGCAAAAATCGCGACGCGTCGCGCCTTCAAGACGTTTGCTTGCAGCAATACCGCTTCATCCGAAGCATCGCCTGATACGAAGTGAACTTGATCGTGCACGTACGGTTCCTCAACTAACTGATCAATCAAGACGATCTCTGCTTTCGGTTCGTAGTTAAGTACTTCATCGATTGCTTTCTTCGTCTTCGGGGACCACCCGATATACACATAATGTCCTTCTCCACGATACACTAGTCTTCCCTCCCGTTTTAGCCGTTGAAACGTCGTACCGATTTCAACCAATTTTCCAATCAACGCCCCGATAATCCCAATCCCGAATAGGAATAAGAATATCCCGAGCCATCGCCCTGCCACGGAGGACGGATAAAAGTCCCCGTATCCGACGGTCGTCAATGTCGTCATCGTCCACCAGAACGAATCAAACAGTGATCCGAATGTCTCTGGTTCTAAAACATAACCGAGCACGGTTCCTAAGATAATGATGCCAATCGAAGCTAAGACGACATTCAAAAATGATAATTTCGCTAACCCTTTCCACACACGAAATAAGATATGCACTGTTTCCCCCTCCTTCTCTCTTATATACTAAACGTAACCACAAAAAGATTCACGAAACCATTTTGATGGTGATTCCGTATAAGAAGAAAAAAGGAAGGACTGACTTATGAACTCCATCGTCTTAGAGTATCGTCTCTATAAAAATGAATTATCGTTCGAACCACTATACCATTACACGTCTCTCGGCTTAGACGAAGTGCTAGCTCGTCGTGAATGTGAGTTTTTCGTCAAAGACGGCATGACCTACAAACAACGCTCGTCTGCCCTTGAAGGCGATCAATACTTTTTAATTTATGTCGATCGCTATACAGAGGGACCGATGGACAAGCACGAAACGAGCGACATCAAAGTCGAAATCCGCACGCTCGACGACCGGTTTGACAACCCATTACTCGAAGCCTATTACGTCGACCGCCACCTTGATGCACTCGCCATGCTCGGAAGCCAATACTTATATGTCGCCGGTAAAGAATATGAGCGCGATTCAGCAGAAACAGATGAAGATCGTGGTGTGTATGTTATCTACGTCACACCGACTGGTTATGAATTGGAGGAATCAACATGAAGACAAGCAAGAAAATTTTAAGCGGACTATCCGTTGCGGTATTGACCACTTCCCTTGCCGCGTGCGGTGGGGATGAATATGAAGAGGCGGCACTCCCGGAAGAACCGACCGGATACGAATGTGACGATTGGGACTGGGATGACGAGACCGAGTCGTATTATTGTGACGACGACCGCTCTCCGCACTATGGTAGCTACTTCTTACTCGGTAGCCTGTTCCGCTCAAAAAATGCGTTGAAGAGCTCTTCGTCGTATAAGACGTATAAAGCCAACGGTGGTGCGACCGGTGCCGTATCGAACGGCTCAAATTCAGGATCGTCAAAATCTGGACTCGGCAGTGGCTCTAAAGGTGGATTCGGCGGATGACGCGTGACGAACTTTACAGTCAAATCCCTTATTTTTGGCCCGATTTAAACGATGAAGAATATGCCTTATATGATTGTTTTGAGATGACCGCCTCGCAGGTTGCCTCTATCCGAGAGGCAACCGAGGCGGTTGACTCGATTTTTCGGAAGACGAATCAATTATTACGCACCCTACCTGACGAAACGCTCCGACTGCTTGGTTACCCTGAGGCGAGTCTGCCGTTCTTACGGGAGAAGACGATACCGCAGGAGACGATCATCGGTCGTTACGACTGGATCATGAAAGATGATCAACTCAAGTTGATGGAGTTCAATGCAGATACGCCGACCTTCATTAAGGAGCTGTTTGATGTGAACGGCGTGGTCGCTTCCGAGTTTGGTCTACTCGACCCGAACAGGGAAGCCACCCCCCAACTGAAAATTGAGCTGCGGAAAGCGATCGTCGCCGCGTGGAATCGACTCAAACGAGAAGGCACACCGAAAATCGTTTTTACGGCACATGATGATAACATCGAAGACAAGTGGACGGCACGATTTTTACAAGAAACGCTCGACGTACCGTCTGAATTCGTACCGTTGCACACTTTACTCGTCGACGAAGACGGCGTCTACACACCATCGGGTGAGCGAATTGACATCTTATATCGCCAAACATATCCGATTGAGCACCTTGTGGACGACCGGGCTCCAGACGGAGACTTGATTGGCATTCGGTTACTTGAACTCGATCAACAAAAATACGTGTCACTGCTCAATCCCCTCTCTGCGTTTCTCATGCAATCGAAAGGCGTACAGGCGCTGATTTGGGAATTGTATGAGACCGAGACACTATTCGATCAAGCCGAGCGCGACATCATCGGAACATATTTTTTACCGACTTACTTAGAAGACACACCGTTTCTCGGTGAATCGGACTATGTCAAAAAGCCGGCATTCGGACGTGAAGGGGACTCCGTCATCTTGTATACGAAAGATGGCCAACCGTTTCATCGCGAAACATTACAAACGTATGCGGAAGAAACGGCCGTGTACCAACAGTTCATCGAACTCCCGACACGGATGACGACAACCGTCAAAGGTCGTATGGAGACACATTACATGGTCGGATGTTTTTGCTTGAACGGACACCCATCCGCACTCGGCGTCCGCGCCGGTAGCATGATCACGAACAACCAATCTTATTACTTAGCCGTTGGCACACCTATACAAAAGGAGACGAACTCATGACATTCATCACACTCGATTCAATCTTAAGCTTCCTGGCCCACCTCGGGACAGGATTCGGTCTCATTCTCGCGGGACTCATCATCTTCGCACTAACGACCAAATATTCGGAACGCAAGTTAATCAAAGAAGGCAACATGGCTGTCGCGTTGAAACTTTGGGGGAAAGCACTAGGACTCGCCATCGTCATTTATACAGTCTGGGCGAACAGCGTCAACTTGCTCGATGCGTTCATCTGGGGACTCGTCGGTATCGCCGCCCAAGTATTGGCGTTCTGGACGTTTGAATACATCCTTACACCAGGCGTGAATTTAGAAAAAGAAGTCGAGAATGGCAACATGGCCATCGGTTTCAGCTTGTTCGCCGCATCACTCGTCGTCGGGATCATCGTCGCCGCGAGCTTGACGTACTAATCAAACACCCCATGCACGCATTTGCGAAGCATGGGGTGTTCGTATTTATAAAAGTCAGGAGGAACAATCATGTCGAAGCGAATCATCTTACTCACAATCGTTTCCGGTCTCATCATCGTAGCCATCGCAGTCGGTGTCGGACTTTACACCTACACTAACATTCAGGCTGGTGACTCATACGAAAATGCCGAAAAAGAAATGAATCGTTATATGACGACGAACAATTGGTATACGTTTGAAATTCATAATATGGAACAGTCCGTTCTCTCTTTTTACACAAATGAAGACCGCTCCGTCATCGGTCTAGCTGAGATTGATGTCGAAACAGGGAACTTAGGGTCTGTCACGAAACAAACAGAGCCGAATCAGCCTTTTGATTTCGTCATCCTTCGAGTTGAAGACATGGAGTACATCGGTGTTCACCTTAAAGAGCGACCGGAAGATGTCGTCTATTTACGGTTAAACGGTGACGATGTCTCAAAAGATTTTCTTGTCAACGATCCCGAAATTGAAAGCTACACCATGACATATGTCATTGAAACATCACGACCGTCAGATGGTTCGTGGTCACTTGAAACATTGGATGCCAACAAACAAGTCATACATTCAAGTAAACTCACGGAATAACCTATATTGTGCATCAAGACGACTTTTTCCAGTCGTCTTTTTTAGTTGGTCGCAAGAACTCCAGACGGCCCGAAAAATTCATATCGTGCCTGTGGAATAGCGCGAACGACCGTTTCCATCATCGCATTCGGTCCGCACGTATAAACATCATGCCCTTCCACATCAAGTTCCTCAAGGTGTGACTTATTCATGCAACCCGATACGTCATCTGCATGTGTGAGCAGATGAAGCCCTTCCTTCACGAGTTCATCGAGTTCGTCTCCGAGTGGACGAAGGTCCATACTCCGAACCGCGTGCAATAACGTGACAGGACGTCCTTGTTCGAGTGCCGTCTTCGCCATGTTGAAGAGGGGCGTAATCCCGATTCCTCCCGCGATGAGTGTGAGCGGACGTTTAGACGTTTCAAGGATGAATTCTCCTGCTGGTGCGCTCATCGGGACTTCTGTTCCGACCGTCTGCTCATGAAGCCAGTTTGAGACGAGTCCCTCCGCTTTCGGCGCAATCCAGTAGCCGTCTTCTGTCGTCTCGATGACACTATATTGACGGTGATGTAGGATGTCCTCTCCTACAATGCGCGCTTGAACCGAGACATATTGTCCTGGGATGGCTGTGCCAATAACTCCATCTTTCGCGACGAGACGGAATCGTTTCACTTCAGGTGTATCTACTATGATTTCTTCGATGACGAACGGTTTGAATCCGACCCATGGCGCGTCATCATACATTTTTTTCTCGAGTGAGATGAAGACATCGGCAATCACACCGTAAGCTTTTGCCCATGCATCGATGATGTCAGGTGTTGCAGCTTCACCGAGTACGTCTTGAATCGCCGCAAGCAAGTTCTCACCAACGATCGGATAATGCTCCGGGCGGATGTTCAAACTTTTATGTTTATGAAGTGCTGGTTGGATGGCAGGAAGAATCGCTTCGAGTCGGTCGATATGAAGCGCAGCCGCATAGACCGCGTTCGCGAGTGCTTCCGGCTGACGTCCTCGCTTTTGGTTCGTATGGTTGAAGAAGTGACGAACTTCTGGATTTTGTTCAAACATTCGTTGATAAAAATGCTTCGTGATCGTCACACCATTTTCTTTCAAAACTGGTGCCGTCGCCTTTACAATCTCAATCGTTTGTTGATCTAACATGTGAATTTCCCCCTTTTGTTTTGTACACGTTCATTATGTGAGTCAAGTCACTTTAAAGCAATATATTAAATACTTGTTTAAAGTAGATTTCACGTTTCTGACTTATTTTCGCCATCACCCTTTCACATTTGTTCGAATCGCACTTTTTTGGATTGTCTTGTACAATGAAACGAGAGGTGATGATGGATGAGACTCACGCAAACATGTGACTACGCACTGCGAACGTTGATGTATAGCGCTACGTTTTCACATCGGCTCGTCACGATTCAAGAAGTGGCAGACCAATATAACATCTCCAAAAACCATGTCATGAAGGTCGTATATGAGCTTGGGAAACATGGTTATTTGGAATCGGTGCGTGGTCGAGGCGGCGGCTTTCGACTCGCACGACCGATGGATGACATCAATGTAGGGGAAGTCGTTCGGACGATGGAACCGTTCGAACTCGTGGAATGCTTCGGGGAAGGCCGATGCGTCATCGCACCTGCCTGTGATTTACGAGGTGTTTTGAATGAAGCCATGTTGGCGTTTCTTCATGTACTCGATCGTTACACGATTGCGGATCTCGTCGTCAACCGAACGAACGAACTCGCCATGTTATTAGGCGTACAAAACCCGACGGACTGAAATGGTCCGTCGGGTTTTCCGCTTACAAAGACTTTAGTTTTGATTCGATTTCTGCTCGCTTTGACTCAAGAAACGGAGGCAAGGCTAATCGCTCTCCGAGTCTCTCAAGCGATTCATCCATCGCAAATCCCGGTTCATCTGTTGCCAGTTCCACTAAGATTCCGCTCGGTTCGCGGAAGTAAATCGACTGAAAATAGTAACGGTCAATAAGACCAGAGTGGCTGATTCCATGTGCGTCAAGCTTCTCGATCCACTTCGTCATATCGTCTGTTTCTTCCACTCGAATCGCCACATGATGCACACTCCCTCGCCCTGGTCGTTCCGATGGCAAATCCGGCCGATCGACGAGATGAATCTCTGTTGCCACACCACCCTCGCCCGTCTCAAAGACACGCACGTCATGTCCATCCCGTTCAAATGTCGTTACATATCGATAGCCAAGCACTTCTGTCAGCACCCGTGCCGTCTTGTCAATCCGCCGTACCGTCCACTCACTGAATCCGAGACCGAAGATGCCGAGGTCCGTTGGCACTGGACCTTTGCTCCAAGGTGTCCCGCTCCCTCCTTCTACAAGACAGAGACGTTGACCCTCATGATCTTCGAACGAAAGGGTCGCCCTTCCTAAAACCAACTCGATTTCTCCGTAAGATACATCGAACGCGTCAAAACGCTCCTGCCAGTACGCGAGCGCTCCATCCGGCACCCTGAGTGCTGTCCGAGAAATACTGCTTGACCCTCGATACGTCTGTCCGAGAAACGGTAACTCAAAGAACGTCAAATCGGTTCCAGGCGTACCCGTCTCGTCTGCATAGAACAAGTGATACATCGATGGGTCATCCTGGTTAACCGTCTTTTTGACGAGCCGCATCCCTAGTATTTCCGTGTAGAATCGCAAGTTCTTCTTAGCATCCCCGGTCATCGCTGACACGTGATGTTGTCCACTAATCACCTTCATCCCTCATCTCCCCTTTCGACTATATCGTTATTGTATCATCCCCAAATGAGTAAAGTCCTCTTTACATTATGTAAAGTTTGTTTTACACTAGTGGTAGAAACTAGAAATGAGGTGGCACGATGCCATTGATCAACCGCGTGAAAGAACTGCGTGCCCGGCACCAGTTAACCCAAGGTGACCTGGCCGAAAAAGTTGGTGTGACGAGACAGACGATCATCTCGCTCGAGAAAGGCAGCTACACGCCGTCGCTCATGCTGGCGATGCACATCGCAAGGGTGTTTGAGGAACCGGTCGAATCTATATTCACAATCGAGGAGGAATCACAATGAAACATGTCGTCATTCAATCTATTTCAAGTATCATCCTGTATGTCCTGATGGCTTTTCTATTCAGTTCGTTTTTATCTGATATGTCGAAAACAGTCATCGAGTCTGACCGATTCTTAGTTGAATTTAATCTACTTCCACTACTTTTACTCGTTGTTTTTGGCATCGTTTGGACAGTCTATTCGTTTAACACCCGGCCGAATAAACAGTTGAGCTTTGCCCAATGGTCCGTCCGGATGACAGAGTTCAGTGAGGTCGATGAGCGTGAACAAATCATCACAGCGAAAGCGACAAAAGCTGCCTACGTCTCGTTCGGTATTTCAGTCCCAATTCTTATGGGATCGTTCATGTTCTATCCGTTATTTGAAGAGACGCTCCCTGCCTATCCAATATACGCCCTTGCTTCTACATTGGTCATCGCGACACTCGTTTATATGACGACCTGGATTCGCGGCTATCGACATTAAGGAATTCATCACGAATTCCTTTTTTTTGTGTCCATTTTTCATCGATTCGGCTATCATGATTGCCAATTCTATTACACCATGCTTATATATAACTAAATGGTTATATAAAGAATGTAAGGAGTCTTGCTTTGTGAAAACCGTCGATTTGACGATCGGAAACGTGCAACGCGTCATTCTGGCTCTTGCCCTTCCGCTCGTCGGTAGCTCGTTATTACAGTTTACGTATAGTCTCGTCGACATGTTTTGGGTCGGTGCGCTCGGGAGCGATGCTGTGGCAAGTATCGGTGCAGCTAGTTTTTATATCATGCTCGGACAGGCGATTCAATCGTTGATTGTCGTTGGCGCCGGCATCAAAGTATCACAAGCTGTTGGGAGACGTGACCTCAATTCGGTTCAGCGCTATGTCCGGGCCGGCAGGCGTCTGAATCTAACACTCGGTCTTTCGTACGCCTCACTACTAATTATGTTCGGTCATACCCTCATCGGCTTTTTGAATATGGGTGCCCCCGCTGTGGAGCAGCTTGCGTATGAATATTTGTTCGTCAGCGCGCCGATGCTCATCTTTTCTTTCTTTAATTTGCTGTTTGCTCGTCTATTCAGTGCATATGGCAATACGACAACAGCGATGCGAATCAATGCGACAGGTGTCATCCTCAATATGATTCTCTCCCCGATTTTCATTTATCCATTCCAACTCGGTGTGATCGGGGCTGCTCTTGCAACACTTGTCGCCAACGTCATGATGTTCGGATTGTTTCGGCACCGCGCTCGTACATTATTCAATTGGGATGAAGTCGTTCAGCCGACTCGAGCTGACTATAAAGAAATCATCCGTCTTGGTTTTCCGATGGCAACCCAACGGATTTTGTTCACGGTAATCAGTATTTTTCTTGCCCGCATGATTGGCTCATACGGGACGGAAGCGATTGCGGCACAGCGCATCGGACTTCAAATCGAATCGATTGCCTACATGATGATTGGTGGCTTGAACGGAGCAATGGCTAGCTATACCGGTCAAAACCTCGGGGCACGAAAAGTAGATCGTGTTTATGAAGGTTACCGGGTAACGACCCGACTCGGGATGATTTACACAGGATTCATTATGTTGTTCTTTTTATTCGTCCCAGATTTACTCATTGGTCTATTCGTCGATGACGTTCGAACCATCGAAATTGGGGCGAGCTACTTGCGAATTATCGGCATTTCGCTCGTCTTCTCATCGATTGAAATGATCGGAAACGGTTACTTCTCAGGACTCGGATTACCGAAAATCCCCGCGACCATCTCGATTATTTTCACAGTGGCCCGTATCCCGCTCGCATTTTTTCTTGAGCCTTATCTCGGAATCGATGCCATCTGGTGGAGTATCGCCATTTCAAGTATCACAAAAGGGCTTGTCTCTGCCCTCTTTGTCCGACTAACGAAAAAGGAAGTGATTTCCCTTGCAGAAGCAGTTTAATCAACTACCCCACCATCTCATCACAAGTGGAAAATTTGCCATCGAGCGAGAAATGTTACGAGTCACGTCAGAAGGCACACTAGCTGTTACGAAGCATCCAAAAGCACTCGGTCATAAAGCGACACATCCATATATCACGACCGACTTTTCTGAAAGTCAAATTGAGCTCGTCACCCCGACGTTTCCGACGATTGAGGCGGCACATCATTTTTTAGAAACGCTATACGACATCACGGCGCTAAACATAGGCGATGAACGCCTTTGGCCGCAATCGATGCCATGTGCCTTGCCGGAAGGTGGTACGATTCCACTCGCTGATTTTGGTGTGTCCGGACTAGAGGCTAGCCGTTATCGTGAGCATCTGCTCCAAAAATATGGTGCGAAAAAACAACTCATTTCTGGAATCCATTTCAACTTTTCATTTTCCGATGAGATGTTATCCGCATTATACGAAGGATCCCCTGAACAATATCGACACTTCAAAGATCACCTATATTTGAAGTTAGTTCGTCAATATTTACGAATGCGTTGGCTCATCGTCTATTTGCTCGGTGCTACCCCCGCCGTACATGCGAGTTATGAAGAACGATGTGTCAGCCAGATGCAAGCGCTTCATGTAGACACTTTTTCAAATAAACAAGCATTGTCATATCGGAATAGCGACTGTGGGTACACGAATGTTGAACCACTTTATCCAAATTATGCGACACTCTCTAGTTATATAGATGATGTAAGATGGTTCATTGCCAAAGGCGAGATTGCCAATCCGAACGAACTCTACTCCCCCATCCGATTGAAAACATCGAAAGGTGGTAACGACTTAAATCAACTCGAGGCACACGGTATCGATTACATTGAAATTCGCAATATCGATTTGAATCCGTTTGAAAAGACCGGAATTGCTCGTTCAGATTTACGGTTCCTTCATCTGTTTTTGTTGTACTTGACCTTTACTGAGGAGACATCTCATGTCGATTGGCAAGCTGAAGCGTACAATAATCAACAACGTGTCGCCAAAGAAGGCATGTCTCCCGCAAGCATATTGACTCGAGATGGTTACGCCATCCCTTTACACACGTACGCGACAGAACTTCTCGACGCCATCGATTCGTTCAACACACACTATGACCTCGGCTTCGAAGATGTCTTTCCCGCTGTACGCGAAAAAATTGATCACGTGGACAGGACGTATGCTTCCCGATTAAAGACGATTATGATCGAGACAGGTTATCACGCATGGTCCCTCGCCCAAGCAGAACACTTTTATGAGGACGCCTATGCAAATCGTTTTCGCATTCACGGTTATGCCGACCTGGAACTGTCTACTCAAATCTTAATGAAATCCGCAATTAAACGTGGTTATCGTGTCGATGTCATCGATCGTTCTGACCAGTTCATTCGGATTCGAAACGGCAAACACGAAGAATACGTCAAACAGGCAACGAAAACATCAAAAGACAATTATGTTTCCGTTTTAATGATGGAGAATAAAACGGTGACAAAGTTTGTACTCGCAGAGCATGGCATTCGTGTCCCTGAAGGGGTAGAACTTCAAGAGGAATCGGATTTATCTCAGGCATGGCATTCATTTTCAAAACAACCCATCGTCTTAAAGCCGAAGTCTACAAACTTCGGAGTCGGTATTCACATTTTTAAAGACGGAGCGACGTATGAGGAAGCACTGTCTGCATTTCAGTATGCGAAAACGTTTGATGATGTCGTTTTACTTGAGACATTCTTACCCGGAAAAGAATATCGCTTCCTCGTCATCGGGGATGATGTCGCGGGCATCCTCCATCGTGTCCCGGCGAACGTCACTGGAGATGGCACCTCTTCGATCCGTCAACTCGTTGCGACAAAAAATGAAGACCCGTTACGCGGAAAAGGATACAAGACACCGCTCGAGAAAATCGAAATCGACGAGGTCGTCATCTCATTTTTACGTGCTCAAGGCAAGACCCCCGATAGTATTCCCGCTCTCGATGAGCGTGTCTTCTTACGCGAAAACTCTAATATCAGTACCGGCGGAGATAGTATCGACTATACGGATCAAATTTCTGACATCTATAAGCGTATTGCTGTCGATGCCGCTAAGTCAGTCGGGGCAACCATCTGTGGTGTCGATATGATGATTCCCTCTCTCGATGATGCGCAAATCGAATACGGTATCATCGAATTGAATTTTAATCCCGCCATCCATATCCACGCTTTTCCTTATGAAGGAAAAGAACGACCGATTGGTGAGATGCTACTTGATTTATTGTTTAAATATTGAGTATTCCTGTTTCGGAATATTCCTAATTGGGAATATTCAAAATAAGAGGACGGTGACGAAAAATGGAAGAGAGATTGGCTTCTTTGTTTCAAGCGTTAGCCGACCCGAACCGGTTGCGGATGATCGAATTGTTACGGAAACAAGAGTGGACGGTCGTAATGATGGCAAATCAGCTTGGAATCAGTCAACCGCAGACATCGAAGCACTTGCGAATTCTGTATGATGCAGGTCTCGTCACAGTAACCATTGATGCCAATCGAAGACGTTATGCACTCAAGTCTCAAGCACTCGAACCGTTAGATGCTTGGCGGACGTATATGGCTCGGGAAACAGAGCGACTCGATCGATTGGAGACGTTTTTAGCGGAGTCACAGCGAGAGGAGAATGGATCATGAGTACGGTCAAATCACATGTAGAGGGCACGACATTGATTATGGAACGTCTGTTCAAGGCACCACGCCAACTTGTATTTGAAGCATTCTCGACACCTGCACATTTAGAGAAATGGTGGGGACCGTCCGGATGGGAGACGAAAGTATACAGCTTCGACTTCAAACCGGGGGGGATTTGGCATTATTGCATGACTTGTGTCGACAAAGAACAAGGTGACTTTTATGGTATGGAATCATGGGGCAAATCAACCTTTATCGACGTCGATCCATACTCCCGAATCGTCTATACGGATGCATTCTCGGATGCGGACGGACACGTCAATCCGGACTTGCCTGTCATGACGATCACAAATGAATTTCTCGATACATCGGAAGGCACGTTATTCATTAGTCGCTCCGAATTCCCGAATGAAGAGGCTCTCCAACAAGTCGTCGAAATGGGCGCTGTCGAAGGGTTCAATTCCCAACTCGATCGTCTCGAAGCGATTGTAAGCCAGTAAAAAACATGCACCGTTCCCGAAAAGGAATGGTGCATGTTTTGATTCATCTGAACTGCCGAAACAATCCATCAAGCTGTTCTCGCGTAATCCGTTCAAACGTATCTCCGATGCTTACTTCGGTTGAACAGTGTCCGTCTTTTTCAACAAGATACCCCGTAATGCCTACTCCTGTTTCTTCTTGGATGCGCGCAATTTTCTCACCAATTTCTTCCTTCTCCCCTTGAAAATGAAGATGGAACATATTCGTGACCGGGATGCGTGGAGTCGTCCACACGCCATCGAGTTCATTGAAGCGCGCTGCCAAGCGGACGGCCTCGTTTCGATACTCGGCCATCTTGTCTTTTCGTAGCTCATAATAATAATCCGCAGACAGGATGTATGGATATAAGCTGATTAAGTCACCACCGTAGCGTCGCTTCCATACTTTCGACGTGTCACAAAATGCCTTCGGTCCAGCAAGGATGGCACCGGCAATGCCACCGATTCCTTTATAAAACGAGACGTATACGCTATCAAAGAGCGCACAAATCTCAGATGCCTCTTTTTCATAATACGGAAGCGATTCGAACAGTCGTGCACCATCCAGATGTAGATGAATCGCTTTCTCACGACAGTGTTCATGAATTGCCACAAGTTCCTCGAACGTCGGCAATTCCCCGCCGATTTCTCGTTGTGGCAGTTCGAGCAACAGACACGCGATGTCCGGTAACGCTTGTATCTCTTCGAGCGTCATCAATCGGTTTTCGTCCCCCACTAAAATCGGTTCGATGTGATGCAACTCTTTTAAACCATCCTGCTCATGAATTTCAAGGTGGCACAGCGGGTGATATGCGACCTTTTTCTTCCCTGTCTCATCACACCAAATGCGTAGCGCAATCTGCTGTGCCATCGTACCGCTTGGAAAGAAAACTGCCGACTCTTTCCCAAGAACCTGTGCCATCTTCTCTTCGAACTGTCGAATCGTTTTCCCCTGTCCATACTGATCACTCGGCTCATCTTCACGCACATGCTCAAATGCGCGTTTCAATACCCCGGCTTCCCGTTTGCCGTGACCGCTCAATTGAACGTTCGTCTGACGATACGTGTCTGCCAATCGCTCCATTCTTTCCCCTCCTCGACAAATAAGCTCCCTGTCAGTATAACAGGGAGTCCTCTCTTCAGTCGCGAATGCGGACGATGAGTTTACCGCGCACTTTTCGCGTTTGTAGTTTTTCGAGACCTTCTTTCAATTGGTCGAACGACAACACTTCTGTGACGAGATCGTTCAGTTCACCTGCATCGAGCAAGTTCATCATCTCTTCGGCCATATACGCCAAGTTGCGAATCGCATGTTCGTCCTCGCTCGCATGCGCCGCCCCGAGTGCCACTTCGTGAATCGAAGGAGATAACGTGAAGCCTTTCATGTTCGTCATGTCTGGTGGCCCGGCGATGTAGGCGAGGTGTCCGCTGAATGCGAGACGATCTAGGTCTGCTGTCGCAACGTCTCGTCCGACTGTATTCAAAATCAGGTCGACACCACGTCCATCTGTTTCTTCCATGATCCGTGCCGTCACGTCCTCGACGTTATAATCAATCACCACGTCCGCCCCGAGTGATTCTACCCACTCAACGTTCTCAGGAGATGCCGTCGTGAATACCTTCAGACCGAGCCGTTTTGCGAGCTGAATCGCAAATCCACCGACACCGCCCGCTCCTGCGTGTACGAGAATCGTCTCCTTATCTCGCGTGTTCAGCTTCTGCATGACCGCTTCATATGCTGTCATCCCCGCACACAGGATAGAAGCCGCTGCCTCATCGCTTACACCTTGCGGAACGACCGCACACGCCCGGGCATCGACGACCGTATACTCGGCGAATCCCCCATATTTCGAAAGATCCGTATGAACAGCCACACGCGAACCCGTAATGATGTTGGCGATACTCGAACCGACCTCAACGACTTCTCCGACGAGGTCGACACCGAGAATGTGTGGATATGACCAATTCGGGTTTCCGTTTGATCCGACTTTATAATCGACCGGATTCAAGGCGATCGCTTCGACACGAATCAACAGTTCTCCCGCTCCTGGTGTCGGTCGGTCGATTTCTCCAATATGCAGATGATCAAGACCAGGTTGATCGAGTAGCCATGCTTTCATGTTTAGTAAGCTCCTTCCGAATACGTGAGTTCGTATGAGTGTGAATAAATTTCAACGAGGTTGCCGAATGGATCTTCGCAGTACACCATGCGGTACGGTTTTTCACCTGGGTAGTATTCACGAATCGGCATCCGTTGTCTCCCGCCGTGAGCGACAATCTTCTCGACGAGCCCTTCGATGTCAGGGTCTTGTACACAGTAGTGGAAGATCCCTGTCTTCCAAAACTCGAAGTTGTCTTCTGGTGTTTCGTTGTTCGGGAATTCGAACAACTCAATCCCGATTCCGTCTCCCGTTGACATATGAGCGATTCGGAATTTGCCCCAGCCCGGTCCGAAGACGTCGGTACACATCACACCGATTGGCGAATCATCCTCGACAACGTCTGATGGTGTCATAATCGTATACCACCCCATCACGTCCTCATAAAATTTTACGGCCTCAGCGACGCTCGGTACAGAAAGACCGATGTGTGAAAACGTTCTTGGATATGTCATGTTTCATCTACTCCTTTTTGTTTGCTCAATTTAGCGGATAACGATAAGATACTGTCATTGAAGCAAGAAAAAAAGTACGCACATTGAAGTAACTACCCGAAAGTGAGGTTCCTTGAACATGACCACATCGTTCCCCGTCAACCGCGCACTTGAGATTATCGGCGGCAAATGGCGCCCCCAAGTGTACTGCACGCTTCAAGATGGACCGCTTCGTTTTTCTGATATTCAACGAGCGATTCCGGACGTCAGCCGAAAAGTGTTGACCGACCAATTGCGCGAGCTCGAGCAGCTCGGCATGGTTCGCCGTGTCGACTACTCGACCGAGAAGCACCTGCACGTCGAATATTCATTGACCGAAGACGCCCTCGGACTGCAACCCGCCATGAATGCCCTTTGTTCATGGGGAGAGTGCCACGACAAAAAATAATCCCGAGCCACATGGCCCGGGATTATTTTTATGAGGCGAACAGACTAATCAAATTCCCATCCGCATCGTACAGGATGGCGTAACGTTGACCCCAGAACGCATCCCACGGTGCTTTGTGTGACGCATAACCTTGTTCAAGGACTGAATCATACAAAGTATTCAGCGACTCTCGACTTTCACATAAGAAGGCAAGCTCAATCCGATGTCCTTCTGCCTGTTTCCATTCCCCGTACACCGATTCGGCCACTTCCACCGTATCGAACGCGAGACGCACGCCCCCCTCATCGATTTCCACATGCGCTTCTCCATTCATCGCTTCCGGAATCTCAAACCCGAGCGCACGATAAAAATCGAGTGAGCGCTTCATATCCTTCACGACGATGCCGATCATATCCAACTTGACTGCCATCTTGTCCCCTCCCTTTATTTTCATGATACGATTTGAGTGTAGCACGACCACTTCCATCAGAGACGAGGAATTTCAATGAATTATACGTTTCAACCACTCACCCAAGAGCAAGCCGAACGTATCGCCTTTGAGTGGCGTTATGAAGGCGACTACGCGTTTTACAATATGGACGCCGACGAGGAAGACCTCACCTCATTTTTAGATGCAGATGAACGGGGCGATACGACGTTCGCCGTCCTTGAAACGAATGAGATGATTGGCTTTGTCACGTTACAATTCGAATCACCAGGAACTGTTACCATCGGTCTTGGCATGCGCCCTGATTTGACGGGCAACGGCAATGGATATCGATTTCTAACATCGATTTTAAATTGGATTGATGCGACATATGGGACTTGCAATGTGTGTCTTACTGTCGCCACGTTCAACAAGCGAGCGATCCGTTTATATGAATCGCTCGGTTTCACCCCACAGGAAATATTTATGCAGGAGACGAACGGTGGAGTGTATCCTTTTCTTTCGATGACACATGAACTCAGCAAAACCCCGAACAACTGATGTCCGGGGTTTCGTTATGTCCGCTGCTTCTTTTGAATATATGAGAGACCGAGCGCTCCGATGAGAATCGTCCCTTTGACGATGTCTTGCGCATAATACGGGACATCCCACATCGTCAGTCCGTTTAGAAGAATCCCAATCAAAATAGCTCCAATCAATGTTCCGATGACGTTCGGACGCCCTGTTCCGAAGACAGCATAACCAATGTAAGCAGCCGCGACGGCATCCATCAAGAGGGGTGCCCCAGCCGAGACCTGACCAGTCCCAATCCGAGATGCAAGAATGATCCCACCGATGGCCGCAAACAACCCACTGAGCACGTAGGCATAAAGTTTAATGCGATTCACGGCAATCCCAGAACGACGGGCCGCTTCGGCGTTCGATCCGACGTAATAAAACTCACGCCCAGTCCGCGTATAAGTCAAGAACAGATGCGCTCCGATAAAGAATACCAGCATGAGTAGGGCGACGAACGGAATCGGACCGATTGTCCCTTGACCGATGAATAGAAACGACGGGATGAAACGTCCTGGCGCCGTCCCCCCTTCAATCGGCATGTTGTCATAAATCGAGAATCCTTTCGTATACGTCAATTGAATCCCGTTAATGACGTACATGATGGCGAGTGTCGCTAGTAAATCCGGCAACCGAAACTTGATTGTGACGAGCGCATTTAACAGCCCGACGAGAATCCCGAGTGCAAGTGGGATCAGCAGAGCGACGAGTAGCTCTTGTCGATGAAGGACGAGGCTTGCTGCCGCCCCGATTGTCGCAAGACTCGCCGTTGATCCGACTGATAAGTCAAATCCTCCTACGATGAGCGAGAATGTGACGCCAAGGGCAAGTAACGACACGATTGAAACCGATTTGATAATGTCACTAAAATTTGCATACGTCAGAAATTGATCGTTCGTCACGGTAAAGACCGCAATCAAACCAAGGATTGCGAGTAACGTCCCATACTGACCGATATGACCGCTGATTCGTTTTCGTTCCTTGACCACCAATTGTGCCATCTTACACGCCTCCTTTCTCTACAATTTGTCCACGGTCGAGCCAAACAATCCGATTGGCGACCCGTTCAAGTTCATGTCGCTCACTTGACGTGAACAATACGGTCTTCCCTTGTTTCGCGAGTGCAATGACGCGTTCATACACGTCTTGTTTCGCTGCGATATCGATTCCTTTTGTCGGTTCGTCGAGCAGATAGATGTCTCGTTTATCGAGCAACCATTTGCTGAAGACGACCTTCTGCTGATTTCCGCCACTCAGCTCACTTACCGGTTGTCTCACGTTCGCATAGCGGACGCGAAGCGATTTCAATACGTCCGAGACATCATCGGTCTTTCCTGCGACAGCAATCACGTTCCGTTCAATCGTCTCGTCTAAAAATAATCCATGACGACGTCTCTCCTCTGGAACGAGTGCAAACCCTAAACGTACGGCGTCTGCTGGTTCTTTGATCACGTGCTCTTTCCCCTCGATTGTGATGGATTGACGAATTCCAGAAAGACCGAACAATGCTTCCATCAGTTCCGTCTTCCCACTTCCCGTCAATCCACCAATCCCGAGCACTTCCCCGCGATACGCTTCAATCGAAATGTCAGATTGGAAGACTGGAAGGGGCAACTGCGCAGACAAGAAAATCTCATTTTCAGGCACTGCCTTTTCTAACACTGCATCAAATGTCGTCCCACTCAAAAATGTCTGCACCGCTTCCGAGGAGAGCGATTGGTACGGTCCATCGTACACAACACGTCCGTCTCGAAGAAACGTAGAGGTCGACGTGACCCGTGTGAGCTCGTTTGAACGATGCGTGACCAATACAATTCCGACTCCTTCTGTCGCAAGCTTCTGTAACAATTCCAGTAAGGCGTCGGCCTCCGTTTCTGATAAGGCAGCGGTCGGTTCGTCGAGGAGTAAATACTTGGCATCGCTCTCGAGTGCTCGGGCGATGAGAAGGCGCTGCTTCACGCTGAGCGGGTATTGACCGGCTGGAATCGTTGGATCGACCTCTAAACCGACTCGGGACAACACGCGTTGCGCTCGCTCTTTCAAACGTTGCGGGCGAATCCATTTCACCGTCTGCCATGGAAGGACATTCTCATACACAGGCAAGTCCAAATAGAGCGCATCATCGACTTCTTGCGATACCGTGATGATGCCATGACGAATCGCTTCCGCTGGTGTGAGCCAGATTGGTTTTCCATCAATGGACAATTCGCCGGACGTCGGTTCGACCGTTCCGTTTAGCAGTTTGATGAGGGTACTCTTACCGGCCCCGTTCAAACCGAGGAGACCATGAATGTCTCCAGGCTTCAAACTGAATGACAGTTGATCAAGCACCGTGACGTCACCGTACTGTTTCGTGATTCGTTCCAAGTGAATCATCAGTCCGTCTCCTTCATCCAATCCGACCATGCCGCATTTGATTCGCCCCAACCCGGAACGTACTGTCCAAGGTCATCCATCGTGACAGCCTCGTCCGGCAAGACATCACGATCCACTAGATATGGGTCGACCGAATGAATTGAAGGCGTTTCGTCCCCGACTACTTTTTGATAAGCGTAACGGACTTGAATGCGACCGATTTCGGCTGGATCTGTGGCAGCTGTCACTTTCCACGGACTTCCCTCTTCTTGCATAAGTTGTAAATCTTCGTCACTCAAATCAATTCCATAGACGGCAATCTCGTCACGTCCTGCCTGTTTGATGGCACGGCTCGCCCCTTTTGCGAACTCATCCCACATCGCAAACACCGCATCAATTTCGCCTTCCGGGTACTTCTTCAAAATCGCCTCCATCTGGCTTTGCGTATCGAGCGCCGTGTTGTTCGTCGCCGAACCGAACTTTGCGACTTCCTGGATGCCGGGATAGCGTTTTAAGAACGCGTCATAAATCGTATGTCGACGTTCCATCGGGGTGAATCCACCGACCCAAATCGTGACGATGTTCCCTTCCCCGTCCAAATCTTCCGCGAGTGCTTTTAGCGAGCGCCATGCTAGTGAATAATCATCTTGGTCGATGACCGTCACGCCTTCGTTCGTCAAATCGTTATCGAATGCAACGACTTTGATGCCTTTGTCGAGCGCCCGTTGAACCGGTTCTTTCAAGGCATCGGCACGTCCGTGGTCAATCAAAATCACATCGACTCCTTGCGTCGTCGCCGTATCGACATAACTCGCCATTTTCGACAAATCATTTTCGGCATTATACACTTTCACGTTGCCACCGAACGCTTCGACTTGCTCGGTCACCCCTTCGATATACTGCGAAGAGAACGTCCCGATCGACATCTGCATAACGAGGGCGACTTCTAGATTTTTCGGAAGCGTTTCATTTGAGACGTTGACGGTTTTCGCTTCCGTTTTACTTGTTGTCGTAGTCGTTTTCGGTTGAGCCTGTTCATTCGTGCATCCGGCAAGTGCCAGGATGACGGTCAACAGGAAGAAGATGATTTTTTTAGACATATGTGTTTCCTCCTACATGTTCTACAATGACCGACTCAGTCGGTTCGAGCACACCTGTCTCTGTAATTAGACCGGTAATCAGTTCGGGTGGTGTCACATCAAACGCCGGATTGAAGACGGTGATGCCTACGAGTGCCGTCGGATGTCCCCCGATATGGGTCACTTCATGCGCGTCCCGTTCTTCGATTTGAATCGTGTCATCTGCCTCTAAATCGAATGTCGAATGCGGAGCAGCCACATAGAATGGGATGCCGTAATGCTTCGCCAAAATCGCAAGCTGAAGTGTTCCGATTTTATTCGCTGTATGACCGGTACGGGTGATGCGGTCCGCCCCGACGATGATAGCATCGATTTGTTTCGTCTGGATGGTCCAGGCCGCCATGTTATCTGTAATCAGTGTGACATCGATATCTGCCCGGTCGAGCTCCCATACGGTCAGTCGTGCTCCTTGAAGCAGCGGTCGCGTTTCGGACGCGAACACCCGAAACGGGATGCCACGCTCTTTCCCGACATAGAACGGCGCGAGCGCGGTACCGTATCGTGACGTCGCGATGGCACCGGCGTTACAAATCGTCAATACGTTGCCACCAGCGGGTAACACGGTGAGCGCATGTTCCCCAATCGTGCGATACGTAGCCACGTCTTGTTCAAAGATTTCAATCGCACGCTGCTTGATTGCTTTTGCAATCTGTTCAAAGTCCTCCCCCACATTCAATCGAAGGAGTGATTCGATGACATGCTGTAAGTTGACCGCGGTCGGTCTTGTCGCAATCAACCGTTGACCGACTTGATTCAATTGGAGATGAAAATATGGATTGTCTTGCAGACGTGACGCTTCTTTCGCAAGGACAAACGCTCCGAAATAAGCGATGGCCGGTGCACCGCGAACTTGAAGCGACTTGATTGCCTGCTCGGCCTGTTCAAGCGTCAACACTTCGACATAGCGCTCTTCTTGCGGCAACAGCGTCTGATCTAAAATCGTCAACACTTCCGTGTCGGCATCGAAATGAATACTTTGCACACTCATACGCGCACCTCCGACAAGACTGGAATCAATTGATCGATGGATTGAATTTGATGGCGCTGTTTGATGAGACGCGTACCGAGCTCTAAGGCGTGGCGTTTCCGTTCGATGCGAAGGTCGTCTGGTAATGTCTCTAAGTCGGCGACTCCAGCCAGACCGACAGTCCGCCGAATCAATTCGCAGCCTGCGTAGCCGATGGCGTCACTCAAAATGGATGGCAACAGTTCGTCCACGAATCCTACTGTGTTGAACGGCTCTGCGGCCTGTGTAAAGCGGGTACGGAACGTTTTCTCGAACGTCTCCCAGACGGTGAGTACTTCTGTGAAGCGTTCGAATCGTTTCAACGGATGCGCATACGTTGAGAACACCAGATGAGCAATGATTTGACCAATGTCAAAGCCGAACGGACCGTAAAACGCAAATTCGGGATCGATGATTTTTGTTTCTTGACGGGTCGCAAAAATGCTTCCTGTATGTAAATCCCCGTGCAGTAGCGCTTCGTGCTTCGTCACGAACCCAACCTTCAATTTGGTCACTTCAATTTTCAAAGCGAGGTCTGACCAGAGTTGCTCCACATCCGGACGAAGGACTGGCTCGATTTGATTCGATTCTGCGTCGCGATACGGGTCGGTGAAGATCAGTTTCTCCGTGATATCGCATAGTTCTGGATTGTAATACTCTTTTTCGATTTGTTTCTTCACGAGTGGTCCGTTCGCGTAGTCAGACGTCGCAAACAACGTTTCCCCGAGGAACGTACCGACGTGGCGGGCTAAGTTCGGGTAGCTCTCTCCTTTTAGGAAGCCGGTGCGGACGATTTCGAACGATGATAAATCTTCTAAAATCGTATAGGCGAGTTCACGGTCACTCCCGAGGACACTCGGGACGAACTGAGGCACGACTTTTGAAAATTCACGAAGAGCCAGCTGTTCAATCCAAGACCGATCAAGCGTGAGCGGCCAGCTCTCCCCCACGACTTTTGCATACGGTAACGCTTGTTTCACAATCAATGACGTCTCTCCTTGACGAATGCGAAAGACGAGATTTAAATTTCCATCCCCGATCTCCTCGCATTCTGCAATCCCCTCTTCTAGTAACCCTAACTGTCGAACGTGGTCGACGACACTCTGTTCTGTAAACGCCTCATAAGCCATGATGGTTTTCCCCTTTCTTGGATCTATGCATGAAAAAAGCCCCTTTCTCCGCGAGAAAGAGGCACACCCAAATTGGTTGTTCCTCTCATCTTTCAGACATGTGTCTGGTGGATGTAGCACCGTGCCAAATGGTCGGTTGCTGCGGCGTCTTAGGGCCAATTCCCTCTGCCAACTCGCGATAAGAGTAAATGATGTAATTGTGTTTGACGTGTTGAGACGAATATTACGGACTAGGCATGCTAGTTGTCAATCCTCTATTTTCAGTCGCCCACTTATTTTCGACACGCATATATAGAAACATTATTTTTAAACTTTTTTTCTCAAAAAAAGGAATTGACGAGTGAGCGATTCTATGTAAAAATTCAATTAAATTTCACAACTTCACAACTATTCTTATCAAGAGCAGACGGAGGGACAAGCCCGATGATGTCGCAGCAACCGACCAGAAATGGCACGGTGCTAATTCTTGCAGCTAACGCTGAGAGATAAGAGTTCATTGTTTTTTTGAATGACCTCTTGCCTTGGCATGAGGTCATTTTTTGTTTGACCTGAAAGGAGGAACTTATGGGAATCATCGCTACTTATGAAATCAAACATACCGATCACGTCGAGCGTGTAGCTGAGAAAATCGCACATGAGCTGACCGTCGGGACATGGACCGAGTTGAACCATCTCGAACAATATCAACTGCAAGCGTTCCGAGGTGAGGTCATCGCCACGTCCCAACAAGAAACGACAAGTCGCTTCTCGATTCGCTACCCGCTACATAACGTGACACCGGACTTTTCGTCCATTCTGACGACGACATTCGGTAAGCTCTCCCTCGACCCAGGCGTTCAACTTGTCGACCTCTCGCTTCCAGAGGAACTCGCACCGGACTTTCCGGGTGCCGCATTCGGAGTTGAAGGGGTCCGGGACATCCTTCGTGTACACGACCGCCCGCTCGCGATGAGCATCTTCAAAGGCGTCATCGGACGAGACCTTGATTTTTTGGCGACACAACTCCGGGACCAGTTCGCAGGCAGCATCGACCTCGTCAAAGACGATGAAATTCTATATGACAATCCGCTCACCCCGTCGCTCGAACGGGCACGGATCGGGGCATCGGTCATCCGGGAGCATAAAGAAACGACCGGTCGCTCCGTTCTATACGCCGTCACGTTGAGCGGACCCGTTTTCACCTTACGCGACCAGGCGAAGCGATTGATTGAGGCAGGCGCGACCGCACTCTTATTCAACGTATATACGTATGGGCTCGACGCATTGCGCGAGCTCGCTAAAGATCCTGAGATTCATGTCCCGATTTTGGCACATCCCGCTTTTGCCGGAGCGTTGACCGGATCGGTTCGTCATTCCCTACTGTTCGGGAAACTGATTCGCTTGGCCGGGGCAGACTTGACACTCTTCCCGTCGCCATACGGTTCACTGTCGACACCGAAAGACGAGGCACAACAGATTCAGACGTACGCGACAGAACCTCATTGGACGAAACCGATTCTGACGGTCCCGTCTGCCGGTATCCATCCTGGACTCGTACCAGATTTGATTCGTGACTTCGGATCAGATGTCGTCATCAATGCGGGTGGTGGGATTCACGGACATCCAGACGGTGCGGCTGACGGAGCGAGAGCGTTCCGCCAAGCGATCGATCAAGCAATTGGTAAGACGAGCGAGACCGATGCGTTATCGACTGCTTTAGATGCGTGGGGTGCACGATGAGTACGCACGTCATCTGTGATTTCGACGGGACCATCACGGAAGAAGATAACATCATCGCATTGATGCGACGCTTCGCCCCACCTGAATGGGTCGAACTTAAAGATGGTGTGTTGAACCAAACGCTTTCCATTCGCGAAGGCGTCGGTCAGATGTTCAGCTTGCTCCCGAGTGAACAGGAATTGAAGTACCGTGAATTTCTTCAGTCGACCATAACGTTTCGACCAGGGTTTATCGAGTTTTTACAGGAGACACAGTCATGCGGCTTTCGATTTGATGTCGTCAGTGGCGGAATGGACTTTTTCGTCCATCCGATTCTAGAAGGTTACGTCGAACCGGAACACATCTACTGCAATCATGTTGATTTCTCTGGAGAGACGGCACACGTCACCTGGCCTCATACATGCGATGTCCATTGTTCGAACGATTGTGGATGCTGCAAGCCGACGATTGCCCGACAGATTGTCTCACCTACCGACACGTTGATTGTCATCGGGGACTCCGTCACCGACTTTGAAATCGCCAAACGTGCCGACGTCGTGTATGCACGGGGGCAATTGATTTCGCTATGTGAGGCGGAAGGAATTCGACATATTCCGTTCGAGACATTCTACGATATCTCAGCTCATATGAAAGGAGTGAACGTATGACTGTGCAAGAACGGTGGGGAGAACTTGCCGACATTAAAGACGAGCTCGCCGCACGAGACTGGTTCCCCGGAACGAGCGGGAACCTGGCGATCCGCGTATCAGATGACCCATTGACATTCCTTGTGACGGCAAGCGGTCGTGATAAACGAAAGCGCACCGATGAAGATTTCGTCCTCGTTGATGCGACCGGTCAATTGATTGGAGAGCAGACAGGCAAACCGTCGGCTGAGACGTTGTTACATGTCGATATCTTCAACAATACGAACGCAACATGTTCGCTTCACGTGCATACGGTCGACAATAACGTCATCTCGGAACTGTATGCTGCAAAAGGTCATGTTACGTTCACAGGTCAAGAAATCATCAAAGCGCTCGGTTATTGGGAAGAGACGGCCAGTGTACGAATCCCGATTATCGAGAACCACGCGGATATCCCGATGCTCGCTCGCGCTTTCGCCACACACGTCACAAGCGATGCAGGTGCCGTCCTCATTCGGAACCATGGAATCACCGTTTGGGGCGAGACGCCAGCTGCGGCAAAACGTTATTTAGAAGCATATGAATTTTTGTTCAGCTATTCATTAAAATTACGCGCCTTAGGCGTTCATTCATAAGGAGGAATTCAACATGGCAACGATTTATTTCCAACAAACAGAAGAACGCGTCAGCGACCAACAAGAGGTACGTGCCTTTTTAGAATCACGAGACATCCTTTACGAAGCATGGGACATCGCAAAGTTACCGGCTTCTCTTCAGGAAAATTACCAACTGACAGACGAAGACAAAGAAGCCATCTTGGCGACGTTCCGTGACGAGATTCAAGATGTATCAGCACGACGTGGCTACAAGACGGCTGACGTCATCTCGCTATCCGATGCGACACCGAATTTAGATGAACTGCTCGTCAACTTCCAAAAAGAGCATCATCATACAGATGACGAGGTTCGTTTCATCGTCAGTGGTCACGGCATCTTTGCGATTGACGATGCAGAACGCGGATACTTCAATATCGAACTCAATCCAGGTGATCTCATCTCCGTGCCGGTCAACACACGTCATTACTTCACATTACAAGAAGACCGCCAAGTCGTCGCCGTTCGTATTTTCGTGACGACTGAAGGCTGGGTACCGATTTACGACAAAGAGAATGTAACTGCATAAGAAAAGGTCTCTCGCTTAAAAACGAGAGACCACTTTTTATTGTTTGACCGCTGTCGGTTTCGATGAGAACCAGCCCCATGTCGCAATCCCGACCATGACCGACCAGAAGAAAATCGTCCAAGCTGTCGAGTGGACGAACCCGTCTGGGAGTCCCATGAATTCGAATGGTGTTCCGGCAATCAATTCCTTGAAACCAGGGTGTTCAAGTACGAGCACCGTCAACTTGACCCCGACCCAACCGACGATGATGAAAGCGGCCGTTTCAAGTGTCGGACGATGATGAAGCAACTTGACGAAAATCCGAGCTGCGAATCGCATCAAGACGACCCCGATGAGTCCACCTGTCAAGACGACGAAGAACTGACCCGAGTCAATCCCACCGATTTCACCTAGACCGAGTGGTGGCAAGCTGACCGCAAGCGCGACAGCTGCCAAGATTGAGTCGACGGCAAAAGCGATGTCCGCAAACTCGACTTTTGCGACAGTGAGCCAAAATTCTTTTTTCGATACCGGCTTCTCCGTGACAGCCGTCTCTTCCTTCGCCTCGGCCGCCAAATCTTGCTTCGGCTCCATCTTTCTCGCCTTATAGGTCATATACAGGTGTCGCGCACTCATCCCGATTAAGTAAAGCGCACCGAGTGCCTGAACTTGCCATACGTTAATCAAGAACGAGATCAAGAACAATGCGATAAATCGGAAAACAAATGCCCCGAGGAGTCCATAAAATAATGCCTTCTTCTGCTCTGTACGCGGCAAGTGCTTGACCATAACGGCCAAGACGAGCGCGTTGTCTGCAGATAACAAGCCTTCCAAACCGACGAGTACGACGACGATCCAGGCATACTGCAGGACTAACTGCCAATCCATAAAAACATCTCCTTTTTTCTTTCAATTCCTTCATATTTAATAGTGATCTATTTTTTAAGTTCACAGGACCATTTTATTCCCGTTCACAAAGTAAATCAATCCTCTTTCTTCAATATCTGAAGGATTTTTTTCCGATTGCATATTCAAAACATGTTATGAGAGCAAAATCATACCCGTTCAGCCATCATTTCGTGATAAAATCCTAACAAGAACGAGTGGTGCTTTAAACCGCTCGAAAAAAGGAGAATCCGATTATGTCTACAAGCCATGTCGCTTTACCTACTAAAGCAGAACGACATAAATTGTTCGGGTCGGTCCCACCGATTAAAGGAACAAAGCCGACCGAAAAAGAACAAATGGTCGATTTACAAAATACACCGAAAAACTTCTTGTTCGCCCTCGACAGTGTCGGCATCTCAAACGTGAAGCACCCCGTGAACGTCGAGACGCCAGAAGGGGTCCAGTCAACGGTCGCCACATTTGAATTAACGACATCGCTCGTACAAGACCGTAAAGGGATCAACATGTCTCGTTTGACAGAGCAGCTCGACGCGTACCATCAACAAGGGTGGACGGTATCAAACCGTTCGTTAATCGAGTTCGCGCAAGAGCTCGCCGAGCGTATGGAACAAACAGAAGGCCAATTGACAATCCGTTACCCATGGTTCTTCACGCGTAAAGCACCTGCGACAGGTCTTAGCGGTTTGATGAACGCGGACGTCATGCACCGTGTGACATATAACCTCGAAACGGGTGTTGCAAACGTGACAGTCGGTCTCGTCATCAACGTCACGACGCTTTGCCCATGCTCAAAAGAAATCAGTGAATACAGTGCCCATAACCAACGTGGGTACATCACGATCGAAGCCGGTCTTGATGAGACATCGATGGACGGATTCGACTGGCGTGCAGCACTTCTCGATGCAGCAGAGTCAAACGCCTCAGCACCACTCCACCCGGTCCTTAAACGTCCGGATGAAAAACGTGCGACTGAAATCGCGTACGAAAACCCACGTTTCGTCGAGGACATGGTCCGCTTGATCGCGGCTGACTTGTACGAGATGAAACAAGTCGTGAACTTCTTCGTCGAATGCCGTAACGAAGAGTCGATTCACCAACACGATGCCATCGCATCGATCACATTCGATAAGCGCCAAGACGGATAAAAAAATGCGGAACCTCTGTTAAAGAAGGTTCCGCATTTTTTATAGACTTGTCATGAGTTCAATCGTCAATAGGATGATGATGAGCATCACCCACACTGCCCAGACGAGTCGCCACTTCTCCCAGTCAAATCGCTTCATCACCGCATAAACAGTGAGATAAAGCGCAATGAGAAGGGGTACAACGACCCAAGGATTCTCTAGCATCACGCCTCGATGTCGCCATCCCAAGCGAGCATTCCGCCGTCAACGTTGACGACTTTATAACCTTGCGATTCTAAGTAATCACACGCCGTCTGGCTCCGTCCACCTGAACGACAAATGACGTGATAGACATTATCTTGTGCCAACTTTTCTGTCACTTGTGGGAATTCCGATAATGGGTAGAGTGGTACGTTCGGGATATGCCCTGCCTCATATTCATCTTGCTCGCGCACATCGATGATATGGAGAGACTCCCCGTTCTCTAATTTTTCTCTTAATTCTGTCGCATGGATGCTTTGCATACATAGTTCCCCTTTCAATCATGGATTCCTCTTTTAGTTTACCTCAGCTTATGCTCCGACAAACTCCAGTTGATGGTCGTCTCAGCGTCACAATAAAATCCCTCGAGCTCGCATCGTTCGACGACCTGTTCGATCAACGAGCGATTGCCACAAAACAACGTGAAATGGCTATCCCAAGGTGGTACGATGAGCCACTCATGATGGTAACCGAAAAACGTCCGATGTTGCATGCCCCACGTATCAGCGGCTAGCGTCTCACTGAGATGGATGAGATGCCGTTCCGTACAAAATTCGTCTCCGGTCCAGATCCAGCCTTCTCCCATCTCCAAAAGTACACGCAACACTTGATTCTTTAGCAGATCCGACAGTTCCCCTTCACCTGGTGGGAGCACATTCTCACGTTCGCAATATTCAATGATTCGATTCGCCCCTTCTCGATCTTCGGCGTGTAGTTTCAGCGCCCCAATCATCGTTCGGAGCGCGTGGTCGATACGGCTCACGTCACGAAAACCTAGTCTTCGCCTCATCTCTTCCCATGTAACGGACCGAAATTGCTGTTCGACCTCGTTTTTGTCCAGATCGGCATAACAATCAATCATGGTGGGGTGACCTATTGGAGCAAGGAATGGATGAAACACGATGAAGACCGTTTCAAATACCCCTTCATAATACGTCTTAATCGAATCATCATCCCCGCCACCAAACATAGCGTAACGATGTCCTTCAGGTAATAAAACACTCTCATCTAGTTCGTCCATTTCATCACTCCTTTCTTGAATAGTTTATAACGAGCCATCAAAAAAAGCATCCTTCTATAAGAAGAATGCTCCGGACTCACGCTTCGTTGCGCTCGTCGATTGCTTGCGCCGCTGTGATGAGCGTCAATTTGTAGACGTCCTCTTCGTTACAACCGCGTGATAAGTCGTTCACTGGTTTGTTGAGACCTTGAAGGATCGGACCGATCGCTTCAAATCCACCGAAACGTTGAACCATCTTGTAGCCAATGTTACCGGCTTCAAGACTTGGGAAGACGAATACGTTCGCCTTACCAGCAACGTCAGAACCCGGTGCTTTCTTCGCCGCTACGCTAGGGACGAATGCCGCATCGAATTGAAGTTCTCCGTCGATTGGAAGGTTCGGTGATTTTTCTTTTGCCAGGCGTGTCGCTTCCACGACTTTCTCTGTTTCAGGTGACTTCGCAGAACCTTTCGTCGAGAAGCTAAGAAGCGCGACTTGTGGGTCGATACCGAACGTCTTCGCTGTCGCTGCCGACAAGAACGCGTTCTCTGCTAAATCTGCCGCGTCCGGTGCGATGTTGATCGCACAGTCCGAGAAGACGTATTGCTCGTCGTCACGTACCATGATGAACACACCTGACGTCTTTTTGATGCCTGGTTGCATTTTAATGATTTGTAGTGCCGGACGTACCGTATCAGCCGTCGCGTGCATCGCGCCTGAGACAAGACCTTCTGCTTTGCCTGTGTGAACGAGCATTGTTCCGAAGTAGTTCACGTCTGATGTAAGGAGTTCGCGCGCTTGTTCAGCCGTTGCTTTTCCTTTACGACGCTCGACGAATGATTCGACGAGGACATCGATGTCTTCGTATGTCGCTGGGTCATATTGTGTCAAACCTGAGATGTCGAAACCGTGTTTCGCCGCAACCGCTTCGAGATCTGCTTTCGCACCGACGACGATTGGTTCTACCATACCGTCTGCTTTCAATCGAACAGCGGCTCCAAGAACACGCTCATCGATACCTTCCGGGAAGACGATGGTCGGACGAACCGGGCTAACTTTTTGCTTCAACGTTTCAAATAATTTCATAACGAATGAACCCCTTTTCTCAATTTACAGCATGACTGCTAATGGTTTTGCCGTTGACTTGTGTCTTTACGCGATTTCAATTATACACAGTACCCTTTTCAAAATAAACTATTCTGCCCATTTCGCCATAAATCGCTTAGAATCAATCATTATATGAATAGAACAGTTTTGACAAACCGACTGATACAGCCATTTTTGTAGCCGTTTTCATGTTTCTGTCCTCTGTTCTTTACCCGCCATGAATCGTGATAACCCTCACAGTGCCTCAAAGTTGCCAGTCAGTGAAGCGTGTATGGTAAAATAGACGGCGAAGCCAAGTCCCGAAAGGAGATTTTTTTATGTCAGAACGTCCAGTACCTACAACAGATACACAACATGCCGCCGCCACATTAGACGGATGGTATACACTTCATGATTTCCGCACGATTGATTGGGCTCGTTTGAAACTCGTCGATGCTGAAAAGCGTCAACAGATGATTGATGAGTTCACAGTGCTCCTCGCTTCTCTCGAAGAAGTTGAAGCAAAAGGCGAAGGAAGCCACGCCTTTTACTCGATTCTCGGTCAGAAGGCAGACCTCGTCTTGATGGTGCTTCGTCCGACATTCAACGAACTTGAAGATGTCGAGCGCGCCTTCCGCAAAACGGCGCTATACGACTATATGATTCCGTCGTATTCATACGTGTCGGTCATCGAGCTCGGGATGTATCGCGGATCTGGAGACGGGGACCCGTATCAAAATCCTCATATCCGCTCACGCCTCTATCCGACACTTCCAAAAGCCGCACACATCTGTTTCTATCCGATGAGTAAAGCTCGTCGCGATGGCGACAACTGGTACATGTTGTCGATGGATGAGCGCAAAGACCTCATGTATCGTCACAGCATGATTGGCCGTAGCTACGCCGGTAAGATTCAACAGTTCATCGGTGGGTCGACTGGATTCGACGCATGGGAGTGGGGCGTCACGCTCTTCGCTGAAGATTCACTTCAGTTTAAGAAAATCGTTTACGAGATGCGTTTCGACGAAGTAAGTGCGAAGTATGGAGAGTTCGGCGACTTCTACGTTGGGAACATCTTACCAAAAGAAAATTTGAGCACATTCTTTAGCGTGTAAAAGGTTTACGCGTATAACACCTCGGGAATTAAGGATGATGTAGGCAAGTTATCCTGATTAACGAGGTGAACAACGATGCGCGTGTTTAAAGAAACCGATCGTGACACTGCGGAACGTTTAGATTCGTTCATCGAACGAATGGCACCGACAGCAGAATTAGTCCAACATCGATTTGAAGAGCAACTCAAACATACACAGCAAAAGGGTCAGGCGAGCGCCTGACCCTTATTTTGTCGTAGTGACGTGAAGTGCGTCGCCTAAGAAAGTAGCCAATTCAAGCATTCCGTAGCGTCCGGCTTTCGCTTCAGCATCGGAATTATAGTTCGTGTTTGTATTGACGTCGTATGCGTAGACGTTGCCGTCTTGGTCTCGAATGATTTCAATCCCCGCAATATCGATTGCATTCGCTTTTAAGAACTGTTCGAGCTTTGGAATGATGGGGTCATCGAACCCTTCGACGATTTCAAACTTCGCCGGCGGCGTCTCCCCGACTGGGCAGAACTGGTCTTCAATCGAGCAGGCATCAGCAGGACAGAGCTCGAACCCTTCCGACGTGTCGACACGGACCGCATAAAGGAACTTTCCGCCGATGAACTCGCAACGGGTGATATACGGTTCCGGGGCTTCGATATACTGTTGAATGAGCGTGATGCCGTCAACCGATTCCTCGAACGAGGGACCATATACATATTCTTTGAGTCCTTCGATCGTATGGAACAATTGGACCCCAAGTCCTTTTCCGGCACGATTATGTTTCGTGATGAATGGCGTCAAAGCTAACTGCTCAGCCGCTTCGATGATTTGCGCCTTACCGACTGCCGCAATCGTCTTCGGCACGCGAATCCCTTCACGTCGAAGCGCCGTGTATTGATTGACTTTACTCACTTCGAGGCGGATGGCACGTGTGCCGTTGAACACGGTCCGGTCGTTTGCCTCTAACCAAGCGAGGACGCCTTCCGTCAATTCTGGTGCGTACCGATGCCCACGTGTGTGCGAGGAGGCACTCATCCGATTATAAAAGACACCTTCCGGGGGCATTGCTTCGAGATCAATCGTCCCTTGGTCCAAGTGCCACAATTCATATGGCAAGTTCAATTCTTTTAAACGGTGGACAAGGTGGTTCGTCCATTCTTCGTTTTCATGAATGACGTGAATTTTAGACATCATCATTCCTCCTTCTATGATGTGTTTACTTTACCATATTCATAACCGACAATTCCAATGTGTATGGTTTGCCTAATCCTCAATTCTGAAATATCAGACGATTTCATGGTATAATGAACTTAAGAGTATTGTTTCAGAAAGGAAGTGTTGTGTTTGCCCGTACCTGTTATAAGTACTGATGTACTCATTTTACTCTTCGGTCTACTTCTCGTTGCCGGTGTCATGGCGACACGAATCTCGACTCGATTCGGCTTGCCCGCCTTGATTTTATTTATGGGAATCGGCATGATCATGGGAAGTGACATTACTGGTCTCATCTTCTTTGACGACTCGAATTTAGCGCAGCTGATTGGAGTCGCTGCCTTGATTGTCATTTTGTTTGAAGGGGGTCTTCAAACGAAATGGTCATCAATCCGGAGCGTCCTCGCCCCTTCTGCCTCGCTGGCGACGCTTGGGGTATTGATTACTACAACAGTAGTCGCCGTGGCCGTTCGTTTCGTATTTGGTTTCGATTGGATTGAATCTTTCTTGTTCGGTGCGATCATCGGTTCGACCGACGCAGCGGCCGTCTTTGCCGCATTTAAAGGAAAGAATATCTCACCGAAAGTCGGTGCGACTCTCGAAGCCGAGTCCGGCACGAACGACCCAATGGCGATGTTTTTGACGATTCTCGCCCTCGACTTCATGATGAAGCCGGATACGACCATTTGGGACGGAATTTGGATGTTCGCCCTTCAAATCGTTGTCGGGGCATTGATCGGCTTCATCCTTGGACAACTGTCTCGCCTCATGTTGAACCACTTGAGACTTGATTCGAGCGGATTACATGCCGTCCTCATGATTTCCATGGCGTTTCTTACCTATGGTGTCACAGCTTACTTATTGGGAAGCGGATTACTCGCCGTCTATATCGCCGCCATGATTGTCGGAAATGCGGATACAGCGCATGAAGTGACAATCGTCCAATTCTCAGAAGCGCTCGCGTGGATCATGCAAATCATCATGTTCGTCATCCTTGGGTTACTCGTCTTCCCTCGTCAACTCATCGAGCCGGACTTGATTTGGAAAGGACTACTCATCTCATTCGTCCTTATGTTCTTGGC
This sequence comes from Exiguobacterium profundum, assembly GCF_042652865.1. GTDB lineage: Bacteria > Bacillota > Bacilli > Exiguobacteriales > Exiguobacteriaceae > Exiguobacterium > Exiguobacterium profundum. Next base: position 1,895,028 of record NZ_JBHSHG010000001.1, read on the forward strand.
ACGTCCGATTGCCGTCTATTTATCGACACTTGGCATGTCATTTACGAGAAAAGAAAAGTTGTTCATCTCATGGGCTGGTCTAAAAGGCGCCGTGCCGATCGTCCTTGCGACTTTCCCGCTTATTGCCGGTACCGAAAATAGCCAACTGTTATTCAATGCCGTCTTTTTCGTCGTCGTGACGAGCGCCCTGATCCAAGGGACGACGTTGACGCCACTTGCTGAGAAGTTAGGGTTGCTCGGTCCGGATAAAATTCGTTCTCCGTATACGATCGCCCTTGTCTCGAGCAAACAGTCTCAACACAAACTCGTACCTTACGCGGTCACAGCAACTTCATCCATGATTGGAAAAACGCTCGCGGACATCACACTCCCACCGAACACCGTCGTGAACGCCATCGTCCGAAACGAATACTTGATTCCACCGAACGGTCAGACAGCCATCGAAGAAGGTGACCTCTTATACGTGCTCGCCTCGATGTATCGTCATGATCAACTCGACCAAACATTTGGTGAAGATGGACTCGATCGAGTCGAATTATGAGAAGATAGAAAATCAGCGCTTCGCCTGAAGCGCTGATTTTCTTATGCATGGATTTGCTTTGCCGATCGAATGAGCGTCTCGACATCCTCTGTCCGTCCTTCATGAAGCGCTTCGACGATAAAGCTCCCGACGACGACACCGTCACACGCTTGCCCCAACGTCTGCACTTGCTCCGGACGATGGACTCCGAATCCTGCTAAGACGGGAACCCGTGACTGCTCAGTCAATCGAGTTAAGTAGGCGAGAAGCTCGTCTGGGAATACATCCGCTTTCCCGGTCGTTCCTTTGAGCGTGACCGCATACACGAATCCTTCTGCTTTTTCTAAGATGGATGCCGTTCGTGCCTCACTACTCGTCAGCGTGACGAGCGGGATGACGGCGACGTCATGCCGATTGACATCTGCGAATAACTGGAGGCTCTCCTCAAACGGAAGGTCAGGAATAATGACCCCGCTCACACCACATTCGTTCGCCCGGTCAAAGAACGGTTGGACCCCGAACCGAAACACGGGATTCAAGTATGTCATCAAGACAATCGGAACGTTAAATTGATCTTTTCCTTCTATTAAATGGTTCAATACCATTTCAAGCGTCACACCAGCTTCAAGCGCGCGCATTCCTGCCGCTTCAATAATTGGTCCATCCGCCACCGGATCGGAGAATGGGATACCGAGTTCAATCGCCGTCGCCCCCATCCGTTCTAGTTCCACAATGGTCGGAATCAGTCGCTCCATCCCGCCGTCACCGGCCATGATATACGGAACGAACGCCGCTCCTTCTCGCTGTCGAATCGCTGTCTCTAGTTTCATCGTGTCGCCACCTTCTCTCGGATTGTATGGACGTCTTTGTCTCCGCGCCCTGATAAACAAATCACCAGTGTATCGTCTTCTCCCATCGTCTTCGCGAGCGTCTCTGCATAAGCGAGGGCGTGTGAAGACTCCAATGCAGGAATGATTCCTTCTTGTCGGCTGAGTGCGAGACACGCGTCGAGTGCCTCGTCATCCGTGACGGCCGCATAGCGCACCCGCTCAATATCTTTCAAGAAACTGTGCTCCGGTCCTACCCCTGGGTAATCGAGTCCGGCTGAAATGGAGTGCGCTTCCTCGATTTGACCCGCTGCGTCTTGCAAGACATACATGAGCGACCCGTGTAAGACACCGACTTCCCCTTTTGTGAGGGTCGCTGCGTGTTTATCCGTATCGATGCCACTTCCAGCCGCCTCGACACCGTAGAGCGCGACCGACTCATCGTTCAAGAACGGATAGAACATGCCCATGGCGTTGCTCCCTCCGCCGACACAAGCGACGACGGCGTCCGGGAGGCGTCCCGTCTGTTCAAGGATTTGCCGACGTGTCTCTGTCCCGATCACGCTTTGGAAATCACGTACCATCTGCGGGAATGGATGCGGTCCGAGAACGGAACCCATCACATAGTGCGTATCGTCGACATGTTTGACCCAGTAACGGAGCGCTTCATTGACGGCATCCTTCAACGTACGACTGCCTGATTTGACAGGAACGACTTTCGCCCCGAGTAATTCCATCCGAAACACGTTCAATGCTTGGCGTTCAACATCGACCTCACCCATGAAGATGGTACATTCTAAATCGAGTAATGCACATACTGTCGCAGTCGCAACACCATGCTGACCCGCTCCCGTCTCGGCAACAACTTTTTGTTTGCCCATCCGTTTCGCAAGGAGCGCCTGCCCAATCGTGTTGTTGATCTTATGGGCACCGGTATGGTTTAAGTCTTCACGTTTCAAATAGACGTTCGTCCCGAGACGGCGACTCAGGTTCGACGCATAATAAAGTGGCGTCTCACGTCCCACGTATTCACGTAATAAAGAAGAGAAGCGTTCTTGAAACTCAGGATCTTGCTTCGCTTCTTCATAAGCGACCTCTAATTCTTCGACCGCCTGCATGAGCGTCTCCGGAATGTACTTTCCACCATATTGTCCAAACTTCCCGTTCACTGGTTGTGCATACATCATAGTTCCTCCTTGGCGCGTTGAATGAACGCACGAATTTTTTCGATATCTTTCACACCGTCCGTCTCGACACCGCTCGAGACATCGACGCCGTCTGGTTGGATGAGTTGAATTGCTTGTCCGACATTGTCAGGGGATAGCCCGCCCGCTAGCCAAAACGGACGTTGCGGCCGGTCCATTGTGCCCCAATCTAAAATCTGTCCACTCCCTGGGGTCAGATGGTCGATCAAACGCACATCTGCCGTCTCCTCGGTCGACGCATCGATGATGGGCAATCCGAAGGTACGGAGTTGTTCGATTGACTGCGTCCGATGGTGAATTTGTAAATCCGTCAGCCCTACGTCCAGCGTTTCCTCGATCTCTTCCATTGAAGGACTTAAAAACACACCAACGATCCGAACCGATTGTGGGATATGTGCAGCTAATCTCTTCGCAGTCGTCACGTCGATTTGTCGAGAACTCGGGGCGAAGACGAACCCGATTGCATCCGCTCCCGCCTCGACCGCCGCCTCAACAGCTTCCTTTGTTTTTAGTCCACAGATTTTAACGAACATGTTTTCAACTCCTCGAGTAACCGGGTCGGGTCCTCTTCACGCATAAGTGCTTCCCCGACGAGAATGGCGCTTGCCCCAGCTTCTTTTAAACGTGCAGCCGCCTCGACCGAACTGACCCCGCTCTCGCTGACGAATGTGACCTCAGGATAGCGTTTCATCAAATCAATCGATGTTTCGAGGGATACCTCGAACGTTTTTAAGTCTCTGTTATTGATGCCGATTAACACGTCATCAAGTTCGAGGGCGATGCATAACTCCGCCTCATCATGTACTTCGACTAAGACGTCGAGACCGATGGAGCGAGCGTATCGCGTCAACTCCTGAAGACGTGTCGGATGGAGTGCCGCCACGATCAAAAGTGCCACACTCGCTCCGTAATGCTTCGCATAGTCGAGTTGTCGTTCATCGATGATGAAATCTTTACAGAGCACCGGGATGGTGACGACATCGGCAACTTGTCGCAAGTCGTCAAAAGAACCGTTAAAGTACGTCGTGTCTGTCAAAACGGAGATCATCGTCGCACCAGCTTTTTCATATTGACGTGCCCTTTTAGCGACGTCGACCGTCTCCCGAATCATTCCTTTCGAGGGGGACGACCGTTTGATCTCTGAAATGATATGGAATCCCTCGCTCATCACATGTAAGAGAGAGATTGACTTCGTCACGGGGACATCGATGGGCTGCATGCCGCTAACCTCTTCTATTTTCGTTCCGATGATTTTCGTTAAATAACTCATGCTTCGACCTCCGTACGTTGTAAGTTTTGTAATACGCGTAAGGCGTGCCCTTCATCGATACTACGTTTTGCTTCTTTCACTCCTGCACGAAGCGTTGCGGTCGTACCATACGTGCAAAGGGCAAGTGCCGCGTTTAATAAGACGACGTCGCGTGCCGGTCCCGACTCTCCATTCAATACGGCAAGAAGTGTCGCAGCGTTCTCTTCTGGTGTGCCTCCACGTAGCGCTTCAAGCGGTGCCCGCATCAAGCCGACATCTCGTGGGTCGACCGCATAACGCGCCGTCTGTTCCCCATCAAAGAAGTACACGTCGTTCACACCGGCGAGACTCGCTTCATCGAGTCCACCTGCTCCATGGACGACCATACCGCGCTCCACCCCGAGATGACGCATCGCGGTCGCCATCTTCTCGAGTAACGATGGATGATAGACACCGACAAGTTGTCGTTTCGGACGAAGCGGGTTCGTTAACGGTCCGATTTGGTTGAAGATGGTCGCCGTCGCGAGCCGTTTCCGGACCGGCATGACATGCTTCATGATCGGGTGGACATGCTGGGCGAATAGAAAACTGAGATTCGTCCGTTTCAAGTCAGCATGTACTTCTTCTGCCGTCTTCACAATCGGAACGTTCAATGCCTCTAAGACGTCCGCGCTTCCTGATCGACTCGAGACGCTTCGATTCCCGTGCTTGGCGACCGGAATCCCAAGACCCGCCAGGACAAAGGCGACGGTCGAACTGATATTAAACGTATGCGCCCCGTCGCCGCCGGTACCACAAACATCTAGTACGGGTAAATCACTTTGGGGGAACTGTGCCGCTTCACGAATGTATGCTGCGAGTCCTGCCATCTCTTCTGCTGTCTCACCGCGCTCTTTCATCGCCAGCAGCACTCGTTCGATTTGCGCTTCATCCGCTTGGAACATCTCGCTCGCTGCCACTTTCATATCTGCTGTTGATAATGCGTTTGTCTCCAATTGTTGAATCATCGTCTGTTCCCCCTCTAAAAATGTGTATAAAAAAACTCCATACGACAGTCGTCGTATGGAGGACGGTTCAATACCGCGGTGCCACCTCTCGTTGATTTCAAAGAATCCACTCTCCGATGCAATCACATCGTATCCCGATAACGGGGGAAACCGTCACGACCTACTCTCTTCAGCCATGCTCTCATGAGCCCATTCACGCGGACGCCTCGGTCAGGATCTCACCATCCCTGACTCTCTGGACGAAACGTCTTCTCGCGCTACTCTTCTCAATCCTCGATTTATATTATTGAAACGAAAAAGGGGTCACCCGTCTCCTCATAGCCTGCGCTATAAGAAGGACGAGTAACCCCGTGGTGCCACCTTCGTTGGTTCCAAAGAACCCACTTCACGGACAATCATCCGCTTCCCCGTGATAACGGTGGGTAACCCGCTAAAGCCTACTCAAAGTTCGGTTTAGAGCTCAGAAGTCCATTCGCGACGTCCCATATACTGATTCGCACCAACCATCAGCTCTCTGTCATACAGGATTCGTCGTTACTTCTCTTCGTCGACGCCTTTATTCGTTTCAGTTAAGTTAATTCGTACTATACAGGGCAGATGAATCCATGTCAAATAAAAAAATTATAAAAACTTTGCCTCTATATGTGCATCCAAAAATGAGAAACCTTCATCGATTTTTCGAATTGACATTGTTTTTTTTCGTCTGCTATAGTCGTCCACAACAACATTTCACTCAGCTAAAGGAGAATCGATTTTGGAAACAAATAAACTAAAGCGCGAGCTGTCCACCCGGCAACTTACGATGATTTCCCTCGGGAGCGCCATCGGAACCGGGCTGTTCCTCGGAAGCGGTCTCGCGATTCAAACCGCTGGCCCGAGTGTGCTCGTCAGCTATGCCATCGGGGCGTTCATCGTCCTCTTACTAATGGGTGCTCTCGCCGAAATGACGGTCGCCCATCCAACATCCGGATCATTCGGAACGATTGCCGAGCGATACGTTCATCCACTCGCCGGTTTTCTCGTCCGTTACTCTTACTGGGTCGCGAACGTACTGGCTGTAGGGGTTGAAGTCAGTGCCATCGCCATCTACATGCGCTACTGGTTCCCAGATGTGAACGGGTTCGTTTGGGTCGCCCTCTTCGGTGGACTACTCATTTACGTCAACGCCCGTCACGTTCACACGTTCGGAACGACCGAATACTGGTTATCCTTCATCAAAGTAACTGCCATTATCTTATTCATCGTCCTCGGTGCCGCCACATTGTTCGGCGAACCAGGATCACCGATTGAGTCAATCACGACAGGAAACGAAGGCTTCTTCGCGTTCGGCTTTTACGGAATGTGGGTGACGATTTTCATCTCCCTCTTCAGTTTCCTTGGAACCGAACTCGTCGCTGTGACAGCGGGAGAAGCGAAAGACCCGGACCAGGCCGTACCACGCGCTTTACGCGCGACCGTGTTCCGCTTGACGTTCTTCTATGTCGTCACGCTCGCGATCATGCTCATGCTGATCCCATGGCAGCAAGCCGGGATCGACCAAAGTCCGTTCGTGCTCGTCATGGAACAGTTCGATGTCCCGTTCGCGGCAGGCATCCTCAACTTTGTGATTTTGATCGCCGCCTTGTCTGCGATGAACGCGCAACTTTACGCGTCGACACGTATGATGTACTCGCTCGCGGAAGCCGGCGATGCACCGAAAGCGTTCAAAAAAATCAGCAAAAATGGGATTCCAATGTTCGCGCTACTCGTTTCAACAGGCGGGATCGTCCTCGCCGCTTTGCTACAAGTATTCATGGAGTCGTCGTATCCATTCTTGATGGGAATCTCGATGTTCGGAGCTATTTTCACTTGGTTCATGGTCTTCGTCTCCCACTTGTTCTTCCGTAAGAAATGGACTGGGCGAAAACTCCCTGTCCGCATGATGGGATATCCATTCCTCCCATTGCTCGGGGCGGTCTTACTGCTCAGCCTGATGATCACGACATGGTTCACGGATTTCAACATCTTGCTGAAATTCGGCGTACCTTGGTTGATCGGATTGACGATCATCTATTACGTGCGTGAACAAATGCGTAAAAAACAAGATCGTCCAAGCGATATTGAACAAGCCAACTAACGAGTATCCCTTCGCAATCGCGGAGGGATTTTTTACGCACAAAAACTCCTTTCGCAATCGAAAGGAGTTTTCTGGTTGATGCATCAGAAGAACTGACGCGGATTGACCGTGCTACCTGCGCTCGTTGCCGAGTATGAGTAGCCGCCTTTATGAATCTCAAAGTGCAAGTGCGGACCTGAAGAGTTCCCTGTGTTTCCAAGTGTCCCGATGTTCGACCCTTGCGTCACACGCTGTCCAGAGCTGACAGATACCGAGTTCATGTGCGCATAGACCGTGGTCCAAACTTGACCGTTGATCACGTGTGCGATCATGACGTGGTTCCCGTATGCGCCACCCCAACCTGCACGAATGACCGTACCTGTCGCAGATGCGCGAATCGGTGTCCCTGTTGGACCAGCGATGTCTACACCGTTATGGAACGTGTAACCAAACGCACCGCTCGCCGGACCCCATCCTTGTGAGTAGCGTCCTGAAGCCGGTTGAATGAACATCGAACTAGACGGAGCTGGCGTCGATGTCGTCGGCGCCGGTTTTGGCTCTGGTTTCGGAGCTGGCGTTGGAGCCGGTGCCGGTTTTGGAGCTGGCGTTGATGCCGCCGTGTTGTTTGAAGACGACGAAGACGGGGTATTCGATTTATTGTCTTGCTTTTGTTGAGCAGCTTGACGAGCTGCTTCCGCTTCTCGTTCTGCCTGACGGGCAGCCTCAGCTTGACGTGCAGCTTCTGCTTGGCGGGCTTCTTCCGCCTTACGTGCCGCCTCTTGACGAGCTGCTTCTTCCGCACGACGACGGGCTTCCTCTTCTTCCCGACGCTGCGCTTCGATTTCAGCCGCGATTGCCTGTTCTTGAGCGACTAATGTTGCTTCAATCTCTTGAAGGTCAAAGATTTGCGATTCGAACTTGATGTTCTTCTCTTCAAGCTCTTTGATGCGTTTTTCACGTTGCTTCATTTTCTTCTCAAGCTCGGCTTGACGCACTTCGAGTGCTTTTTGTTGTTCAAGAAGTGAAGCACGCTCTGCTTTCAAGTCAGCCTGCGCTTCTTTCAACGAACGCTGTGTCGCTTCATAGTCATCAAACAACTCTTGGTCACTACGCTGAATCGTTCCAGCTGTGATCATACGTGTCACGAGATCAGAGAGATTTTTTGAACCGAAGATGAACTCAGCCCAGTTGATTGAACCGCCACCGTTCTTTTGCATCGTGGCCATACGCTCTTTCATCATCGCTTCTTGCGCCTTCATTTTTTCTTGGTAATCTTTAATATCGGCTTCAAGATCCTCGATCTTCATCTCGGTGCGCTTGATTTCTTGGCGTTTCATGGCGACATCATTGATGATGTCTTGCAATTGTGCGTCCATTTTGTTGACCTCAGCCTGAACTTTTGAAATCTCTTCCTTGTTTCCTTCAATTTTTGAAGATGTTTCTGACTGGTCTTTTTTCACACTGTCGCGCTTTTCTTTTACTTTTTGTTGTTGTTCTTGCTTCTCTTTAATCGAAGTCGATGCATCCGCAACTGTATGTGTGCTGATGAGCATCACACCGAGCGTCAACGTCGAGACTGTGCGTTTCCAATTCATGAATGGGGTACATCCTTTCTTAAATGACAAACGTGAGTACCTACTACACTACATATTTAAAGCCGTTTCAGTATGTAACAAAAACGATCATTTGGTTGAGTTTCAACACGACTAATTATATCTAACTGATAGATATTTTCCTGTTAAAGTTATATTTCAATTTTATTACGCAAGAACAAAGGTTCGGACAATGAATGCATAGAACTTATTATTTACCAATACCTTTTCAGACTGTTCGATTTGACATCTTTCTGTAATGTTTTATGTAAATAGAGAACGATTTACCCTATTTTAAAATAATAAGCGCATGGAACTGCATATCCCTTTTCCAATTAATAGGATGACTCATCAAAAAAATCCATGCCGTCGCTGCATGTGAACATGAGCAAAAGCATGGATATCGAATAAATGGATTCTCAAGTTATAGTTTCATCGCACCGACGATGACAAAGATCCAGGCAGCGATGAATAACACGCCGCCAATCGGTGTCACGGCTCCGAGTTTTGTAATTCCCGTCAATGCCATGACGTACAAGCTTCCTGAGAAGAAGACGATCCCCGCAAACATGAGCCAACCGGCCACGTTGAACTGGCTGATGCTCACGCGCATGAGGAGCGCTGCAATCCCAATGATTCCAAGCGCGTGCACCATATGGTAGAGCACACCTGTCTGCCAGTTTGCCAACATGTTTGGCGCCAATCTCTCTTTTAGCGCATGGGCGCCGAATGCACCAAGTGCCACACCGAGTGCCATCAATCCGGCACCGATCATTAATAAGATCTTCATTTCCGTTCCCCCTTATCTGACTTTTCGTGCTGGTAAATTCCACTTCCGATAGTAGGATATCACTCGAAGTGTCGCGACGACAATTAAAAGCGCGTACACAGCAAGACCGCCTTCGAGTTTGAAGTAATACGTAATGACCGCAATGAGAATCGCCCAAATCGCATACACCTCAGATTGTAAGACGAGAGGCTTACGTCCTGCCAATAAGTCCCGGACCACACCTCCGCCAACGCCAGTCAAGACAGCCGCCGCAATCGCAGCAGATAAAGGTAAATCAAGCTTGATTGCGACCTGCGCCCCTTGAAAGGCAAAAGCGACGAGACCAATGGCGTCGACAATGACACCCCAGCGTTCCCAATGTGGCAATACGACACTCGGGAGCAGGAAGATGAGGAGTGCGACCAGAAAACATAAAATAAATAAATCATTCTGTTGCCAAATTAAACTGACGGGGTTTCCTAACAGGACGTTTCGGATCGCGCCGCCTCCGAAGGCGGTGATAAACGCCAGTAACCAAACCCCAAAAATATCGTATTTTTCATCCATCGCAATGATGGCTCCGCTCGCCGCGAACGCAATCGTTCCGACGACGTTGAGCAATTCCCACTCCATGAACATCCCTTGCCCTTTCTTCAACGCATTGTATGGTAAAGTATAGTTACAAAAATTCAGGTCAGTCGTGCGACTGTCGTAAAGGATGTCGGTATTACAATGAAACGTATCGCTTTGTTCCGCATATGGATTATCGTCACCATGTTCGCCCGATTCATCATTCGGCTGTACGCCTTTTCACGCAAACAACAACAAGGTGTCGCCACGACAGAAGAATATGAAGCACTGATGCTCAAGCTCGCGCGTGAGTATAAGCGTAACGCGCTACGACTCGAGGGCTTGTTAATCAAACTCGGACAATTCTTATCAATTCGTGCAGACTTGCTACCACCCGCCGTCTTGAACGAGCTGTCAGAGCTCGTCGACCGTGTCCCGACGTCTGGTTGGGAGAAGTCGCGCGCGATTCTAGAGGCAGAATGGGGCGTCCCATATACCCAAGTCGTCAAAGACGTCGGCATCGACGCCGTCGCCTCGGCTTCCATCGGAGAAGTATATGGTGCCACGCTTCTTGAAAACGGCAAACGGGTCGCCATCAAAATCCAGCGTCCGAATATCGAAAAAATCATCCGAACCGACTTCCGTGCGATGCGGATTGTCACATCGATGTTAAAGCGGACATCCCTCGCTAAATCAACCGACTTAGATAGCTTATATCGCCAAATGATTTTTGTCATCGGGGATGAACTAAATTTCCAAACTGAATTAAAAAACGCCCTGTATTTTAAAGCCAAATACGCCGATAACCGAGACGTTTACATCCCGGACTATCACGAACATCTCTGTACGAACCGCGTCTTGACGATGGACTGGGTCGACGCACGCCGAATCACCGACCTCGCCTTTTTAAAAGAAAATGGAATCGACCGTTCCGCCCTAGCTGAACGACTCTTCACACTCGCTGCCGAACAGCTATTGTTTGGTGGGCAGTTCCATGCCGATCCACACCCCGGAAACGTCCAAATTCGAGCCGATGGCACCATCATCTTACTCGATTTCGGTATGGTCGGACAGACAACGGCGCAAGACATGGCCACGATTCGGAATATCTTACAGGCGTTCATCTCGCTCGACTATGATAGCATCGTCGATGGATTAGAAGACTTGCGCTTCCTCTTACCGACGGCAAACAAACAAAACATTCGCCAAGCACTAGAGAAAGCGGTCACTTTCTACCTAGAAACGGACATCGATACCGTCGATACGAAATTGATTGAGAAGGTGTTACAGGACATTCAATTGCTTGTCAAAAACGAACCGATTCAGCTCCCGGCAGAATTTGCCTTCTTCGGTCGGGCCGCCTCGACCTTGCTCGGGATTCTGCAAATCCTCGATCCGAAAATCGATCTGTTCACACTCGGTAAACCGATTGTCATCGAATGGCTCGAGGAAGACGGGACAACGCTTCAAAATCGTTACGTGAAGACCGGAATCAACTACGCGAAGAAACTGCTAAACGTTCCTCCACTTCTGGATAATTACTTAAAAGAACCGACACGAAAACGTCTGTCGGAGCAAGCGATGTTCCAACGAAACCTTGAATCCAAGGAACTCTTGCACCGTCAGACGTTCAATGCCATCGTCATCTTGCTCGGTTTGCTCGTCGGCCTACTCGGCTATATTCGACCGGATGAATGGCTCTTCTGGTCAGGTGGCGTCGTCTCCGTTTTAGCTTATTTCAATTGGAGACGCCTCGGACGAAAGATTCGTCATTTGGCACGCCAAGACTTTCGAGTATAAGCGAACCGTCACTCTCAGCAGTGGCGGTTTTTTGTTGAATCCATTGTGCGATATAAGCACCGACGTCACGCATCATGCGAGGTGTCGTCCAACCCATGGTCGATACTTGAATGACGTTCGCCTGCTTTAAGTAGTCACTCTCATACTGGACGAGATAGCCTTGATAGGACAGTTGGCGCCCGAGCTCGACCGAGGATAGCTCGCACGGAACTGGAATCGTGATGATGCCAGGTGATTGGGCGGGACACACATCGACCGATAAACCGTTCTCTTGTAAGGCATTAAGCAACGTATTCATCTTTACAGAATGTGAAACGACTTCATCTTCTTTCAACTCATCCAGCGCGATCGCCATCGCTGAGAGAAGCGGTTCCGATTGTGTGAAGGCAATCGGTTGATAGAGGGATAGATCCAAATAGCGCGCTGTATGTGGTGTCGCAATCGCTGGATGCTTCATTGCCACGAACGCGAGACCCGGGGCGTTCCGTAACGCCTTTCCTGAAGAGAAGGTCACGTAGTCCGCAAACGAATAGTCATAGACGAAGGTTCCGACGGCACTGATCGCATCAATGGCGACAACGCCTTGCCATGTATGAAGCGGGGCAAGGTTGATTAAAATCCCTAACGATGTCTCGCAATGAACCGTCCATACCCAGTCTGGTGCAATGCGCTCAAGTTGCGAAATATCCCATTGTCCCTCTTGGTCCACTGCGACCACGTCAAAAGACAGACCGACACGCCGGGCATGGTCAATCAAGCGTTCTCCAAATTCACCCGCATTGAAAATGAGGCCGTGTCCGTCCAATCGAGCCGCGACCGCATCGTTAGCGACGGTCCCGCTTCCAAGGAGCGTATAGACATGAGGGAGTCCGATTCGTTCCGCCAGTTTTCGTTGTACCGCTTCAAGCACTCGTCCCGTTTCGTTTGAACGATGTGGGCGCGGCTGCATCGAGAGTCGTTCTCTTACACGGTCCGAACATTCAACGGGTCCTGCTAGTAAACTTTTTGGACGTAGGATCGATGCTGATTTGGATTCATAAAAAGCCGAACGCGTCAACATCATCGGAATATATCTCGCTTCGTCAGGACCAATCGGATCCGCGAACGGCACAAACCCGAATCGATGATAGAGCACTTGTTCACGTGTCGTTCCACTGATGACAATACCATCGACATCACGCTCTGTCGCATCGTCGATGACCGCGCGCATCAATCCAGCGAACGTCCGATTGCGTCGATAAGGTTTAGTCACAGCGAGGAGGCGAATCTCAAGCCAATTCCCATCAGGAATGCGTACTCCTTTTTGTTCCAACGAAAACGGCCGTTTGCCACGTAACGCACACATGGCGACCACTTCCCCATCCACTTCTCCAATCCAATATGTATTTTCTTCGTGAAATCGGTCGACAAGTCGCCTTTCCGGATTTGGTGGATGTTGTGGAATCTCTTCAACGAATGTTTCGTAATTTAACCGATGTATCGCTTCAAAATCTGATATTTCGGCTTTTCGATACACAATCATGTTCTTTCCTCCTTCACATGATGATACGTAATCACGATAGCGATGAGTATGGCCCAGATGACATCTTCGAGACTTCCGAAAGCTGCCAACGGTAATAACGTAAGCATGACTAATCCCGTCTCGCGAGAGTTCCCCGTTAATTTGATTAAGAGTAACAAGATAACAAGACCCCCAATAAACCACCACGGCTCATATGCCCATATGATTCCAGAAAAAACGGCATATCCCTTCCCTCCCGCACGGATTCGCCAAAATGGATAAATATGCCCGAGCGTGAGCGCGAACGCCGTCTGCCAAAAATATGGTCCGCTCATCTGTAGGACGAGAATCGTCTTGAGCACGTCGAATCCATAGACGATTAGAAACGCCTTTACTCCACCGATGCGATGCGCATTGCGTGCACCGGTATTCTTCGAACCAGTTGTCGCTAAATCATGTCCACTTAGCACCCCATACAGTCTGCCCCCGAGCAGACTTCCGACTAAATAGCCAATGACGATGATCCACATAGTATCCCCTCTTTTTTTTGTAAATTTGTGTGCGTTTCAGAAAAACGGGTATCCTCTAATTAACTGTGCACTTTTTGGAAAGGGGAAATCAAGATGCGAGAAGAGAAAAACTTCATTAATGGGGAATGGACAGAAACGGGACAAACGATCGAGGTACGAAATCCAGCCACAGGCAATGTGATGGCCGTCGTGACAAAAAGTGATACACAAGAAGCGACACAAGCCGTCGACGCTGCGCATGAGGCGTTAGAAGAATGGCAACAAAAAACAGCAGAAGAACGAGGGGAGCTACTTACTGAATGGCATCGTTTGATTGCAGAACATACGGAAGAGCTTGCCCGAACGATGGTCGAGGAACAAGGAAAACCGCTCAAAGAAGCGATCGGCGAAATCAACTATGCAAATGGATTCATCGACTGGTATGCGGCAGAAGGGCGTCGTGTATACGGTGAGACGATTCCTGCTTCATCGAACCAAAAACGAATCTTTGCCATCAAACAACCGGTCGGCGTCATCGCAGCCATCACACCTTGGAACTTCCCGGCTGCCATGATCACACGGAAAGTTGCTCCAGCGCTCGCTGCGGGCTGTACGGTCGTCATGAAACCAGCATCGGCGACCCCGTTGACCGCCATCGAATTGGTGAAATTAGCGGAGAAGGCCGGATTCCCAAAAGGGGTCATCAACCTTGTCACAGGACAAGCGTCAGATATCGTCAAAGCGTGGCAACAAGATAAACGTGTCCGAAAGTTGACGTTCACAGGATCCACGGAAGTCGGGAAAATGCTCATGCGTGATGCTGCGGACACGATGAAAAAGATTTCGCTTGAACTGGGTGGGCACGCCCCGCTCATCGTCACAGCTAAAGCGGATTTAGATAAGGCTGTTCCGCAAGCGGTCGCCACGAAATTCCGAAACGGTGGACAGACGTGTGTCTGTGCGAACCGAATTTATGTCGAACGCGCCGTCGTCGATGAATTCTCGGAGCGTTTCATTAAAGAGGTCGAAGCGTTGAAAGTCGGGAACGGACTAGAGGAAGGTGTCGACATCGGTCCGCTCATCGATGACGATGCGCTCAGCAAAGTCGAAAAGCATATCGAGGACGCGCAGATTCGTGGCGGTGAAGTATACGGTGGCGAGGTGCTAGACGGCTTATTCATCCGTCCTGCTGTCATCCGTTATGCGAATGAAGACATGCTCTGCATGAACGAAGAAACGTTCGGACCCGTCGCACCGATTGCAACGTTCGATTCGCTCGATGAAGTCATCAAACGGGCGAACAACACGCCGTTCGGCTTAGCCGCTTACTTGTTCACGCAAGACATCAATGAAGCGGTCTATTTAGCTGAATCGTTAGAGTATGGGATTGTCGGTGTGAATGACGGACTTCCGTCAACGCCGCAAGCGCCTTTCGGTGGTTGGAAAGAGAGCGGACTCGGTCGTGAAGGCGGTCATCACGGTATTGAGGAATTTTTAGAAGTAAAATACATCTCTCTCGGATTGTGAGTATAGGTATACAAAAAGGCTTGTCGACATTGATATGCGACAAGCCTTTTCTTATCGGTTGACCCACTCGACTAAATCGTGTGGAGATTGAATCACGTGATCTGCAAGTGCCCACTCTTCTTCATTACCGAACCCGAATCCTGTCAAGACGACGGGGAAGTCATGAGCGCGAGCCGCCTCGACATCCGATTTACGATCACCGACCATAATATAGTCCGCCTCTCCGTGCCGGACACGGTGCGCTGTCAGAATGTCTGCCTTCTTCTCGCCCCCAACAGATTCTAAACATTCGGGTGCCGTCATATATGGACGAATCTGTTGCGTATCTAAAATCAAATTCATATAATGAACACCGCAGTTACTCGCTGTCGTCAGCGTATGACCTTGCTCGTGAAGTGTCTCCAACATCTCACGAATTCCGTCAAATAAGACATTTTGTCCTTCCATCGTTTGCTCAAGCGTCGTATGACGGAGTCTGCGAATGAGACGAATCTCCTCAAGCGTCGCTTCTGGGATGACATGCTCCCAAAACGCGTTACCTGCCAAGCCGTATCCTGAACGGACCGCCTCTTCACTCGGTTTCGGAAGATGAGGAAGCTCCTCGAGTGCCTCATGAATCGCCTTCGTCATCGGTCCGGTCGTATCTACTAACGTGCCATCGATATCAAATAAAATTACTGCCATTGGATTGATCTCCTCTCTTTCACTCTCTCCCTACCGTAGCAGAATCCCCGAAAATGCAAAAGAGAAAACGTGGTGACAAAAAACGACTGAACCGATTCGTCCAGTCGCATCTATTATCCACGCCAGAAGTTCATTCCACCCTTTACAGAATAAACGTCGGTATATCCGGCACTCTTCAGCATCGCTGCCGCGCGTTGGCTACGCATCCCGCTCTGACAGATAACATAGACTGGACGCTCTTTTTCTTTCGGATATTTCGCTTGAGCATTACCGAATCCGGATAAAGGTACATTTTTCGCTTGCTTGATATGTCCCCCACGGTATTCATGCGGCTCACGTACGTCCAACAATTGAATGTTCCGTTCTTCTGCGATTCTTCGTTTTAAATCATCCGTCGAGACTGTTTTTATATTGTTTCGACGACTCCACCAGAAATACACAAGTCCAATGACGACTGCCACAAAAAGAAAGTCCAACATATTCACGCCTCCATTTGCATTTCGTTTCTTGTACCCATTATACCCCCTATGGTATTTAAGTCAATGAAAATGAATCCACAAAAAAACCACATGTGCATCACATGTGGTTCAAAAATCGAGCAATGAATCGGATTTAGGTTGTTCGTCTTCTTCCATGGGAATCCCGAGAAAAGCGGCCATCTGACGATCAAGCGGAGGTTTCGTTTCACTTGTCACGGTCGGGGACTGTGATGCCCCAACGCTTTTTGCTTCAGACGTCTCCGCTAACAAGAGTTCACAAAAACCCATTAACTTTGCCAAATGACGCTTTTGCGCTTCGCCGGTTGACGACTCAATCTGTGTCATCACCTGACGCATTTGGGCGATGACTTGTTGTTCTGTAATCATAGTCCGTACACATCCTTTACGCTTCCATTGTGCAGGATTTCATCCTCAATTCGCAAGTTCCTTAACGATTCCTTGACTCGACCCAGTTTAAAAAGGCGTCATAATCAAAACGAACTTGATTTGCATAAAAATCAGCCCATCTCGATAACTGTCGAATAAACAGGGACGGAGAGTCACCGATTGCCGCCGCGATTCGTTCGCTTGCCGTATAATCGAGCACATTGGAGGTCGCATCGGCCCGTGCATGAATCTTCGCCGTGATTTGCGCTTGCACCTTCAACGTCTCAATGAGCGACGTCTCATCTTTCATATGTTTCGCTTTCACTTTTCGCTTATACGGAGAACGTTGCCTCACATAATATTCTTTGTCGTCAATCGTCAAATAGCCGAGATACGGGTCACGACTGTGGACCATTGCCCGTTGCGCAGCGACGACACGAGCGCCTTGATGCGACAATCCGTTTTCAAACAGCGGATGTGTCGGAAGAAAGAGAGACGGGACGGCAGATTGTGCTTGTTTCATCTCTAAAATGACATCTTCATCATGCTCTTCATCGGCACCTTCAATCAAAATATAGTAGCGTTCTAATCCGATAGAAGCCGTTCCGCTTTGAAGTTTGATGGCGATATCTTTGATTTCATAGTGATCGGCATGATGTCGGTGTTGATTTGACAAAGAAGACAGATAATCGCCCCATGCCGCTTCAATTTTCTCCCGTACTTCCGAGGAGATGGGAAGCAAGTCGTCACTCGTTGAAAAATAACGTTCCTCGTCTCTTACCTCCGTCCGTTCGGACATGAATTCATCTTTCTTCTTCTCCGCTTTTTTAATAACTTTTTTGACCGCTTTACACGTGTTCTCTTTCGTGAATTGAATATGCTCACTTCGTCCAAGCGCATGTTTTTCAATGGCTTTGGCATAGGACTCAGCAAACGCTTGAATGGCTGCTTTGCCATCGAACCCGGACTCGGCGGCGAATAAATCGACAGAGACCGCCATCCGCAACAAATCAAACAGGTATGAACCGATATACGCCTCATCAAAGTCGTTCACGTCATAGATGATGGTACCGGCCCCGTCTTCGAACACACCGAAATTTTCAAAGTGTAAGTCTCCTTGAATGAACGTCGGATGATCGGGACCTGTGTCAAACGCGATTGGCACTTTCGCAAAGTCGTAGTAGAACAAGTGTGAGCTACCCCGAAAGAACGAGAACGGGCTCGAACTCATCTTCGCATATTTTTCTTGTCTCGCCTCTTCCGAAAGCTGTCGAATCGACTGGTCGTAAAAATCAAGGACGGTCCCGATCGTCTCGCATCGAATTTGTTGTTTGACGGCTGTGAACATACGGCTCTCCCCTTCACTTGTTGAATAAGTGTTTATATTCCCCGTACCCGGCCTCTTCAAGCTCTTCTACAGGAACGAATCGGAGAGCGGCCGAGTTAATGCAATAGCGTAAGCCGCCAAGCTCTTTCGGACCGTCATCAAACACGTGACCAAGGTGACTGTCCCCTTGTTTTGAACGGACTTCTGTCCGTACCATGTGGTGCGTCGTGTCCATGTTCAAATCGACTCGCTTCTCCTCGATTGGGCGTGAGAAGCTCGGCCATCCGCAATTCGACTGAAACTTATCGTGAGATGTGAAGAGTGGTGTCCCGTCGACGATATCGACGTACAACCCCTCCCGCTCTTCATCCCAATATTCATTTTGGAACGGTGGCTCTGTCCCGTTTTCTTGAGTCACTTTATACTGCATCGGTGTCAAGCGTTCACGAAGTGCTTGTTGTTGTTTGCGATCACTCCACGCCTCTTTGATGAACTTCGCGCGCCCTGAACCGACACGGTACATCTCATAACGGAACGGATTTTTTTTATAGTAGTCTTGATGATAGTCTTCCGCTTCCCAGAACGTTTTCGCAGGACGGATATCGACTTCAATCGAGCGATCGAACCGACCCGAATCTTCCACTTCCTGTTTCGAACGCTCTGCTGCAGCCCGTTGCTCTTCTGAATGATAGAAGATGGCTGGACGATAGGATTCACCGCGGTCATTGAACTGCCCTCCGCCATCTGTTGGATCGATTTGACGCCAATAGATGCGTAACAACTCCTCATACGAAATGACTTCTGGATCAAATGTGATTTCAACCGCCTCTAAATGTCCTGTCGTCTCCGAACAGACTTGTTGATACGTCGGGTTGTCGACATGTCCTCCTGTATATCCAGAAATGACACGCTCCACTCCCTCATATTTATGAAACGGTTTGACCATGCACCAGAAACAGCCTCCCGCAAATGTAGCTTTTGCCATGATAAATCCCTCCTTACTTTGTAGTGTACCCAAAAATGTGGCAAGACAACAAAAAACGAGAACCACAAAATGTGTTCTCGCTTTAGTCCTCTTCCACCTGATTCACATGACGCATCACCAAAAATAAGATGACTCCAACAATCGCAGCCCCTAATAGCGTCAACACCATATTATCTCGAGCCGATAAAGTATAAAAGATCGCTAATCCAATCAAAATGAGCGCAATCGGAATAAACGCTCGTTTAAAATGATCCCAGTAACGCACGGACAGTCCTCCTTTTCTCTTATCATACCAAACTTTCGATTTTCCATAACGAAAGTTCTAAAAGATGAGGAGAACCTGAACAAATCCAAAAGGATTCCAAAACGATTTGCTTGAATAATCATTCAAGAGAGTTTCTTTCCGCAAGCAGGTTATTCCTGTTTGTTTCCAACTAGATGCTATATACTGTAACTAAATATTTCCATACGGGATAAGGGGGAGCTCCGATGCTCACAATCATAAATGCGTTCTTTATCAACCTGTGTATCTTGTTCACGCTCTTCACGATTTCCTTTTTACCGTTTCGAAACCGCCCTCGTCTGACGCCACAGTCTCCTCTCAAAGGAAGGATTTTACTTGGGGTACAGACCGGATTGATTGCCATCCTCCTTTTAGTAAATGCCTTACCGCTCGAGGGGATACTCATCGACTTACGTAATATTCCCGTTTTGCTTGCCGTTCTATTCGGGGGATGGGTGAGTGGTGCTGTCGCAGGTATCATATTATTAATCGGTCGTTCCCTAGTTCTGTTCTTTACAGACGGTACCATGCTCGGTCTCTATCTAGCCATCGCCACAATAGTTACGTTAATTGTCTTAACAGGTCTTTTACGGAAACGCATGGATAATACTCGGCCCACTTTGCTCGTATTCACTACAATCAGTATTGCCATTTTTGGGGCAGCGATTTATACCGCGCTTCCACTAAATTTGTTCTATCCCGTCTTAATCGTCTATACGTTAATGTCTTACGGGGGAGCGTGCGCCGCCTATCGATTACTGCTCGAACTACGCCGTCACTTCGAGAACGTCCAACATCAACAGCAACTGGCGCGGACAGATGCGCTCACCGGGATTGCCAATCGGCGTCTCTTGAACGAAGCCATGGCCAACTTGACGGTCGAGGCAGAAGAATACGCATTGATTTTGGTCGACATCGATCATTTCAAACGGGTGAATGACACATACGGTCACGACGTCGGAGATGATGTTTTGCGCGAGCTCGGCATGCTCCTCGTGAATGAGAGCAATGAGCGCCATTTAGTCGGTCGCTTCGGCGGCGAAGAATTTTTAATCGTCATGCCCCATGCTAATCGAGAAGAAGTATCGCAGCTTGCTGAATCTATTCGAGAAAAGGTTTCAACGTTCCCGTTCGAGACGAGTGCCGGTACGCTCCACATCACTGTTTCGCTTGGAGCTTGCCATTCGAATGATATTGAAATCGACAGTGTGTTAAAACATGCAGATGAAGCGTTATATCACGCAAAAGAGTCCGGTCGGAATCGTTTCATCCTCGCCTCTTAATGTGTCAAACTCCTCACACTTGAGCGCGTTTTCTCGCTTTACTTTCTCGAAATGAATCGTTAAACTAGGCTAGACTTTGATTCAGATCGATACATCATGATTTATTCAGAAAAGGGGAAACATCGTTCATGTCAGTTTTGTTATCTTTATTTGGAATTATGTTTATCGGCTCGTTCGCGATTGATTATAGACGTGGAAAGACACTTCAACAATCGGCAATCGGTGGGATTCGTTCGATTCAGAAAAACATGTGGATTTTCTTCCGGACCTCACTTTCGATGATGATTATCATCGGTCCTCTCTTATTGATTTCAGGTTTCGTATTCTCGGATTTGGTGACCTTTAACACGATCCCAGCATTCATCATCGCCGTTCTCAGTATCGGCTTTGCGGAACGGATTATCGGGATGACCGTGGCACCACTCATCCGCACGTTTTGGCATCAACGCGGTCGTCTTATGCCACTTTATTTAGATGCCGCTCTCTACGTATTCTTACTCTCTATTCTCGTTCTAGAGTTCTTGATGAACATCCCGGGGATTGATCTTCAGTCACCGTTCATTGCGCTATTCTATGCGTTCGCTCTCTTCTTCACGAGATACTTGTTCAGTTTGATTCGATTCACGGTTCAAAAAGGCGTAGCCTCGAATTAATTCATGACCCAATCCATGCGTGTTCGCACGTATGGATTTTTTTATTATTCTTATTGACAATGAGAATCGTTATCAACTATACTCTAGTTGTAGCTTCCCAAAAGCTTGGCGTGCACGTTCCCCAAACATATCACGTCACGTGGATTCCCCTCCACGACACTCTTTTTGAAAGCATTGCGACAACCCCCATTTGTTGCACCCATATTTGCCATAAACAAGACGAGCAGCCCACCGACGGGGCTGCTCGTCTTTTTCATGATGCGAACACTTCTTGTTCGATTTGTTTCAATTCATAGAACATGCCACGTTTCGTCATCAATTCCTCATAAGAACCGACCTCGACGATCCGTCCAGCTTCCATGACGATAATCTGATCAAACGTTTCGAGACCCGTCAAACGGTGACTGACAAGAATGAGTGTGCCCCCTCCGGCTTGCTGTAGCAATTCAGAAAAGACATGGGCCTCTGTTCCTGCATCGAGTGCCGATGTCGGTTCATCAAGCAACCAAAGAAGTCCGTTTTTAAGAAGTGCCCGTGCGATGGCGAGGCGCTGACGTTCTCCACCTGACAAGTTTGCCCCTTTCTCCAGGACCGGTTCGTCTAGCGAGAATGACAAACGGACGCGCTCAAGTGCTACGTTCATCGCTTCATCTGTGAAGTCACCGGCTAACGCCAGGTTTTCCCGTACGGTTCCGTAAAAGAAATGATTGTCTTGCAAGACAACACTTGCATGTTGCCAAATAGATGTTTGTTTGACATCGTTCATATTGTAATCATCCAATCGAATCGTGCCGTCTTCCGTCCGAACGAAAGCCATTACCAGTTGAAGTAACGTCGACTTCCCTGACCCGCTCGGTCCGACGATTACCGTCTTCGAACCGCTCGGTATGTGTAACGTTACCTCATCTATCACATCTCGATACGTGTCTGGATAGCGATAGCGAATATGATCAAATGAAATAGACGGTGCGGCCGTAAACGTCACATCATGACGTTTCGCCTCACGCTCCTCAATCGTTTCACTCGGCTCCGTCACTTCAAACAAACGATCTGCTGCTTGCTTACTGTCTGCAAAGTGACCGGGGAACACGGCCATCGGCGTCGTATTCTCAAACGCTGTGAGCGACATCATGATCAGCATTGCCAAGAACAACCCGTTCAGGTCTCCATTTACCACCTGATACGCACCGATGGCCAAGACGCCCCATGAGACGAGTAAGGAAGCGGCAACGACGAGCGCAGAATTAAAGAATTGATTCGTTGTGTCTTTCCGCTCCGCCTCCATGTAACGTTCACTGTACGAATAGACAGCTTGTTTCGTGCGATCGAGTTGGTGATGAAGTTTTAAATCCCGGTATCCGAACAACATCTCTGTCAATTGAATCGACACATCTCCGCGCAATCCACGAATCGTCTCATCGTGACGGGCGCGGATTCGTGCAAAGCCGAGCGGGATCAAGAACCCCGTGATGAGTACACCAAACAAGATCCATAGACTGACCGCAAACGAGTAAAAGGTAACAAAGAAGATGGTGCTCAAAAAGACGAGTACGAGAATGATTGGCGGATAAAACACGCGAAGAAAGTAGTTTTGAAGACTCTCGACGTCCCCAACGACGCGTGCGAGCAAATCCCCACTCCGATATTTCGCAAAGATGGACGGAACGAGCGGCTCTAACTGACGATAGAACCGGACGCGCAACTCACTCAAAATCGTAAACGTTGCTCGGTGCGATGCGAGACGTTCCCGATAACGGCTTCCTGCCCGGATGACACCGAACAGTTTAATCAAGACGACGGGTACCATCAACGCATACAGGGGCGGGACGAGCCCGGCGCGTGATACGAGATAGCCACTTGCCGCGAAGAGGGCGACCGCCGCAATCCCTGCTGCATATCCAAAGAAGATGGAGAGGAGGATGTCTTTCTTTTCGCGCATCATCCATTTTGTAATCGTCCAAAGCGAGTTCATCGGCTCACCCCTTTCTGAAGTGCAAACAACTCCGCATACTCTGGGACAGCGAGTAACACTTCATGCGTCCCTTCTGCGATTCGCTTCCCATCATCCATGAACCAAATCGTGTCTGCCTCTTTGATTGTATGCAGACGATGCGCAACCGTGATTAACGTTGCACCTTTTGACAGCTCTTCAATCGAGCGTCTGACAATCCGCTCTGTTTTCAAATCGAGACCGGTCGTCGGTTCATCAAACAATAAAATACCAGGTCGCTTAAAGAAAGCACGTGCGAGTGCAAGGCGCTGCCGTTCCCCACCGGATAGTCCAAATCCACCTTCTCCGAGTTCTGTCCAGATCCCGTTCGGCAACTGGTCAATCACCTCGGATAGTCCAGCTGCCTCGGTTGCTTCGAGTAACGCATGTTCGTCAGCCACCTCACCTAAGGCAATGTTTTCGGCGAGTGTCCCGGCGAACAGATACGGATTTTGAGAGATATATGCAATATTTCCATACCAGGTAGATTCGTCATACGTATGCAAAGGTTCACCATCTACGAGAACACGACCTGATTTCACCTGCAAAAGTCCTGAAATCACGTTGAGGACAGTCGTCTTCCCGGAACCGCTCGCACCAACTAACGCGAGGTGGGTGCCCGACGAGATGCGACCACTCAATGGCTGAAGGGAAAAGCGTCCACCAGCGTACTCAAACGATACCTCTTCAAGCTCAAGATCCGGCTTCCGTGAACCAAGCGACTTCGTCCCCCACTGAATGCGATCATCCGGAGCGTCTAATACGTCAAAGATCCGGTCTGCTGCGCCCATACTGCCACGTCCCGTATGAAAGGCGCTGCCCAGGTCTTTGATGGCCAAGTAATACTCTGGCGCCAACACAAGAATCAAGAAGCCAGAGAAGAACGTCAAGTTCTCCCAAACGACCATCTGTAGCGCGACTTCCAGTGCCACGACACCGGTACTGAGCATCGAAATGAATTCCAGCATAAGGCCAGATAAGAATGCCGTCTTTAAGACGACCATCGTCGCATCCCGAAAGTCGAGACTGCTCTTCTCAATCGCTTTCGCTTCCTGTTCGGTCCGGTTGTAGAGTTTAAGTGTCGTCAAACCCTGTAAGACATCCAAAAACTTTCCGGAAAATTGATTCATCTTCTCCATCTGTTCCTCAGATTTTTTCTGTGTCGCAATCCCAATGATAATAAAGAACAAAGGGATAAACGGTGCCGTCACCATCATGATGACACCTGAAATCCAATGTTGGCTGAAGACGACAACCAAAATCAGAAGCGGGATAATCGAGGTTTGAATCACTTGTGGCCAATATTGACTGAAGTAGGCGTCAACCTCGTCAACAGCATCCATGAACACACTGACCTTCTTCCCAGATTGTCCCGTCAAAGAGGACTCGACCGGGCTCGTGGCATAGCGATCTAGCAATTGCAGACGTAACGCCCGTTTCGCTTTTTCCGATAAACTCGCCCCGATTCGCCCGGAGACGTATCCAAAAAGTGCTCGTGCCAATAGGGCGACGACGAGCCAAAGTAACGCCGGAATGACGGCTTCAAATGATTCATCTTTTAAAAAGATTCGGTCGACAATGTCGACGATTAAATACGCTTGCGCCAAAATCGATAGTCCAATCATGACCGCAGACAATACCAGTCCAATGATGTGACCTCGCTCGGCGAACGCAAGGGCTTGCAGTCGTTTCACTGCATTCATCCTTTCTCTATTCACAATCCGATTGCTTTGTGAGATTCATCACTAATTATACAATATGCTACGTCTTGAAGCGAACGCTCCGCTCGTTCCGACATGTAAAAGACGCCCTCTCCCGAGCGGCGTCAATCGAAGTCTTGATCAAAATATTCAGGATGCTCAATCACAAGTTGGTGCGCGTCCATTCGAAGCACGTCTTCTTTGCGAAGCTTCGCTAAAATCGTAGAAACCGTCTCCCGGGAAGTTCCGGATAGACGAGATAGTTCCATCGCCGTGAACGGACAGCGGACACGTACCCCCTGCTCGTCCGGCTCCCCTAAATCTTCAATCAAAAAATGGATGGTATTGAGTACACGTTCTTTCGCGCTCGGGGTAATAATTTCTTGGACACGTCGTTCATGTAAATCTAAAATACGATTCATCTGTCCGATGATATAGAGCAGCATGTTCGACTGTGTGGACACAAACCGCTCGAATCGTTCGGTCGGGATGTAGATGACTTCAATATCCGTCACCGCTTCAGCCGTATGACGGTAGTCTTCCTCCGTGAATAAACCGTTGTACGGGAAGAACTGTTTGGGTTTCACATAGTCCGCATACTGATGCGTCGCATGCTCGTTCATCCGTTCGAGTCTGATGTATCCATTCATTAAGAAATACACGCGCTCTCGCGGGTCTCCTTCCATGAATAGGAGTTGTCCTTTTCGATACGTTCGGCAATAGACGTATGGGACGAGCTGTTCAAGCGCTCGACTCGAACAGTTCGCAAACAGTGTCAACTGCCGTAAATCATCAATCGTCCACTTGTGTCGCATCTGTATTCCCTCATTTCTAGTTAAATCCCCCTACCTTAAGTATAAAATGATTTGAAATGATAACGCTTTCAAAATCCGACAGTTTTCTGACATGACAAAAGGGGGTCTCCCCCCTTATTTTAGTCCAACATCAGTTCTAATAACGCGTCTTGCAAATCTCGATCGAGTTCTAACGCATGGAGGTCAAACAGCCATGCTTCGAGACGTGTCTTCGTTGTCGCCATCTGGTACAACCGATCTTTCAAATCATAGGCGATTTCTGCTCGGTCTAAGAATCGATAGAGACGGTCAAGTCGATGAGCGTTCTGCGTCACATTGGCAGGGAGCGCCACCGTCTGCTCTTGCTTCAATTCACCGATTGGAATGTGTAGCGTCTGCGTCTCAGCGTCGTAGTCTCCTTCCCCGACAACACCTCGGACCAAAATGGTCAATGTCCGCTTCGCTGGAACGAGGGTCAAGTCTCCTGACATCTCGATGAGAAGCGTCCGCGCTTCCCAGTCGAGCGTGAACGTCGTTTCAAGCGAGGCACCCGTCTCATAATCGCGGCTTTCTCCGTCATCTTCATACATCGTGAACGTGTTCGAGGCACCTGGAAAGACGAGTACTTCTAGCTCGCTCGGGTTCCCCGTCTCATTCTCATGCGGTTTATGTGGCATGAGCGGAACGATGGCACCCGCTTTGGCGAAGACTGGTTGTTCATCAAGACCGCGGAATACACGAATCGACTTGTCGCCTTCGTAACGATGTCCTGTGAAGAAATCGAACCATTCTCCTTTTGGTAGCCAGACATTCGTTCCGGCGACGTGGAGCTTCCGGTCCATCGGTGTGATGATTGGGGACACAATGAGTTCACTGCCAAAATAAAATTGATTCGGTACCTGATAAGCCGCTTCGTCATCGGGATGTTCGATATACATCGGTAACACGAGTGGTAGCGCATCGGCATGGTTACGATAATTCATCGTATATAGATAAGGGATGAGTTCGTGACGTAAGCGTAAGAATCGCTTCATCGACTGTTCGGCTTCGATTCCGAAACGCCAAGGCTCTTTCCCGTTAAATGTGCTGAACGTCGAGTGGAGACGCATGATTGGACTGAACACCCCATATGCGACCCAACGCGCAGCGAGTTCATCATCTTTTTCCCCGCGATGATGCCCTCCGATGTCGTGACTCCACCACCCGTAGCCGATGTTTGTCGCTGTCGCTGTAAAATACGGCTGGAAGGCGAGCGATGCCCACGAGATGATTGTATCTCCTGAGAATCCGACCGGGTAACGGTGGCTCCCTGGTCCGGCGTAACGAGAAAAAATGAGCGGGCGTTTGCCGTCACGGGCGATATCAATGGCATGATAATGATTTAGCATCCATAACGGGTCGAGTCCTTCCATCTTCGAGGTCGACCCTTGTTGCCAGTCGATCCACCAAAAATCAACGCCGTCTGCCTCATGTGGATGGTGCATTTGTTCGAAGTACGCTTGAATGAATCGTTTGTCCGAAAAATCGAACGGGATTCGGTCCCCCGATTCCGGATCGACGCCCATAGCCTCGGCCATCGCCACGTACTGATCTTCAAACGCACGGACACCGTCCGCGGGATGCAGGTTCAACGTTACCATCATTCCCTCATCCTTTAACCAGTTGAGGAAACGTTTCGGTTCGGGAAACAAGTTTTTGTTCCACGAATAGCCCGTCCATCCACTCCCGTACTCTTCGGGGATGTCCGTCACGTGCCAGTCCATATCGATGACACTGACCGAGAACGGGACATCTTCTGACTTGAAACGGCGCATTAACGTCTTATACTCTTTTTCGTCGTATCGCCAGTACCGGCTCCACCAGTTCCCGAGCGCTTTACGAGGAAGCATCGGTGTCGGACCCGTCAACGTGTAAAAGTCTCGAAGTGCCTGTTTATAGTCATGGCCATATCCAAAGTAGTAAATGTCATGAATTCCTTTTCGTCTCGGCTCGACGAAGCGATCATCCGTCATCAAAAATGAGGATGAATCATCAATGATCGCATACCCTTGTTTGGAGAGGATCCCTTCTTCTAATTCCGTCGCCCCGTCCACATGGTCGAGCGTCCGCGCCGTCCCTTTCAGTGTCCGCTCCGGACCGTTGAACATGTAGCGGCTATAATACGTACTAAAGTTCCCTTTCACGTCCACATAGAGCGTGTTCGGTGCGAACGGACCTTTCGTATAATACAAATGAACATGTTCTGTGATGATTTGGAGCTCTGTCTCATCTTCAATCACTCGGAATTGTGGAACGTCAAATTCCCGATTCCACGCCACTTGGGTGGCACGGTCTTCAAAAATTCCGTCTTCCGCGTATTCCATCCGAATCAACTGACTCGTCAAAACGGTGAATCGATAACAGCTTCCTTGCACGATTGCCTCTTCCCTTGCTTTTGGTCTCATCCACGACTCATATACATGATTTTCTTCGAATAGGCGCATACACTCGAGCGATTCCGCTCTCCGTCACTTCCTTCCTGAAATTAGCGCAAACGTTTACACTGAATATGATAGCAATCTCATTTTTGGCATACAACATTCCTTCCCCTTGAATCCGGGCAGAAAACAAAAAAAGTCGCAAACGCTTCACGTCTGCGACACATTCTTATTGTTGGAGCGATGGAGCCAGGCGGACACGTGTGCCCGCTTCCCCGTCAATGGCTGCTAAAGCCTGATCGAGCGACGTGATGATGGCGACACGGTTCGTACCGGATTCGGCAAACTGAAGCGCCGCTCTTACTTTCGGCAACATACTACCTGGTGCAAACTGCCCTTCAGCGATATAGGTCTCCATCTGTTCTTTCGACGTTTCTTGAAGTGCCATCTCATCTGGCTGCCCAAAATTGACATACACATGTTCGACAGCCGTCAAAATGAGTAACACATCTGCGTTGACGAGGTCAGCCAGTTTTGCAGCCGCGAAATCTTTATCAATCACTGCCTCGATGCCGACGTATCCATCCGCTGTCTCCATAACCGGAATGCCACCGCCACCGGAAGCGACAACGATGTGCCCAGCTTCAACGAGTGTTCGAATGACGGTGTGTTCGGCGATTTTCATAGGGATCGGACTCGGGACGACACGACGATATCCCCGTCCTGCGTCTTCTTTGAAGACATAACCCGTCGTCCGTTCGAGATGAAGTGCCTCGTCTTCCGTATAAAATGGACCGATTGGCTTAGTCGGATGATGAAACGCACTATCGTTCGGATCGACAATGCTTCGTGTCACGAGCGAGGCCACATGCTGTTCAAGGCCACGTGCACGCAGTGCTTTGGTCAATGCGTTTTCAAACCAGTATCCAATCATCCCTTGCGTCATCGCACCACAGACATCAAGCGGCATCGCTGGTGTGGCTGGACTGTCTGATGCGGCTTGTTGCAACATCAGGTTTCCAACTTGCGGACCGTTACCATGCGTGATGATGACCTCGACTCCTTCAGCGATGAGTGCAGCGAGAGATTCCGCCGTTGCCTCAACTGCCTGTATTTGTGCTTCGGCTGTCGCATCTTTGCCTTGCTGAATCGCATTCCCGCCTAAGGCGATGACCACACGTTTTTTCTCCATATCCATACCCCCGATCAAATGACTGAGATATTACCCGATAGTATGCGTACGACTGCGAAGATGGCCAGTGCGGTCAACACACCGGCGACCATCCATTCCGTTTTAGTGAGTGACTTGATGCCATTTTCACGTTGTGCCTTCATGTAGAGAAGGGTTCCCGGTGCATATAAAAGTGTAGTGAGAAGTAAATAATCGATTCCAGCGGCGTATATGAGCCATAGTCCATAAACGGAAGCGACCAATCCAATCGCTAAATCGCGTGTTTTTCGTTCACCGGAACTGTATCCGATTCCGTTCTTCGCCACTTTCACTTGGTAAAAGGCCGAGAACACGTATGGGATCAAAATCGCACTCGAAGCGAGAGAAAAGGCAAAGTTATATGCGGCATCTGAAATCAAGAATGTGAAGAGGAAGAGCTGAATCAACCCATTCGTTAGCCAAAGGGCATTGACAGGAGCTTGATTTTGATTCTCTTTCGTGAACCATTTCGGGAAGACTCCATCTTTGGCGGCAACGAATGGGATTTCTGCCGCTAACAGCGTCCAACCGAGCCATGCGCCAAGGACAGAGATGACGAGTCCCCCGTTGATGAGCATCGCACCCCACGGACCGACGGCCGACTCGAGCAAATATGCCATCGCTGGTTGCGAGGCGTTCGCTACATTTTCGGGAGTCATGAGACCGAGCGACATGATAGAAATGAGCAAATAAATGACGAGCGTTCCAAGTAGCCCAATAACGGTTGCTTTCCCGACGTCCGAACGTTTCCGAGCACGGCCAGATAGCACGACGGCCCCTTCCACACCGATAAAGACCCAAAGTGTCACGAGCATCGTCGAAACGACTTGGTCACGAACACTTCCCCATGAGAAGCCGCCTTGTCCCCAAAAATCGAAGGTGAAGTTTTCGAGATTAAAGAAGAACAAGGTAATCGTAATGAATGCAAAAATTGGGACGAGCTTGGCAATCGTCGTGACGATGTTGATCATCGATGCCTCATGTACCCCACGTAAGATGAGTGTATGCACGAGCCAAAGCATAATCGATGCGCCAATAATCGACGCGATATTCTGTCCCCCTTCAAAAATCGGGAAGAAATAACCGACCGAACTGAACAGCAGTGTGGCATACGCCACGTTTCCAAGCCAGGCAGACAACCAATATCCCCATGCCGAGTTAAATCCGACGAACGATCCAAAACCTGCCCGTGCATAGCTGTATACGCCACCATCGAGATCTGGACGACGCATCGTCAAATTTTGAAAACTGAGACCGAGCGCGATAATCCCGATTCCCGTGATGACCCAACCAATAAGAATGGCACCCGCATTCGCACCTTGCGCCAAATCGGCAGCCAAGTTAAAGGCGCCACCGCCAATCATCGACCCGACGACAAGTGCCGTCAACGCTCCGAGACCTAACCGCTTATCTTTCTTTTCAGGATGTACTCCAGCCGAACCACCTGAGTCATGCTCCAACTTCGTAGACATTCTACTCATCCCTTTCGCTTATTTTGAAGCAGGAGGGGAAACCCCCTCCTCGTCAACGATCAAGCCATTCGCGTGTCTCCGTGAGCGTCGCTGCCATCACCGCCTTGATGGTATGCATCCGGTTTTCTGCCTCATCAAATACGAACGAATGACGGCTACGGAATACTTCGTCGGTCACTTCCATTTCAGTCAACCCATATTGCTCATGAATCGCCCGCCCGACCTCCGTTTCTAAGTCGTGGAATGCCGGAAGGCAATGTAAGAACATGATGTCCGGATTGCCACTCTTTTGAAGCATGTCCATGTTCACTTGATACGGTCGCAACAGTTCGATTCGTTCTGCGAACGCCGCTTCCTCGCCCATCGATACCCAGACATCGGTGTAAACGACGTCGGCTTGGTCCATCGCTTCCTCAATGCTCTCTGTCAAGGTGATCACAGCCCCTGTTTCAACGGCGACCGACTTCGCATAGTTCACGATCTCGTCAGATGGCCAGAGCGATTTCGGCGCACAGATTCGCATATCCATCCCAACTTTTGCACCACCGATCAACAACGTGTTTCCCATGTTGTTCCGTCCGTCACCTACGTACACAAATTTAATTCCGGCAAGTTCTCCTTTTTGCTCTTTTACCGTCAAAAAGTCGGCCAAGATTTGGGTTGGATGATACAAGTCGGTCAAACCGTTCCACACCGGTACGCCGGCGTCTTTTGCAAGACCTTCGACCGTCTCATGAGCGAAGCCACGGAACTGAATGCCATCAAACATGCGTCCAAGAACGATCGCGGTATCACGTACCGATTCCTTCTTCCCGAATTGAATATCATTCTTGCCTAAATATTCAGGGTGCATCCCTAAATCGATGGCAGCGACAGTGAACGCACAACGCGTCCGTGTCGATGGTTTTTCAAAGAGTAAGGCAATGTTTTTACCTTCACAAATCCGATGTGGAACACCTTGTTTTTTCTGACGTTTGAATGCAGCAGACAAGTCGATCAAGTAGTTGATTTCTTCACCCGAAAACTCGTTTAGCGATAAAAAATGACGACCTTTCAAATCAAAATTGAACGTTGTAGACATACTGCTTCCTCCTTATCACATTTAGATGTCTTGGCGGATAATCGGACAGCTCATGCAACGTGGACCCCCACGGCCGCGCGATAGTTCACTCGACATGATTTCGATTACTTCGACGCCTTCTTTACGAAGTAACTCATTCGAGACATAGTTTCGGTCATACGTGACCACGACACCCGGCGCGATGGCGAGCGTGTTCGATCCATCATTCCACTGTTCGCGGGCTGCCGCAATCGGATCCCCACCGCCACAAGGGATCAACGTCGCCTCTTGTAAGCCGAGGACATCTTTTAACACCTTCAACAAATCCGAGTGCTGAGCAATCTGAAGTTCACCTTCCGTGTTTAGCGTGAGCTCGAAAATGTTCATCTTCCCTTCCGGTCCTTGAATGAACGGATGGATGGTAAATTTATCATGATCGACCATCGTGAAGACGGTATCAAGATGCATGAAGGCGCGTGATTTTGGAATTTCGATGGCGATGACTTTTTTGAAGCTGTCTCCATGCTTGAGTAGGTTGAGGGCGACACGCTCGATGCCTTGCGCGGTCGTTCGTTCCGAGATGCCGATGGCGACGACTTCTTTCGACAAGACGAGTTCGTCTCCCCCTTCCATCGCAAACCGATAATCACGGTCCGACCAGATGGGAACATCATGTTTCGCAAAGCGTGGGTGATAGCGCATAATGTATTGCGTGAAGAGCGATTCACGGCGACGTGCCGGTTCTTTCATGCGGTTGATGGAGAGTCCGTGACCGATTGCAGCGGCCGGGTCTCGTGTAAAGTAGAGGTTTGGCATTGGATCCAAAAAGAAGGGGTACGTATCTTCAATCATTTCATGCAGATGTCGGCGTTTTTCTGGCTTGATTTCCGATTTCCGGATACCGGCCATCACCGTCTCAATCAACATTTCGTTATCAAAATCGAGTAAATACTCTTTTAATGTTTCGTAAGAACCGTTGATATTTGATTTGGACTCCGATAAGATATCCGCGACAAACTTTTCGCGCACACCAGGGAGTGATAACGTTTCGGCCATTAGTTTTTCGAGGTAAAGGACTTCCACACCACGATTTTGAAGCGCACTCGCAAAATAATCGTGCTCTTTTTGAATGACCGGCAAATGGGGAATATCATCGAACAAGAGGCGCTCTAAATATTCTGGAGTAAGGTTCTCTAACTCCCGGCCCGGTCGCTTCAGTAATACCGTTTTTAATTCTCCAATTTCTGAATACACATGAATCGGATGTTTCAGCGTCGTATCTTGTGAAATCGGTTGATTCGTCATTGAGATCATCTCGCTTCCTCCTTGTGATTCGGGTGTGTGACTACCCTTACCTTATCACTTTACCAAATTTGCGAATGTCTAATCCGACAGTTCATCTGTTGTCGATTCCGCATTGATATGAATAAATGTTCACTCATGTGAATGAACAAACAATGCTCTAGAAATCAGGACGATGGCAAAGGGAAATAAGATGTATGGCTGATGTATAGCATCGCCCTAAAAAATGTAGAAAACTTTTTTTATTCACCGTAAATGAAATTGAAAATGTGAGAGATCAGGATGTGAGCATATGAAAATTGAAGAAACGGAATACAACGAACATGAAGCAGCGCTTCGTACATTGATTCAAAAGGGAGACCCGGTCGATTTTCAAGACCTTTTTCTCTCTCTCCACCCGGGTGAACAGGCGGATCATTTTATCGAACTGACTCAACATGAGCGGTCGTTCGTGTATCGAACCATCTCCCCTGAGGTATTCACCGATCTATTTGAAAAACTGACGTTAGAAGAGCAATGTACATTCATCCAAGAAACACCCCAACCGTATGCCGTCCGAATCTTGAATGAAATGTATTCGGACAACGCGGCCGACTTGATGCGGGAACTACCCGATGCGTTCATGGACACGCTATTTGAGCAGATGGATGATATCGAGGAACAAGAAGTCAAAGACTTGATGCAATATCCGGAGGAAACGGCTGGATCGCTCATGACGACCGAGTTCGTCGTCCTTCAAGCTGATAAGACGGTCGGACTGACCCTTGAAGAGTTGCGTGAACTCGGACCAGATGCCGAAACGATTTATTACCTATATGTGGTCGACCAAGCGCACCAACTGGTTGGTGTTGTCTCCTTACGTGATTTGATTGTCGCACCGCTCGAGGCGAAAATTGAAGACATCATGGGGTTCCGCGTCATTTCGGCAAACGTCATGACCGACCAGGAAGACTTGGCCAGGATTGTCCAGAAGTACGATTTGTTGGCCCTTCCCGTTATCGATGATCAGCAAAAGCTACTTGGCATCATCACGGTCGATGATGTATTAGACGTCATCGAGCGCGAAACGACAGAAGACTTTGAAGAACTCTCCGCGACGAAAGGTTCGTCTGATATCAACATGAGTCCGCTTGAAGCAGCGAAAAAACGTGCCCCTTGGATTGTCAGCCTCATGTTTCTCGGCATGATTACAGCTTCGACGATTGGCGGTTTCGAAGACACCCTTGAGACGATTGTGCTACTCGCCGTCTTCATGCCACTTGTCATGGGCTCTGCCGGGAACGCAGCCACGCAATCACTCGTCGTCGCTGTGCGCTCAATTGCACTCGGGACCATCAATCGAAAGAACGTTATGAAGATGATTCGACGCGAACTCGGAACCGGCATCATCTTAGGGATTGCGTGTATGATTGTCATTTTTGGCGTCATCACGCTGCTATACGACAATATGCTGATCGGCTTCATTGTCGGGGTTTCTATCTTCGCCGCACTCAGTGTCGCCACGATGATTGGAACGATTGTCCCGCTTCTCATCAATCGCCTGAAGTTAGACCCCGCTGTTGCCTCTGGACCGTTTATCACGACGCTGATGGACAACCTCGGTCTCATCATCTACTTCACGGTCGCGACGTCCATGCTCCAGTTTTTATGACATTTGAAAAAAATCCGATTATAAAAGCGGTGCTGATGTTGTCAGCGCCGCTTTTACTCGTCATGTTGTTGAGACTCCTCAAACAAACGCACTTCATTTTCATTAAAAGCCCTGATTTCCTCATCCGTCATCACTTCGTTTCTTTCTTCCACATAAGGATTGTCTTTCAATGATGTCTCTAGCTTGCTCAAGTCAGCACTGAGCCCGCTTTCTTGATAAAGGTTAGGTTTTCCTACCGAAGTCAGTGTCCCCGTCCGATTCACTCTGAAATGTCCCAGTTGTAGACCGACAATCCGATATGCATTCTCCATCACGGGTCCTTCATATCTTTGTAAATACAGCAAAACGGTCTCGTCTCGTTTGACGAGCGGGTCTTCTTCCATATCATTTTGTAAAAGGGTGATCGTATCGGCTGACTTCAGTTGACCACTCACGTCTCGATAGACACGCTGCACTTGAATGTGTGATTCAAAGAATGTGACCGATTGATGTGTAAACGGTTTGGGAGCACTGCTCACTTTGCCGACGATGACAATCGGCGAGCTTGTAGCTAAATCGTCTATATGTCGGAAGCTTTCGGTCACAGCCAAATCACTCGTGTTTTCTTCTTTCAGCATTTCGCTAAACATGATATAACCTGCTATCACTACAACAGATAACATTCCAATCATCCACTTCTTCACGAGGTCCCTCCCATCGGTCCATCCATCCTCATCGATTTTCTACTCTCGTACGACAAGTACGCAATCGTCCCCACGTTCATGGTTTCTGTATGATTCGATCAAAACAATAGGACTACCTTCTTATAATTTAGGGTATTTCCTAAAAATACATATAAAACATAAGTAAGGAATGAGGGGATTTCATGACATTTCAACAAGTACTCTACATACTCGTGACCGGCGCCCTGTTCATGGCGCTCGTCGCTTACGTCTCGTATCGCATGACGAGAGGAAAAGTCGAAAGCGCCGACGATTACTTCTTGGCTGGTCGCGGTTTAACGGGTGTCTTCATCGCGGGATCGCTCCTGTTGACCAACTTGTCAGCGGAACAATTGATTGGCTTAAATGGCCAATCGTTCGCCGGGAACATGTCAGCGATGGCATGGGAAGTGACGGCCGGTATCGCTGCCATCATCATGGCGCTCTTTTTGTTGCCACGTTTTCTTGGCATCGGAATTTCGACCATTCCTGAATTTTTAAGTCAACGCTATGACGAGGACGTTCGTAGATTGACTGTCTTGTTATTTCTACTCGGCTATATGTGCGTGACGATTCCATCGATGCTGTACTCGGGTGGATTAGCCGTCCTGCAACTGTTCGATGTGCCGGCCCTTCTCGGCATCAGCTTTGAGCAGTCCCTTTGGCTCGTCGTTTGGTTCATTGGGATTATCGGGGCGATTTATGCCATCTTCGGAGGTCTTCGTGCCGTTGCCGTATCGGACACGTTGAACGGGATCGGACTCATCATCATTGGATTCCTCGTTCCGACACTAGGCTTTCTCGCACTAGGGGACGGGAATTTATTGGACGGGATGAAGACGATTGCGACGACGAATCCCGAAAAGTTGAACGCCATCGGTTCCGCTAACGACTCGGTCCCGTTTCTCTCCATTTTCACCGGAATGATTTTTGCGAACTTGTTCTATTGGGCACTGAATCAATACGTGATTCAACGGGCCCTCGGTGCAAAAAACTTAGCGGAAGGACAAAAAGGCGTTCTCTTTACCGGCTACTTGAAATTACTCGTTCCAATCTTCATGTTGTTACCTGGCGTCATCGCGTTTCACTTGTACGGGTCGAACGTCGAGAAGGCAGACCTCGCTTATCCGAGTTTGATTGCCGAGCTGTTACCGATGTGGCTCATGGGCTTTTTCCTCGCCGTCTTGCTCGGTGCCGTATTCAGCTCGTTCAACTCGCTCTTGAATAGTATCGCGACGCTCTTCGTACTCGACATTTACAAACCGAAGTTTAAACCGGATGCTTCTGACCAAGATTTGATTCGCGTCAGCAAATGGTTCGGGACGTTCGTTGCACTCGTCTCGTTCTTTGTCGCCCCGAATCTTATGTATGCGCCAGATGGCTTGTGGGACTTGATTCGTCGCTTCACCGGTTTCTTCAACATCCCGATTCTCGTCATCGTTTTAATCGGGATGCTTGTTAAACGTGTGCCGCCAATCGCCGCGAAGACCGTCGTCTTTTTCCACGTCATCGCTTACTATTTCCTCGTATGGGGGACGAAACAATGGTTCGGCGTCGAAATCGGCATCAACTTTATCCATATTTACGGAATCCTCTTCGTCATCGAGACGGGGATCATGCTCGTATTTGCGCGTGTGCGACCAATGCTTCAAGCGAATCCGATCCGAATCGAACTAGGGAGAGTCAAACCATGGCGTCATGCCCTTTCGACATCCATTTTGCTCGTCGCTTCGATGATTTTCGTTTACCTTGTCTTCTCGCCAATCGGACTCGCTTATGCGAACGGCATCGTTTCCGGATGGTTTGCTCCACTGACAGTGGGACTTATCGTCATAACGTCCGGGCTCATCTGGGCATCTTACCGCTATGGTATTTCTCGTTATGAACGCTATCTAAACAATTTGGGTGAAGAGCCGTCCGATGTAGAAGAACAAAGCAGCTAAACCAATAGACCTCCTTGAACTTACACGTCAAGGAGGTCTACTTTTTGTTGTCGCTTCCGTTCATACATGGCATCGTCCGCACGTTGCAAAAGCGCCTCAATCGTTTCTGGACAAGATGCCCACGCCAACCCGATGGCGACAGAAATCGATTCTTTTTGACAAGCCGCTTCGATTTGACGAACCATTCGTTCACATGCATCGCGGGGCATCATCTCTAGAAACAAGACGAACTCATCTCCCCCTAAACGATACACGGATGATTCAATTCCCTGAAGAATCTTCCCGACCCGTTTCAACAAATCGTCACCAGCAGAATGCCCTTCCATGTCGTTCACGACTTTCAAATCGTTCACATCCAGCACGATGATTCCGACGTTACACGCATTTTCTGCTTGAGCAATCGTGTCTTCAAACGCCCGACGATTGAAGACACCGGTCAAGCTATCGTGGCGACTTTCATACATGAGACGTTCACGCTCGGTCATGGCTGCTTCGATGTTCCGAATCACACCTTGAACTGCTACGATTTCACCATTCTCATAGATTGGCGTCGTATATTCCTCGAACCATACGTAAGCGCCGTCATTCGTGCGCCATCGTTGAAGAATCGCTTCTTCATAATTGACGCGTCCCGCCACTTTATCGAGTAATAGTCGCCGATCGTCCGGGTGGATTCTCCGAAAACACTCTTGTGCATCTGAATAACTTTGCATCACCGTCCCGTCTCCGAGATATAAATCTAAAGAAGGACTGATGTATCGGAAACGCCACGTCGGTTTCGTTTCAAAAATGTAAATGACATCTTTCGTTTGATTCCCGAAATGCATAAACGAAAGAGACTGTGAATGTGGCTGTGGACGTTTATATAGCCACAAGGCAATTAAAAATCCAACGAGTATCCCCCAGAAGAATAACGTCATTGAATCCACTTCCTCTCTGTTCGCCCATATCGTACCACGTTCGAGGTCAGACACCTGTCTCAATTCCTGTTATTTGGTAAATGTTTTTTTGAAAATTGAGTAAATTTTAGAGAGATTGTGATGGACATGATATAGTCGACTTATTGAATCACTCAATACATGGAGGTTTCTCATGCCACATTTCACACATCCATCGATTGACGAGACATTTTCGGGTGTCTATTTGCTCACCAATCGAAATGGATCAATCCACCAGTCTTACGGCTATGCGAATCGCTCAGAACAGATTCAACATGACGTGATGACACGGTTCGGAATTGCGTCCGGTTGCAAGCTGTTTACAGCAATCGCGATTTGCCAGTTAGTCGAGCAAGGGAAACTATCCTTTTCCACCTCGCTTGACTCATTTCAAACATTTGCCTTAACTCATCTGTCACCAAACGTCACCGTACATCAGTTGTTGACGCACACATCAGGAATCCCTGACTATTTTGATGAATCCGTCTCTGATGACTTTGAAGCGCTATGGCGTGATATCCCGATGTATCGGCTTCAACAGTTACGTGATTTTTTACCGTTGTTTCAACAAAAATCTATGAAAGACGAACCGGGTTCTCGATTCTCCTACAATAATGCAGGATATATTCTGTTAGGGTTGATTGTAGAAGATGTGACCGGGCAATCTTTCACCGACTATGTCGAACAATCGATTTTTCATCCTGCTGGTATGATTGATTCTGGATACTTTTCACTCGATGCCTTGCCTTCTAGAACAGCACTCGGTTATATTGACCACTCGGACGGCACATGGCGTACAAACCAATATGCGATTCCAATCAAAGGAGGAGCAGATGGTGGCGCGTATGTGACCGCTCAAGACATGACTAAATTTTGGAAATCGCTGTTTTCACATCAGCTTCTTGATACCGCTTCTACGTCGCTTCTTTTGACACCACACGTGACGGTTAATGACCGCGGCGGGAGTTATGGATACGGACTTTGGATTCAACATCACGCATCGGGAGATGTCTATAAATATCACGTGATGGGCTATGACCCTGGTGTCAGTTTCCATTCTGGTTACTATCCAGAAATCGATACCATCTCGGTCATTTGTTCAAATCAATCAGATGGGGCGTTCGACGTCATGAAACAGATTGAAATGCAGATTGGAGAACGGATTGAATGAACATTCGTACTTATATGGAATCAGACTTTGACTCGATTCAACAACTTAATCGCGATGAAGGTTGGAGCCAATTGGTAGAACGTGACGCGTTGACCCGTGAGGCATGGCGTCAATCAAACGTCACCTATGTGATGGAGTCTGAAAATGGAAAGATTGTCGCTTATTTGCGCGGATTGACTGATACGACAGTCAGTTTGTATGTTTGTGAACTGTTGGTCGCTTCTACATATCGTAGACGTGGTCTTGGCGAACAGTTACTCCAACACGTCCATACACTTTATCCAGACACACGGCTTGAGATGCTCGCAAGTCAAAATTCCCACACATATTACGAGAAATTACGGTTTCGTCCGTTCTACGGTTTTCGGAAAACGATTCACGAATAGGAGGAATGTATATGAAACTTGCTCTCATCACAGGCGCATCGCGTGGTCTCGGCCGTTCCATCGCTCAGGAACTACAAGCTAGAGATTACGAGGTGGTCGGGCTCTCTCGCTCACAGGCGGAAGACGTTACGTATCA
The DNA here is from genome assembly GCF_042652865.1 of Exiguobacterium profundum. Lineage (GTDB taxonomy): Bacteria > Bacillota > Bacilli > Exiguobacteriales > Exiguobacteriaceae > Exiguobacterium > Exiguobacterium profundum. The sequence goes on from NZ_JBHSHG010000001.1 coordinate 1,935,151, forward strand.
GCAACGATCAGTCGACCTATCAAACGTCTCGGGGATTGATGCAGTCATTCGGGAGATCACACCGTTTCTAGAGCGGGCTGATTCGGTTTTGCTCGTTCAAAATGCAGCATGGATTGAACCGATTCATCGTGTCGGACAATTAGATGGTGAGAAAGTGACCGCTCATGTCCACGCCAACCTGCTTGCGCCGATGCTATTGGCGAATGCGGTCCTCGCTTTCGGTAAGCCGACCGATTTGATTCATGTGACCTCTGGCGCGGCCAAACGTCCGATCTCAGGTTGGAGCGCATATTGTGGCACGAAAGCAGGACTCGATCATTTCACGGAGACGCTTGCACTAGAGCTAGAAGGAACCTCACATCGTGCAGCTCTATTCAATCCAGGTGTGATGGATACGTCGATGCAGGCGGAGATTCGTTCTTCCTCGAAAGAGGCGTTCGCTGACCTTGAACAATTCCGTGCATACGAAACAGAAGGACGACTCCGTTCTCCTGAAACGGTCGCTCGTATATTTGCTGAACAGTTGATTGACCGTCCTCTAGAAAATGGCAAGACCTATTCGATTTACGACTTAATCAAATAATTTACCAGGTCAAAAAAATAAACACCCTTCTCTCGTCAAACCGTCTACACTACATGCATAGATACGTGAAAGGGTGAATTTTATGAAAACCATTGCTGGAGGATTACTGCTATTTGGACTGTTTAGCCTCACAATGTCGTTCACAATGATTGGTGATACCGCTGTCGTCGGGGCGATGGTGAGTGGTGTTTCAATTTTATGTAGTGTCGGATTATTATTTGGGGCGACTGAACTCAGCCGAATCCGTCACGACCTGCTCCACGACAAAAAAACGTCTTTCCCATCTGAATGAGGGAAAGACGTTTTTGATTCAATCTTCTTCGTATTCCTCTAATAAATCATCAACATCATATTCTTCGAAGTCGTCTTCATCGATAAAGATATCGCGATCGTTCACGACGTGAATCGGACCATTGGCCACATCGATTCGAATCGTCCACGCCCAAGGAATGCGTAATCGGTTATAAACACCTGTCCAGAACTCCATTGACTCTTGCTCATACTGTTCAAATTCTGTCAGAAGTTCTTTGAACGACACGCCTGTTAACTGGAAGTTTGAATCTTGGAGCCGTTGGAGCGCATGATGCTTCGCTTCTAATTCGGCCGCTCGAACCATTTCCTCAGCTGTCGCCATCTCCAGGATCGTCCCGTCTGGTGGGAGAATATCGTATACGTTGAACAATTCGCCTTCTTCTACTTCTACATCGTCAAACTCATAGTCATCGTGCCGCATACTACATTCCTCCTTACGCAATTTGAATCCCCTTTATTGTACCACTCTCTACCCGTTTCCCCCTAAAGATTCGTGCATATATTTCATTTTGCCAGGGAAAGACTGTTAGAGTGAGGACATCTATAGGAAAAGAGGTTAAGCAGATGAATGAATCATTCCAAGCACTCGTGCTAGACCAACACGAGGAACGCCTTCATGCCGAAGTAAAAGAAGTGAACGCCGACGTCCTTCCGAAAGAAGAGGATGGAAACGTCTTAGTCGAAGTCCACTATTCCGCATTGAATTATAAAGACGCGCTCGGATTGACGACTTCAGGAAAAATCGTCAATCGCTATCCGTTCATTCCGGGATGCGAATTCGTTGGAACTGTCGTCGAATCAGACCACCTCGACATCAAAGTTGGCGATGAGGTGATTGCCACTGGTTTCGGGATTGGGGAACGGCATTTCGGTGGATTTAGCCAGTATGCGCAAGTACCGGGGAAATGGCTCGTGAAGTTACCTAAAGGAATGAGCATGCGAGATGCAATCGCCATCGGAACACCAGGACTCACCGCCATGCTTTCCATTGATGCACTCGAACACGCTGGTGTGCGTCCAGGCGAAGAAGTGCTCGTCACAGGAGCGACAGGTGGTGTCGGAAGCTTCGCGATTACGTTGCTTCGTCGCCTCGGCTACCATGTCGTCGCCTCTACTGGTAAAACAGATTCACCATACTTACGCTCACTCGGTGTCGAGACGATCATCGATCGAAGCGAATTAGAAGGACCTGCCCGTCCCCTTGCCAAGCAACGCTTCGATGCCGCTATCGATTCGGTCGGTGGAAATACACTCGCCAACATCTTGAGCCAGATACGATATGAAGGTGCTGTCGCCGCATGCGGTCTCGTCGGAGGCGCCGAGTTGCCGACGAGCGTTTATCCGTTTATTTTACGCGGCGTGAAGCTCATCGGCATCGATTCGGTCATGCAACCCATGGTTCGTCGTACGAACGCATGGGAACGCCTCGAAGAACTCATCGATCCGAAAGTTCTCAACGAGATGATCCATGAGATTCCGTTACACGACGTCCCTCGTCACGCCGAGGCGATGATGCGTGGCGAATTGAGCGGTCGTACCGTCGTCCGCCTTCGCTAAGCACATGAAAAGAGGCTGAATCACTCACGATTCAGCCTCTTTCCTCTCTATTCTCCATGGTGTGAAATCAGATGGTGAATCCGGCAGGTGCGTCTTTCACGACAACGAGTACCTTCCCTTGATCTAACTTTTCTTCGAGACGCTCTGATTCTTCTTTTGTGAAGCCGAGCTCCTGAAAATCGGCTCGCAGTTCATCTCCTTTTTTGCGGAACACGTTTTTGGCAGCTGTCCCCAAACCGACGTCACTTGCTGAGACGGTGTTCGCATCGGCATTGTCCGCGACACGCTTACTTCGATCATCGTCATGTGTGATGACGTAGATGTTAGATTCATCAATCCCATTTGTTTTCATCGATTGAACGGCGGTAACGACTTCTTCATCATTTGTAAATTCTTTGTACAAAACTGACATGTCTATTCTCCTCCTTCAATTCTACTACATTATTAGTTATTACCTTCCTTCCTGTTCTTCACACATTAAAAAACGATGACAAACGTCATCGTTTTGTTAAACGGCAGGTTCCTGCCCTTTTCGCTTTTTCAATTCTTCTAATAAAATGTTCGATTCATTGAATGGAATCGACTGGCGACCAATCCGTTCGATGTGGTCATGTCCTTTCCCGACGACCACGACACGCTTTCCTTCTAACGCTTGCGTGGCCGCATGGCGCAGGGCTTCTTCCCTTGCTTCAAACGTCACATACTTCACATCCGGTTGGATTCCTTTTACTAAGTCACGAATGATTTGTTTCGGGTCTTCCATGCGGATATCATGTACCGTGACAATCACCTCGTTTGAATAGCGGCTTGCGATTCGTCCCATATCTTGACGTTTCGTGGGATCTCGGTCTCCTGCCGCACTTAACACGACGACAAGTGCACGGTCGTCTTGTTGCAATGTAGACAAACATTTCTCTAGCCCGTCTGGTGTATGAGCATAGTCGATATATATCTCGGCATCCTCTGTAGCTAAACGTTCTAACCGCCCTTTTGGCAAGGTGAGTCCTGGAACATTTGAAACGATGGTCCGTAGCGCCATATCCGAAGTCGACACAAGTCCAATGGCCGCCGCTAAGTTCGCTGCGTTGAACGCCCCCATGAATCGGACGGGCACTTCGAGCTTGAACTCCTTCATACTGACGAGTACCGTTTCTTCACGCCAAATCACTTGGATGTCCGCCTCGATGTCCTCTTTTGTACTATACATAATGGCTTGACGTGTCGGCGCAAACTCAGCCATGACATGACTAGCCGGATCTTCCGCATTTAACACAATCGCCTCACCATTCGTCACTTCCACCTGTTCAAACAATCGCGCTTTGGCCCGGGCATACTCATCCATCGAACGATGATAGTCTAAATGATCATGCGTCAAATTCGTAAACGCAGCAGCATGAAAGTGTATTCCCGCTACGCGACCTTCCATTAAGGCATGCGATGATACCTCGAGTACGCAATCCGTGACGCCTGCATCGACCATCTCTGCTAATATGCGATGTAAGACGACGGCTTCTGGTGTCGTATTGGCTGTCTCAACCGTTTGATTATGAAAACGCGCGCCAATCGTACTAACGATTCCGGCACGACGTCCTGAAAGACGCAACAAATCATAAGTCAATGTCGCCGTCGTAGTTTTTCCATTCGTTCCTGTCACACCGTATATACGCATCCGATGAGAGGGATGATCATAAAATACACTCGCAACCTCTCCTGCCGTCTGTTTCGTATCGGCAACAACCACATTCGGAACATCGAGATCGAGTGGATATTCTGAGATGACCGCACTCGCACCGTTGGCGACGGCGTCCTCCGCGAACTTATGACCGTCAACCGTATAACCGCGAATGCAAATAAAGACATTCCCTGAACTGACCTTCCTGGAATCGGTTTCGACTCCGGTCACCCATGGATCAAAAATGTCATCCATCTCATTTTGTAAAATGGCGGATAAACGTTTCGTTCTCATGCTGTGTACGTCCTTTCTCATGGGTGTCGCTAGGTTCATAAAACCTTATCGTCATGTTACTAGATTTTAACGGCAATTGAGATGACAAATATATTACTTCCCGTTTTCAAAGAAAAGCAATCACTTCACAAAAAAAACCTAGACGTTTCACTCACGTACTAGGTTCCTCCATTTTGAATGCTAAATTGTGCTTTAGTAGCTCCGCCTCAAGGACAAAAAGGGCATTCGGTCCGATTCCGTGCCAACTCGCAACCTCACGGCGTGTATAGGGACACAATTCATGCAAAGACTCGATTCCTTTAGCAACTAGTGCCCTTTTAGCTGGCGCTGCTAACGTTGGTAAGGCAATCATCCAATCTCCGCCTTTCGCTTTCTAAATCGTTCGTTGATGGGAAGACAGGCAAGAACTTGCTCGATTCGAAACGTTCGTCTCGCTTGTTTATTCAAATCCCATGCCACCACGTACTCTCCTTGCACTTTAATCAGTTTGACCCGCCGCTCTGAAAATGTCCCATGTCGATCGACATACACCATTTCTGTGACTTGTCCCGAACGCATCCATCGTAACAATTCTTCTCTCATCCTGTTTTCCCTCCTTTATTTTCATTATACAGAACATTTGTTCCTATTTCTATTGATAAGCTGTTCGCTGATTCAAATTTCGATTATGATGAAGGAAATCAAATGAGAGAGGAAAAAACCGATGACTTATGTATTATTACTGATCTTGGCTGCCTTTTTATTCGGGGCAATGATTTTCGCTGCGCTCGCGTTACCAAACCTTCGCAACATTTTATTCAATCGTGGCAGTTTGTTCAATCAACAGAGTGAAACCGTCACTTGTCCGAAGTGTAAAACATCATTCAAACGCGCGCCGGGAGACGCACAAACTTGTCCGAATTGTTATCACACTTTTTGAATCGTTGAGGGGCATGCATATTCGACCGCAATTCTTCATATTCCTTGGTTTAAATGGGAGCAAATGAGTGAAAGAACAGAGAGGATGCTTTATCTGAGTAAAGTTCCTGATTCTTTTATCGTTGAAACCTTCATTCCATACGAAAGGAGTTGCATATGCTTCCTACACTCGATGAACGCCTGGTCGATCAAATTCGTCTTAAAAATCGCCAAGCCTTAGAACATTTATACTCACGCTATGAAAAACTACTTTATCGATATGCGCTTCATCTGAATGACCATCCTGCAACTGCAGAGGCGGCCTTGACCGATTTATTTTGTCGGATTTGGCAACAACGTCTTCACTTCAATCCACATTCCGAAACGATTCGTGCGACCCTCATCCGTTCATTAGAGGAGATCATGCACTATATGAAAGAGGACAAATCAGATTCCAATACTTCTAAAATCCCTTCTGCATAAGGTTTTGTTGTCATCTCCGGATACATCTGTTTTGCCTGTTCGGTCGCATTGCTCACTAAATAGCCTTTTCCTACATGCGCTAACATCCCAAGGTCATTCCCACTGTCGCCGAACGCATATGTTTCTTTGCGTAAGAAGGAAACAGTGGTGCATACATATCGAACACTGGATTCTTTTCCGGCATGGATTGGATAAAAATCAATATCCCATGCATCCATCGGATCACCCGCTTGCGGATTGCATTGGCTGATGTTGACAGCAATACCTTCTTTATCAGCTAGCATGCGAAGCGTTTCGCTCCAAGACCCGATTTGGTCACGGATGTAATAGCTACGGATCCAAGGACTCGTCCCAAAACCCGGTTGCGCTTCTAGTTCAATCCGCATCTGTTCAATCTGTGACGCAACACGTTCCACACGAGATATAAAATCACTCGGGAATAACGCTTGATAGGATTCTTCTAAAGAAAACGTTCCGTCTACGTCAATATGATACAATTCCGTACCCAAACTTGAAGCGATACGGTGAGGCCAAAAGCGAAGGTTTGCCTGTTCAACTTTTTCACGTAGCGATTTGAGTGAACTACCTGTCACCCACATCGTTGACAATCGATGGGAATATTGTTCCAAAAAATCTTCGAGCCGACGAACGGATGCCAATTGTTCCGGTGTACATGCATGAGGAAAGTAGGTCTCATCAAAATCAAAACATATGAGGATGTGTCCCTCATTCGTAAATCGCTTCATGATATCGTCTCCTTATCGTTTTCTCTTCCTCCTATAGTACAATGAAACAAAGGAGGCATCTTATGATTTCACGAATCTCTCGAGCTTATTGCCAAATGAGTAGCTTGATTACCGGATTTTTTATTGTATTTGCTTTTCTTTTTGGCATTCGCACATACTTCTTATGGACGACGATGAGCTCTCCCTTAACTGCGATTGGCTTGATGCTGATGACGGCGATTGGACTAAGCTTCATCACGTACCAGCTTTCAGAGAAATTAAGATTATTCATCTATTCGAAGCTTCCGGATCAAGCAGTGACATGTTCAATAAATAGTCACACAAAATAGGCATCCATTTTTCGATTTTATACGTTAGATCAATACAAGGGACATCCCTTCTGCGCAAAGGAGTATGTTATGACTGACTTAGAGTTATATGAGCGTGTCAGGAAAAAGGACAAAGAAGCGCTCGAAATATTGTATGATCGATACGAACGCATTTTATACGCATTTGTCCTACAACTGACAAAAGATCGTGATTTGGCCGAAGAAGCCATGCAAGAAGTATTCATCAAGCTTTGGCGTGGCGGAGGCGTTTACGATGAGTCAAAAGGAAAATTTCGTTCTTGGCTCTTCACAATGAGCCGTCATGTGGCCATTGATTTAATTCGGAAGCGTAAACCGGATTTACAATTAGATGAGTCCTACGCGGAGGCCATCCCTTCCGACTCACCGTCCGTCGAGAAAGAAGTCGAGTGGCAAGAAGAGCGCGCCCAAATCGAGACAGCCATGGCCACATTACCAGCCGAACAACAGCAGGTCGTTCGACTCATGTATTTTCAAGGATTGAGCCAGCAAAAAATTGCTGATGCATGCGGCATCCCGCTCGGAACGGTAAAAGGAAGGATTCGACTGGCGCTAAGGCAACTGAGGAAACAGTTATCCCATGAATTCATCGGAAAGGAGGTAGAACAATGAACGCATGCGACCAATTGATTGACTACTTCAACCAACATTTAACGGAAGAAGAACGAATGAAATTTGAACAACACCTGGCAACGTGTAAAGACTGTCAAGAAGAGCTCGAACAACTTGAAGCTCTTGTCGGTGGCGTCGCGTTCTTGTCTACTCCGACTGAGCCACCCCGAGGCATGAAAGCGCGTGTCCTCGATCGTGTATTCGAAGAAGAAGACAATGAACCCGTCATAACAACCGACACTTCTGCATCAGTTCCACCGGCGACACCGTTCAAACAGAAGAAGAAACGGAACGTACCGGTCTGGGGAATGGTCGCTTTAGCAGCGGCACTCCTCCTCTCCTTAATCGGGAATGGATATTTGCTTACCAATCAGCCTGATGCCCCTGCCATCGCGTTAACCGAAACGATTCCACTCGACGGCGAATCGGAAGGGACCGCTTACCTTGCAGAGCAGGACGGTGCGACACAACTGATCGTCCAAACGAATGGTCTAGCCTCACTCGATGCCAATGAGGTATATCAAGTATGGCTATTAAAAGATGGTGCCCCGATTCCGACCGGCGCTTTTGTCACCGATGACAAAGGGAACGGGACGGTTATCTACACACTCGACTCAGATGAAGTCGACGTCGACTGGGATACCGTCGCCGTCACAAAAGAACCGAATCGTGGCAATGAAACGCCACAAGGTGAAATCGTCTTAAGTGCTAGTCTTTAATTCTTGAACCGGACACATCCGCTGTCCGGTTTTTTGTTATGATGAACCAAAGGAGTGAATGGGATGCAAAAACCAAAAATCGGTATTGTCGGACTTGGAAATATCGCTCAAAAAGCGTATTTACCCATCCTTTCGATTCATCCTCGAATCGACTTGATCGGTGCCTTTTCCCCGAACACATCTAAGCGAGACATGATTTGCCAAACGTATCGAATGACCTCTTTCGACACGTTGAATGAACTCGCCTCATCCATCGATGCAGCGTTCGTACATAGTTCAACGGAAACTCATTATGACATCGTATCGTATTTATTAGATCACGGTGTCGATGTTTATGTTGATAAGCCCCTCGCCGCAACAATCGAGGAAGCGGAGCAACTCGTCATTCAAGCCGAACGTCTTGGGCGTAAATTGATGGTCGGGTTCAATCGACGTTTCGCTCCGATGTATATGCGTCTACAAAACGAGTCCTCTGCTCACATGATTGATGTGGTAAAACATCGCGAGAATGACGTCGGCCCTAAGGATGCGACCTTCACCTTACTCGATGATTACTTACATGTCATTGATACGCTACGTTTCCTCGCTGGTAATAAGCTAACACTCGTCTCGGGTCACGTCGAAGTCAATGACAGGCATGAGCTTCGATTCGCCCGCCACGTGTGGCAAGATGAGCACGGAATGCACACGACATCGATGCACCGTTCAGCAGGAGTGAACCATGAGCTCGTCTCGATCGTACGGGATGGGGAACGATTGTCCATCGAAGAGATGGTCACGCTACATCGTTTCAAGCAAGGTCGGCATGAAGTCGAAACGTTCGGTTCATGGGACACGACACTCGTGCAACGTGGTTTCCAAGGCGCGATTGACCACTTCATTTCCGCACTCATCGAGGATACAGCGATTTTAACGGACGGTCGTGTTGCCCTTGAGACACAACGACTTGTCACGAACGTATTCTCATAATAGGAGGAGTATCTGTGGTTTTTATTATGGTTATGGTCATTGTTGTCACTGCAATCGGTTCTGATACGATCATCAAGATGAAGAAAGCTAGTGTCGAAGAACGACGATTGAAGATCGAAGAAGAAAAACTCGACCATCATGGATTTTAATCAAAAGCGGTCACCCTCCAAAATGAGGGCGACCGCTTTGCCATTACAGATGACGATTTGAAATCGGCAGTTGTTCTCTTCGTTCCGCGAGCGTCGACCACGTCACAGCCGTCATGATACAACCGGCACCGATAAAGAAGTTAAGATGGAGCGTTTCGTTCAAAACGAGCCACCCGAGCGTCCCACCAACCAAGGGTTGAAAGAAGAAAAAGAGTGACCCGACACTCGCATCCATCAACTCGAGTCCTTTGTTCCAAAAGAAAAACGCTCCTGCCGTCGATACGACACCGATATAGAGAACACTGAGCCAAAGGACACCATTCAATTCTGGAAAGCCGTTTTGCATGACCTCTATACTCATCAAAGGCGTCATCAACAACCAGGCAACTCCAATCGCAAACGTCGTCAGTGTCAACGTCGATAAGGTCTGCGTCCCGATTTTCACATAAATGGACATGAGTGCCCACGTCACGGCAGCTAGAACAAGTATGAAACTGCCTACTCGATACGTCCCTTCCCCTTCCCAACCGACGACGATGAGAACACCGACCGTTGCCAGCCCAAGTGCTCCAATCTTGACAGGAGTCAGTCGTTCTTTCAATAGGATTCGGGCAAATAACACCATGAAAGCTGGCGTCGCTGCGGTCACAAGAGACCCGGTATGTGCATCCGATAGCTTCGTTCCGATAAATTGAAACGAAATCGAGGCAACGTATCCGATGACACCGACAAGTCCGATCCATTTCCAATCTGCCCTTCGAATCGATTCTCGTCCAAACCGAAACCAAACGACGAATAAGACCATAAATGCAACAGCGTATCGTAACCAGACGAACGTGAACGGTTCAATATATGCGAGTGCATACTTACTGACCACATACATCCCGCCCCATATACTCGCCGCAAGGGTCAAACTGAGTGCTCCTAGCCATTCTTTCCTCATTTCTTCGCCTCCTCGATGGCGACTATATACGACATCCTTGCTTCCATTTCCTTTATTTTCATTGTCAGTCGTAAGAAAAACGCTTACAATCAAGATATGGATGAATGAAAGGAGGGAGAAAGGTGAAATTTGTCGGACGTACGCATTGGACAACTGAACATTTGTACATTTTGCGTGCGATTTTTCACGATGTCGCTTAATCAAGGGACCCGTCTGTCCTTTTTTAGACATTGCTGAATATACGACAAAGCGCCTCTCTCTTTCTAAACCGAGCGCTTCTTTGCGTTCGGTTTTTTTGATAGGCCCTAACCTTAGGAGGAACCTATTATGTTGATCGATCTTCAACACATTCAAAAACAATACGGCGGGCACGCCGTTCTCACAGATGCGAATTTATTCATGAACGAAAACGAACGAGTCGGTCTTGTCGGCCGAAACGGCAGTGGCAAAACGACGCTGTTACGAATCCTTGTCGGCTCTGAAGAGCATGACGCCGGTACGATTTACCGCCGACAACGACTCTCTATCGGCTATTTGGTGCAGCTTCCTGACTACCCTGGACGCAGTGGTCGTGACGTCCTCTATACTGCTTTTGAGGAAGTGACTCGCCTGAGTGAAAAAATGTCTTCCCTCGAGCAAGAGATGGCGACGTCCGAACAGCTCGAACGCCTTCTCGAATCATACGGTGCCATTCAAGAACAATTCGAACATGCGGGTGGATATGTCTACGAGTCAAAAATCAGCGCAATGATTGATGGACTCAAATTGACCTCATTCGTGGACCAACCGTTCGATACGCTAAGCGGGGGCGAGCGTACAAAAATCGGTCTCGCCTTAGCACTCCTTCAGGAACCAGAGCTACTCATTTTGGACGAACCGACGAACCATCTAGATTTAGAAGCGATGACTTGGCTCGAATCCTATTTACAGGATTACGATTCAGCGCTCCTCATCGTCTCCCATGACCGGGTCTTCTTAGATGCGGTCGCCACGCGAATCGTCGAGTGCGAGGATGGAGAATTGACGAGTTATCCTGGGAATTATACGGACTTCGTTGCCCAAAAAGAAAAACAGTTGCTTGACCAGTTTCACGCTTACACGGAGCAACAGAAGAAAATCAAAAAAATGAAGGAAACGATCCGGCAGTTGCGGCAATGGGCCAACGAGGGCAATCCGCCGAATGAAAAGTTCTATCGTCGCGCCAAATCGATGGAAAAGGCTCTCGAACGAATTGAACGAATCAAGCGACCACAACTCGAAGCCGAGCAACCGAATATCCAGTTCACGACGAACGGGCGAACCGGGCGTGACGTCTTCGAAGTGAGTGACGTGACACTCACGTATGATCGTCCTCTATTTGAAAACGTGCACTTTTATACAGGTCACGGGGAACGCGTCGCCATCGTCGGACCGAACGGGAGTGGAAAATCTTCGCTTTTGAAAATGTTACTCGGTGAAGTTATCCCTCAAGCTGGGACCGTCCGACGAGCCGATCAAGCCAGAATTGGATATCTGTCGCAACACATTACCTTCGATGAGTCACATCGCTTAATCGAGGCGTTTCGGGACCGGATCGCAGTCGATGAAGGCAAAGCGAGGCACCTTCTCGCTCAATTTCTATTTTACGGTGCGAGTGTGTTTAAGCCTGTCTCAAATTTGAGCGGCGGGGAGAAGATGCGACTCATGCTTGCCATCCTCGTCCATGAAGAAATCAATGTCCTCGTTCTAGACGAGCCGACGAACCATTTGGATATCGAATCGAGAGAGGCACTTGAAGAGGCGCTCGAACGTTTCCCTGGAACGGTCGTTACGGTTTCTCATGACCGCTACTTCTTAAATAAGCTGTTCCCCATCACGTATTGGCTCGACGGGACGATGACGCGTTTCGAAGGTAATGTCGCCTATGCCCTCGACAAGCGTGGACAGGCATCGAAAGATGAACCTGTAACGGAGCGCGTCAAACCATCAAAATCGCTGAAGCAGACGAAAGTCGCTCCATCTACGGTTGATGAGGAAGCTCACCTAACCCAATTAGAGACAGAACATCGGGCACTGCTCCAACGGATGAATGAATTGGATGACCTTGATGAATTGATGGCGTTACAACGACAAGTTGATGCATTGCAAAAAGAAATCGATGACGTGATGACACGTTTGCTCGAATCTTTATAACCTAATATAGAGAAGCGGCACCCAATCAAGGGCGCCGCTTCTTTTGCTCGAATCGAATCTGTATGAAATAGCCGATGACCGCGATAGCCATCAACCCAATTGGGAGTATGCGGTAAAGACCTTCCATCGTTCCCGTTGTCAAAAGAATCACTCCACTAAGGAACGTTCCGAACCAATATAGCTTTGGCATATGATCCCTCCATCGGTTGCATTCACTCAATAGGATACCACAAGAAAAGCGCCCTCGCTCGGCGCTTTTCTTGATTCTCTAGTCCCCGGACTTTCATCCAACCAAGCCCTTGCTCGATTGACCGTCCCATCCATGATTTGGTTCGACTAGAGATGTCCAAGCCAACGTGACGCATCATTCCAATCCGTTCATCGTCCATTGGTTCACCAATTGTTTTTCATTCGAAAACATGAAATCGAATAGGTGACTCATAGACATTTTGATCGAATGGGCACGAGAGGACTTGGCACCTATGATGTCCACTTCTGACGCGGATCATGTGGAATTCCGTATACAAACAGTCTGTCTGGTATGCTTGCTCCGATGGCAAGCAGAGGCCGACGTATCATCGTTTGGAATACACGATTCACGTTCATATGGACTTTGCCCATCCCTTTCATCCATAAGCGACAGGTGACGAAAGTGCCTCCCCGTTCCCAACTCATTTCAGAAAGTGAATGGTTACATGTATACAATATCCGTTTTAAGTGAGATTCAATCCTCGTTCACGATTTCTCCATAATCCAATTCATACATAATGCGTCAGCGCATAAGCGACCCCGTCCTCTTCTACATCCTTTGTAATATGCGTGCTCAAATCTTTTAACGGATCCACAGCATTCCCCATCGCAATCCTTGTTTCTGCCACTTCGAACATCGACACATCATTCAGATTGTCTCCGATGGCGACGACATCACGCATCGGAATCTGATAATGCTCAGCTAGCTGTTTCAAGGCTGCGCCTTTACTCGCATGAGGATGTCCGATTTCAATTTTCGTCCACCCCGCAGTCGTAATCAAAATATCGTTCCGTGGTTCATAGATTTTACGCAACCGGTGTAGCTTTCGGCGATCGAACGAATAGACAAACACCTTGTACACTTCATCTCGTGCAAAGTCGATGTCTGCCATCGAATCCATATATGTCAGACCGAACTGCTCATTTTGGATTTCAATCTCACGTTCCGCCCACTCACGGGTGAACGATTGATCATGTGGCAACACCTCATTGAGTTCCCGTTTTAATAAATCACTCCCTGAACGGAGTACTTTCACTCCCGCATTCGTATAAAATTCGACGTACGCATCATCTGCGTTCGCGATTTCCCATAGCTCGTCTACAACCGTTTGATCCATCGCATGATAGTAAATTCGCTCGTTCTCATAAAACCCGATTGCTCCGTTACCTGACAAAATCGGACAGACGAGGTCACTTCGCTTCAACAGCTCCTCGATATCATGAATCGAACGTCCTGAACAAATCGTGACGATATCACCCTGTTCTTGCCGACGACGAATCGCCTCCTGGTTTGCCTTTGTAATCACGCCTGTGCGCGATAACAGCGTCCCGTCTAAATCAATCGCAATCAATTTCATATCGTTCCCTCCTCTTTGGTTCTTTTCCCGATTCAACTATACAAAACACGATGAAATGCGTCTCCTGTTTGCAATGTGGAGATTAGGGAACCGTTTATTAATGCTACATAATTTTTTTTGAAAGGGGACATCTATGAAAGATTCTACACAAAAGCCACGTTTGAATCGCGTCTTTTACATTTCAGCAAGTTTGATTGCCTTACTCGTTCTATTTGGAGCGATTGCACCAACGACATTCGCTTCAATCGCAGGATCTATTTTTAACTTTACGACTCGCTCGTTCGGTTGGTTCTATTTACTTTCCGTATTCTTGTTTGTGCTCTTTTTAGTCTTTTTAGCGTTCAGTAAATACGGAAAAATCCGTCTTGGGAAGGATGACGATCGCCCTCAATATCCGTTCTTTACTTGGATCGGCATGTTATTCTCCGCCGGATTCGGTGTCGGACTCGTCTTTTGGGGTGTTGCTGAGCCGATGAGCCATTTCTTTACGCCACCTTATGCGGATACGGAGGCATTGACAGTCGAAGGGGCACGCCTCGCGATGGCCTATTCGTTCTTCCATTGGGGTGTCAGTCAATGGTCTGTCTTTGCGATTGTCGGACTGATCATCGCCTACTTCCAGTTCCGTCGTAATGCGGATGGACTCATCTCGACTAGCCTGTCACCACTTATAAAAGAACGACCGTACAAACAACCGTTGAACCAGACGATTGATATTTTAGCGGTCATTGCCACCGTCATGGGTGTCGCGACGTCGCTTGGTTTAGGTGTTCTTCAAATCAATGGCGGACTGAACAGTGTGTTCGGGCTCCCGAACACCGCTTGGATGCAAGTCGCCATCATCGTCGTCTTGACCGCTCTCTTTTTAACATCGACGACGACGGGGCTCGATCGTGGCATCAAGTGGTTGAGTAACATCAACTTAGGTACCGCACTCGTGTTGATGGTCTTCGTCTTCTTTGCCGGTCCTACCATTTTCATTTTAGAAACCTTGACGCTCGGTCTAGGTGACTACTTACAAAATTTCATTCGCTATAGTCTTCGTCTACAACCGTATCAACAAGGGACGTGGGTCCGGGATTGGACAATCTTTTATTGGGCATGGGCCATCGCCTGGTCCCCATTTGTCGGAGCGTTCGTCGCACGTGTCTCACGAGGACGTACCATTCGTGAATTCATCGTCGGTGTCCTCATCGTTCCTCCGTTCATTGCGCTCCTTTGGATTGCCGTATTCGGGGGCACTGCCCTATATCTAGATTTATTCGAAGGGACTTCCATCGCTGAAGCCGTCAATGCGGACGTGACGAGCGCATTGTTCGTGACGTTTGCCGAGCTCCCATTCAGTTTCATCCTGTCCGTCTTGTCGATTCTCTTGATTTTGACGTTCTTGATCACGTCGGCCGATTCTGCCACCTATATCATCAGTAGTATGACGACGAACGGTAGCTTGAATCCGCCCCTCCCCGTTCGAATCGCTTGGGGAGTTCTGTTAGGAGGAATCGCTGCCGTCTTGTTGATTGCGAGTGGCTTAGAAGGACTTCAAACTGCGTCGTTGATTTCCGCCTTGCCCTTCACGATTATTCTTCTGCTGATGGTGTTCACATTATTTAAGTTACTCCGACAAGAGAACGTACGAAAAATAAAATAAGCTGTATTTTTAAACGCTCGGGAAGATCCTTGAGCGTTTTTTAGTTTGACTCGCCGACATCTCGTTGTTTGTTGACTTCCTTATGTCCGATTGCTACGATTTTGACAACGTATAAGCTTTAAAGGGGGAATATGGGGAGATGAACGATTTCACACGTGCTTACGCACAACAACTGGACAAACAAGACCCGCTCGCATCATATCGGGAAGAATTTTACTTACCGGAAGACGGGATTTATATGGATGGGAATTCACTCGGGCTCTTATCGAAACGAGCCGAGCGTACGCTCCTTGAATCGCTCGCGGACTGGAGAGAGCTCGGGATCGATGGTTGGATGTCCGGTCGCCATCCTTGGTTCAACTTGTCCGAAGAGCTGGCTGCATTGAACGCGCCGCTCATCGGTGGAAAGTCGGAAGAAGTAATGGTCACCGGTTCGACGACCGTGAACTTGCATCAACTTGTCGCTTCGTTTTTCAAACCAGAAGGCAAACGAACGAAGATTTTGGCAGACGCCCTCACGTTCCCGTCTGATATTTACGCCTTGAAGAGTCAGCTCGAACTTCGTGGACTCGACCCATCAGAGCACCTCGTCCAAGTCAACAGTCCAGATGGGCGCTTCTTAGCAGAAGACGACTTGATTGCCGCGATGACTGACGAAATCGCCCTCATCGTATTACCGACCGTCCTCTATCGGAGTGGTCAGATTTTAGATATGGCTCGTCTAACGAAAGCGGCACACGAGCGTGGAATTTTGATCGGCTTCGATGCCTGTCACTCCGTCGGCGCCATCCCTCATGACTTCCACGACTGGGGTGTCGACTTCGCATACTGGTGCAACTATAAACATTTGAACGGGGGTCCGGGAACGGTCGGGGGCTTATTCGTTCATGAACGTCACTTCGGCACGACACCTGGACTCGCCGGATGGTTCGGTTCGCGCAAAGATAAACAGTTCGATATGGACCATACGATGACACCGGCCGAACATGCCGGTGCGTTCCAAATCGGAACACCACACGTTATGAGTCTTGCTCCTCAACTTGGCGCGCTTGAGATGTTCAACGAGGTCGGGATGGAAGCGATTCGTCAAAAATCACTCGCGCTCACGACGTATATGATGGATTTGATCGAAGAGATGCTCGCACCTCACGGATTCTTCATCGGTAGCCCGACTGACACACGACAGCGCGGCGCTCATTTGAGCCTCGAGCATCCCGAAGCGGCACGCATCTGTAAAGCGTTGAAGAAACATCACATCATCCCTGACTTCCGCGCACCGAATATCATCCGTCTCGCACCGGTCGCACTATATAATACGTTTACCGACGTATATCACGTGATCTTGACGTTGAAGAAAATCATGGACGACAAAGAATATGAGGCGTTCGAGAACGTCCGCGAAGTGGTCGCATAAGGGGGAACTGTCATGAGTGAACGCACAGAACATAAAGTAGAAAAATCGATTCAAACGGATTTCTCAAAAGACATGTCGTACGGGGACTATCTCCAACTCGACCCGATTTTATCAAGTCAACATCGCCTTTCTGACCATCATGATGAGATGCTGTTCATCATCATCCACCAGACGAGCGAGTTGTGGATGAAACTCATTTTGCATGAATTGACAGCAGCCACGACGGCCATCACGAACGGCGAACTCGAACGTTCGTTCAAGATGCTCGCCCGCGTCTCGAAGATTCAGCAACAACTCATCCAGTCATGGGGCGTTCTCGCGACGTTGACGCCGGCCGAGTATTTAGAGTTCAGAGACCAACTCGGCTCGTCCTCTGGTTTTCAATCTTACCAGAACCGACAAATCGAATTCGCGCTCGGCTTCAAAAACGCACGGACGCTCAGTGTTTACGCGCACGATAAAAAACTGTATCCATTGCTCGAAGGCTCGCTACAAGCTCCTAGTATTTACGATGTGACCGTCCGCGAAATGCATCGTCGGGGTCTATCGATTGATGCGAGCGTGCTCGAACGTGATGTCACCCAGGATTGGGAATGGAATGAAAGTGTCGAGAAGGCATGGGTCGAAGTCTATCGAGACGTCGACACGTATTGGGACTTATATGAGCTCGGTGAAAAGCTACTCGATATCGGGAGTCAGCAACAGATGTGGCGCTTTAACCATATGAGCACCGTGGAACGCATTATCGGACAGAAGATGGGGACAGGTGGTTCGTCTGGCGTGAACTACTTACGTCGCGTGCTCGATCATCGCTTCTTCCCAGAACTGTGGACGGTCCGGACATCACTATAAGAGGAGCTGAACAAAATGACTTGGATTGATGTATCACAGCCACTTCATGCCGATGTTGCGACATGGCCGGGAGATACAAAATTTTCATATGAAATCTCGTGGCCGATGGCAGAGAGTGGTTCGGTCAATGTCGGGAAGATGACATTGAGTTTACATCTCGGGACCCACATCGATGCACCGTTTCATTTTGACGACCATGGGAAGCGCGTGATCGACCTCAATCCGTCCGTATATATCGGACCAGCCCGTGTGATTCATCTACCGCATAAGGCAAAGATTGAAGCATCTGATTTGGATGGACACGATTTGACTGGGGTGGAACGCCTCATCTTAAAAACGGATGGTTGGTCCGATAAGAGCGTCTTCCCAGAGACGATTCCTGAACTGACACCCGCTCTTGCCGATCGTCTCGGAGAACTCGGAATCTTCTTGATCGGACTCGACTTACCGTCCGTTGATGCGATTGACAGTAAAGAGATGAGCGGCCATCACGCGTTAGCACGAAATGGTGTGCATATCCTAGAAGGACTCGTTTTAGACAATATCTTACCGGGAGATTACGATTTGAATGCCGTCCCTCTCCCAATCGTCGAAGGGGATGGAAGTCCCGTTCGCGCATTGCTTCGCCCTATATTGTAAAGAGATAGCCGGAATCGGCTGTCTCTTTTTTGATTAGACAGGGATAGTCCGACGTTTGGCGAAATAGATGAGAAACTCTATTTGAAGAGAGGACATTCGATGAAGATTCTATTATTATCTGGCGGTGATGGAAAAAGACTATGGCCACTTTCGAACAATTCGAATGCCAAACAATTCATTCGTTTATTGCCTAGCAGAGATGGAACGAAACAATCAATGCTTGAAAGAGTTTATAATCAACTAAAAACACAAGATTTAGACACTAACGCTTTCATTATCACAAATGTTCAGCAAAAAGATTGTGTCATTCATCAAGTTGGTACAGATACTAATATCATTTCCGAACCAACTCGTCGTGATACATTTCCCGCTATCGTTCTCGGGGCAAGCTATTTAAACGAGCAACATGTGCCTCTGGATGAAACGGTACTTGTGATGCCGGTCGATGCTTACGTCGACCTCCGCTTCTTTGAATATTTCCCTCAAGTCGATGAAGCAGTCCAAGCGAACGATGATGCTTTGCATCTAATTGGGGTCACACCCCTTCATCCGACATCAAAATACGGATATATCGTTCCAGACGAGACGGCCCAAATGTCCTCGGTTCGCCTATTTCAGGAAAAACCGACCGTCGATGTAGCAGAACAGTTGATTGGACAAGGTGCCCTTTGGAACTGTGGAATCTTTGCTTGCAAGTTACATCTGTTACTTGATGAACTAGCAGAACGAAACTTACCGACAACTTATTCAGACCTCACTTCACGCTATAACGAATTAGAAAAGACTTCGTTTGACTATGCCGTTGTCGAACATGCAGAGTCGGTATTCGTTCACCGCTACGATGGCGATTGGAAAGACTTAGGAACATGGAACACATTGACTGAAGAAATGACGTCCACAACTCACGGTCAAGTCGAACTGTTCGAATCGACGAACACGCATGTGATCAATGAATTGAACCTTCCTTTGATTGGGATTGGGCTAGAAGACCTTGTCGTCGCCGTCAACGCGGATGGAATTCTCGTCTCGAAGAAAGAGGCGACCCCGCAGCTGAAAGATTATCTCGCCTCATCCGACGACTATCCAAAATTCAAATGGAAGCGATGGGGGCAGTCGGAAGTCATCCATCATGAGACACTCGCCGATGGGCATCACAGTGTGACACGTCGCATGCTCGTTCAAGCAGGGAAAGAACTCAGTTACCATTATCATGAAGAGACCGATACAATTTGGACGATTCTCCAAGGCACAGCAATCGTGACGATTGATGGAGAATCATTTGAGGTAAGACCGACCAATGCCATCTCAATTCAACGCGGAAAAGCACATATGTTAAAAGCAAGCGAAACCGTCATTTTAATAGAAGTGCAGTACTCTTTAAAATATATGAACAACGATACACAATTTCTCATTTCCCCATATAAATAAAAATGACCTCACGAGCTCTACCCGAAATCAAGGCATCGTGAGGTTTCTTCTTACTTATTTGATTAATTCGAGTTCGACCGGAATGTTTTCCTCTACTGTTTTACCTTTCAGGTGGTTGATTGCCGCTTCTACACCCAACTTCCCAATCTCAGCTGGTTTTTGGGCAACCGTTGCTGCCATCGTCCCACCTTCGACCGCTTTGACGGCATCGTCTGTCGCATCGAATCCGATGACCTTCACGTCACTCATTCCAGCCGCTTCGAGTGCTTGAACGGCACCGAGTGCCATCTCATCGTTATGTGCGAATACAGCGACGATGTCTTTATTGTCCTGTAAGATGTTCTCCATGACCGTCAATCCTTCTGCACGGTCAAAGTTTGCTGATTGTTTTGCCACGACTTCCAATTTCCCATCGATCGCTTCGTTGAATCCTTGTCCGCGGTCACGTGTCGCAGACGCTCCTGGAATCCCTTCGAGCTCGACGACTTTTTGCCCTTCGCCTACGAGTTCGACCATGTAGTCACCCGCCAACTGTCCACCTGCGACGTTATCTGATGCCACGTGGGCGACGACGTCCCCTGTTTCAGCGTTACGGTCTACCGTGATGACGGGAATGCCTGCATCGTTCGCTGCTTGTACCGCCGCGCCGACTGCTTCTGAATCTGTCGGGTTGATGAGAATCAAATCCATCCCCTTTTGAATCATATCTTCGACGTCATTCACTTGCTTCGCCGCGTCGTTTTGCGCATCCGCTACCGTCAACGTCGCATCCATTTCGTTCGCCTGTTCTTCTGCGCCTTCTTTCAGTGCGACGAAGAACGGGTTATTCAATGTTGAGATCGATAAGCCGATTTCATAATCGCCATCTTTCGTTTCCGTTTCAGACGATGACCCCGGTTGTTCAGTCGAGCAAGCTGCCATCAGTACCATTGTCAGTGCGAGTAGCCAAGCTGTCCATTTTTTCATGTTCCGTTTTCCCCTTTCGCGTGTTACGCGTTTTGTCGACGATCAAGCAATACTGCAAACAATATAACTGCACCTTTTACGACGAGTTGGAAGAATGATGATACGCCAAGAAGGTTCAATCCGTTATTTAATGTTCCGATGATCAACGCCCCAATCAACGTCCCGACAATCCAGCCGCGACCACCCGCAAGACTCGTTCCCCCGAGAACGACCGCTGCGATGGCATCGAGTTCATACGACGTTCCTGCTGTAGGTTGTGCGGAATTGAGACGTGACGTCAAGATGATGCCAGCGAGTGCCGCAAGCATACCGGATAGCGAATAAATCATGATTTTGACTTTATTGACGCCAATCCCCATCAATTTAGCCGCTTCTTCATTCCCACCAATCGCATACGTATGACGACCAAATGTCGTCTTCTTCAAGATGAAGTAAAGGACACCGAATGCGAGTAGCATCGTCAATGCCGGCACCGGAATGATCCAGAAATAACCACGTCCGAGCATCTCAAACCAACCGGAATTCCCGAGACCTGTAATCGGTCTTCCGTCCGTATAGACGAGCGTCAATCCCCGATAAATGGTCATCGTAGCCAATGTCGCGATGAACGGTGCCACTTTTCCGTACGTGATGACCGCCCCGTTGAACGCTCCGAGAACGGCACCTGCAATCAAGCCGAGTGCAACGGCCATAACCGCATGTTGACCGTCCACCATCATGCCTGCCACCAGTGCAGAAGCGAGCGCCAAAATCGAACCGACCGATAAATCGATGCCCCCTGTCAAGATGACAAACGTCATCCCGAAGGCAATCAAGGCATTGATCGACACTTGGCGGAGTACGTTAAAGATATTATTTAATGATAAAAATCCTGGTTCGAGCGCCGTCACGACGACGACGATGACGAGTAGACCGAACAGCGGTCCTAATTTTTGTCCCCATCCGAGTCGACCCGGGCGCTTCAGCGAAGTTGTTGCTTTCAATTCCATATCATTGCCCTCCTGTCGCATACGTCATTACTTTTTCTTGTGTCGCCTCTTCTTTCGTGAGCGTTCCGGTTACGACACCTTCCCGCATGACAACGATCCGATCACTCATCCCAAGCACTTCCGGTAAATCAGAAGAGACCATGATGATGGCGACACCTGATTCCGCGAGATCGCTCATGATATTGTAAATCTCTTTCTTAGCACCGACGTCGACGCCTCGGGTTGGTTCATCCAAAATCAAGACGTCCGGTTCGACACCTAACCATTTACCGAGCACAACCTTCTGTTGATTCCCACCAGACAGCGACTTCACTTTTTGTTCCATCGAATGATGTTTGACCCGCAATTTTTGTAAGTATGTCTCGGCGAACGTCTCCTCCTGTTGTTTCGAGATGACCGATCCTTTTGCTCGTTTATCAAGTGTCGGTAGCGACAGGTTTTCTCTTAGCGAGAAATCGAGGAGTAAGCCCTCTCCTTTTCGGTCCTCTGTCAAAAACGCGATACCGTGCTTGATGGCGTCGGCTGGGGTCTTGATTCGAATCGGTTTCCCATTCAGTTTAATGACTCCCCCTTTGTGGGTGTCTGCTCCGAATAGCGCACGCATCACCTCGGTACGCCCCGCTCCCATCAATCCAGAAAACCCAACGATTTCTCCGGCACGAACGTTGAACGATACGTTGTGGAACCGGTTACCTATTAAATCATCAACCTCGATCACGACGTCCCCAAGTGTAGCGGTACGCGTCGGATAGCGTTCTCCAATCTCACGACCGACCATATCGCGCACCGTTTCCTCAAATGAGGTGTCTTGAATCATGCGAGTCGAAATGGATTGTCCATCCCGAAGTACCGTGATCCGATCACATAAGTCAAAAATTTCTTCCATTCGGTGTGAGATATAGATGATGGACACACCTTGATCACGTAAGGCCCGTGACACTGCGAAGAGTGCCTGAATTTCACGATCCGTCAAGGCGGCCGTCGGTTCATCCATGACGATGACCTTCGCATCCGTCATGAGCGCCTTGGCAATCTCAATCATCTGTTGCTGACCGACCGACAAATTGCGCGCCACTTCATCGACATCCATGAACACGTTCAATTCAGCCAAGTATTCTCGGGCACGTCTGGTCATTTCCTGCTGTTTGACCATCCCGAACGGTCCCGTCAGTTCTCGACCTAAAAACAGATTTTCTGTCACCGTCATCTCCGGTAAGATATTGAGCTCCTGATGGATGAAGGCGATGCCTTCTTGCTCCGCTTCTTTTGGGTGCTTGAATTGACGTTTCGCGCCGTCGATGAGAATCTCGCCTTCATCCTGTGCATACAGACCGGTCATCACCTTCATCAATGTCGACTTCCCGGCCCCGTTCTCGCCCATAAGGGCATGAATCTCTCCAGGCAACAGTTCGAAATCGACTCCTTTTAAGACGGAGACTGGCCCGAACGACTTATGGATGCCTTTCAACTGAATATGCATCGAATCCCCCCTTAAAAAATGACCCCGGCATGTAAGATGACGTTGGCGTAAGGTGTCGCTTCCCCAGTTCGAATGACCACTTTCGCTTTTGCGACCTCCCGTTTGAAGTCTTCATGCGAACACATGTCGATGCTCGTGTACCGTTCTTTCAGTGAATCCGCAATCGTCGAGTTGTGTGTGAGGATTTCCTCAGCAATCGTGATGCGCTCTACGACCAAATCTGATTCGACGACATCGAGCACCTCAAGAAAGGAAGGTTCCCCGATGCGGAGACTAAGATCGACCCGCTTGACCCCGTCTGGAATCGGTAGCCCACAATCGGCGATGACGACGCGATCCGTATGCCCGAGGTCGGCAAAGATTTTTGCTAAATGACTATTCAAAATTCCTTGTTTTTTCATCACACGCGCTCCAATCGTTGTTGTACATCTTGTCGTGTCGGCATACCACCTTGTGCACCGAAGCCTTCGACACTCATGCCGGATGCGACTACGGCAAACCGTACGGCCGTCTCCAAATCGTCTTGTTCGATGAGGGAGACAGCAAGTGCACCGTTGAACGTGTCACCTGCTCCTGTTGTGTCGACGACGTTTGCTCGGATGGCTGGCACATGACGGACGTCTCGTCCGTCATGGAATCGAACGCCATGGACGCCTTCCGTGACGAGTAACTTGTTCGGATAACGTTTGAGAACATCATCTACGGACATTCCGTTGAATAAGTCACGGCATTCATGTTCGTTCGGCGTTAAATACGTGACGTCCTCAATCACTTCTGGTGGAAGCGGTTGAGACGGTGCCGGATTGAGTAGCACCGGAATCCCTTTCTCTTTACAGTAAGCGGTCACTTGTTTTACCGTCTCGATTGGAATTTCGAGTTGCAGGAGCACGAACGCCTGCTCGTCGAGAAAATGTTCGAGCTCCTCATCCGTGAAAACGACTCGTTTGTTCGCCGATTGGACGACGACAATCGAATTATCCCCTTCTGCTAATACGATATGGGCCGTACCCGTCACTTCCTCCGGTATGATCTGAACATGCGTGACATCGACATCGTGTCGTTTGAAGTTTTCAACAACCTGTTGACCGAACGGATCACTTCCCACGCAACCGACCATCTGAACAGTGCCGCCTAATTTGGAGGCAGCGACCGCTTGGTTCGCACCTTTTCCCCCTGGAACGGTGCGGAACGACTCACCGATGACCGTTTCTCCGGCTTGTGGCCGTTTGTCGGATGTGACGACAAGATCCATCGATATACTGCCAATGACAACAATGCGTTTCATTCTTTATCTCTCCTTCCGCTTTGTCGTGTGTCTTTCAAGTAACGTGACCGGTAATAACATCTCTTTCGGTCGCGTGTCTTTTTTCTCAATCAAATCGAGCAATCGTTCTGTCGCCACTCGCCCCATCTCATAGATAGGCTGGACGATGGTCGTCAGCGGCGGAGACGTCATCTCGCCTAATTCGATCCCGTCATATCCGATGACCTGTAGCTCTTCTGGGACACGAATGTCTCGACGGACTGCTTCCTGTAATACGGCGGCTGCAATCACATCGTTCGCTGCGAAAATGCCATCGAATGGCCAAGCATGGTCGAACAGCTCTTGGGACGCTTTCAAGGCGTCTTTGAACGTGAACGTCGACTCGGTCATCCCGACGAGCTTCTCTCCCGCTACTTCGACAAATCCTTCGGTTCGGCGTTTGACCGTTTTGAGATGATCCGGTCCGGCAATGTGTGCCAGTCGTGTCGCACCACGTTGTAACAGCGTGTCGGCCGCCAACTTTCCACCCTCATATCCATCTGATACAACGGCGTCGATCCCCGCTTTTACGATTCGGTCTAGTGCGACCATCGGTAAATCCAACGTCTCATAATTCGGATTGTGCGAATGATTTGTTGTAATAATCAGGCCATCGACGTGCATCGTTTGCAAGGCGACTAAATACGTCTGTTCTTTTTCAAGTTGTTCATCCGTGTTACATAAGACGACTTGATACCCATGTTGATTGGCGACATCCTCAATCGCCCGAGCCAGCTGTGGAAAGAACGGGTTCGTGATATCTGGCATGATAAGTCCAATCAAATTCGACGATTTTTTATAGAGCGAACGAGCAACTCGGTTCGGCGCGTAATTCAGTTCCGCAATCGCCTTTTCGACCGCTTCTTTCGCCTCTTCGCTCACATATCCGCTTTTATTCATAACGCGTGATACGGTCGCCACTGAGACGTTCGCATGTTTTGCTACTTGTTTGATGGTCGCCATTTGACATCCTCCGTTCTGGAAACGCTTACAAAACCATCTTAATGTGTAACCGGTTACATATCAAGAGATTTTTATGATTTCATGAAAAAACACATTGAAATCGTGCTTCAATGTGTAGAGAACGTAGGATTTAGTTGAACATAGACGAGACATTCTACCGTTCGTCCATCGAGCCGGGTCAATTCCTGTTGTTTTGTAAACGCATAAGTGAATCCAGACTTTTCAACGACGCGTCGCGATTGGTCATTGAAGCTGAAGTAGCCGCACCAAATCCGCTCTAACCCTAACGCTTCGAACCCAAATCGAATCATCGCCTGAACGGCTTCCGGCGCGTAACCATTCCCCCAATTGTCTGGACTGAGCACATAACCAATCTCACGCTGTGCCTCATGTTGAATCGAAGGGTCTGGCCTTCGGTCGTGTAACCCGATGCTACCAATCACTTGCCCAGTCTCTTTCAAGACGATGGCCCATACATCTGCTTCCTCGATAAACAGTTGAATGACGTCCCTTGTTTCTTCAATCGATTCATGGGGTGCCCAACCAGCCATCGGTCCGACTCGCTCATCTTTTGCATAATGATACATATCTTCTGCGTCTTTTAACGTAAATGCCCGTAAAATCAATCGTTCTGTCTCTAAAGTGATCATATCAACCCGTCCTTTTCCTTCAAGTTGTTTCCTCCACCGACCTAATGGGAAACGTTAGGCGAGGAGGAATGAACATGCCATTTGATTATGACTTAAACTTCGATGAAATCAACTTCCGACAACAACCCGAATTGTATCGGGTCGGGCGTGGCGAACAAGGCGTACTACTCGTCGAACCGTATAAAAGTGAGATTTTGCCACATTGGCGATTCAAGACGCCCGAGATTGCGAAGCAATCTGCTGAAGAAATTATGGAATTGTTTGAAGCGTATCGCGCGAATGACGATTTCGTCGGGATGGACATGGCCCGAAAGTTCATCCAAATGGGCTACACGCGGGCCCGACGCTATGCCAATTATAAAGGCGGTCGTAAATATAAAGAAGACGGTGACCTCCATGAGCGCGAAATCGACGAAGAGAAGGCAGAGTCTGCTCGCATCTTCAAAACGTATTGGGATCAACTTCGTGCCGATGAGGATTATTTACGACGTAAAAAGGCACATCAAAAACAATATGGTTAATCGCGCACCATCACTTTAAACGGGGTACCATTCCGCTCGAATGATGTGATGGTGCGAAATCCGACCGTATCGTATAGATGAATCGCTCGTTCGTTAAAAGCGGCGACGGTCAAACGAAGCGGTTTGCCCCGTTCCATCGCTCTCTCCATGACGTACGTCACAAACAATCGGCCATGTCCTTTCCCCGTCATATCGGGTCGCATCCCCAACCCGATATCCGTAAATTCTAAACAATACGGATATGTCGAATTGGGCACTTGAGCCGGGGAACCGATGCAATAAAATCCAATCAGCTCATGCTCCTCTACAATCACCTGATACGTCATCAACTCGGCGATTCCCTCTTCAGAAGGCGATTGATTATAGAAGTCATGAGGAGCTCCATAGGTCCATTCTTGAATTTGACATGCCCATTCACGCGTCATCGGTCGGTGATGCATTCGTCTTCCCTCCGTACTCTTTTCACGATTTCTATGTAAAAAAGATGAGGTTGCCCTCATCCTTATTTTCGAGTCCATTCTGCCGTCATCGCTACGTCTGCTGCATGCATGAGATTATGAATTGGACAACGTGCCTCGACAGCCTTCCTTAATGCTTCGATTCGCTCATCCGATTCGGTCGTATCCAATACGATTTTCATATGTGTCGACTCAAAGTAAGTTCGGACACCTTCCATCCCTTGGAATCCTCGAGGATCGAGCGTCCCTTCTGTTACAAACTCGACCCCTTCATACTCAAAGTTCAAATCCTGGGCGGCATAGGCAATCATGATGGTCGTACAGGACGACTGGGCACCGAGAAGATACTCGAGTGGATTCGGTCCCTTGTTCGTCCCACCGAGTCGTTCTGGCTCATCCACGATAAATGGGGTGTGATCGCCTACACGCACAGTCGTCTTAACGCCTCCGGCTTCTCCTTCGGCGCGCATCGTTACTAATGGTCTTTCTGACATGTTGCATCCTCCTCTCCATAATCAAACACTACTATTTTCCCTTTATTTCGGACCATGTAACGCCTCGTCATAGATGGCGTAATCATTTTTTCCATCTTGCTTGATCTGATACATCGCCTGATCCGCTTTATGGATCAACGTGTCTAAATTTGTTCCTTGGTCGGGAGCATGACTGACCCCAATACTCGCACGGATTGGAATCGTCACATCGGACGTGTGGTAAGGGTTTTGATTTAACGTCATCTGAAGTTCGTGAATAAATGCAAGCACTTCCGATTCTGTTAAATCCACTAAATAAATATAAAACTCATCCCCGCCAACACGAGAGGCCAAGCCAACGTCTCGTGTCGACGCTTCCAGCAATCCACCCAAATGAGTTAAGAAATAATCTCCAATCTGGTGACCGTACGTATCATTGACTGCTTTAAAACCGTCCAAATCAATAATCAATAAAGACAGCATCGAGGAACTAAGCAACGCCTGGTCTGCGCGTTCATAAAATGCACGTCGGTTCGCCAGCTTCGTCAGTGGGTCATGATAGGCAAAGAATCGGATTGTTTGCTCGGCCTCTTTAAACGAGTGGACATCCCGAATGATAATCATCCCGTGAATCGTGCGGTCGATATCGACAAAATCACCATCGATGACGACGTAAAGCTCTTGCCCAGACTTTGTCATAATCTTCGTTTCAAACTCTATAAACTTTTTACGTGTCCGAAAATGTTGGCTGTAGTGTTCCATCCACTCTGCTTTTTTCTTTTCTGGCAACAAATCGATAAACCGTTCATTCACGACACGGACCGTATGAAACAATGTTCGCGCAGCAGGATTCGCACTTTCCACTTTTCCATCGGGATCAATCAATAAGATGGCAGATGGATTCAAGTTATACAGTGTCCCAAATCGTTTCACGTAAGAGGTTAAGAAGTCTAAACGATTCATCGCGATGACCAACGCGACTGCCCAAACGAGTCCTCCATACATATAAGAGTACGGCGGAATGAACCCGCGGAATTGAAAATAACCGAAGACAACATCCCACAACAATACGACATTCGCCGTCCAAAAGAGCATGCGCAACACGCGTTGGTGTTCTCTTCGTTCCGCACGCTTCAATGCATAAAAAATGAGACCAATAATCAATAGATGAAAAATGTTTCCGACGGTCAACGTAATCAAATACGATGAGTTGAACTCAGGATAAATCCAAATGCCTACTTGTTCAAACTGTTGACTGTTGATGATATTCTCCTGACGGACATACGTCAACACAACAGGAATCAATGGTAAATAGACGACCCATGGATACAACCACTTCGGTGCCTTTGCGCCGACGCCTGTGATACTTAATATGAAATGAACAGAGAAGATAAAAATGAAAATCCCAGCGTTCCCAAACCAATAGGCAATGAGTGCCGGACTGTATTCAATCGGCGATAGATGGCGGACAAATTCAGCCAAGAAGAGCATCGAATAACCGAACACAAACAGGCTCAGCAAACGATGCTCGACTTTATTCGGATTTCGTTGAAAGACATTGAGTGCTAAAAAGCCGAGTAAAAATGACGGCAACAAATAGACCGCCAGATAAATGAACATCTCGGTCATGCGGAACCTCCTCACCTGTTCGTATTCTTCTATTTCGTTATCCTGCGTTCTTTTCCCTCTTTAACGCGACAAAAAACGGGATGGTTTTCTCATCCCGTTTTTGATGTCACACACTTATAGCGTTTCTTCGATTGGGGTATCCCCTTTGATCAAATCAATTGCTTTGTTCTGCACGTTTGAATGGTTATGAAGGACATGCACCAAGAATGATGCGACGTCTTCGCGTGGAATCTCTCCACTTCCCTCGAATTTCGTGTTCACTTTGCCCGTTCCCGCATCATCTGTCAATGCACCCGGACGAACAATCGTGTACGTGAGTCCACTCTGTTCGAGTAAACGATCTGCATGATGCTTCGCTACGTAGTACGGCTTCATCGAATCTGGCCAAGCTGAGCGATCCTCCGCTTTCAAGGCACTGACCATGACGAAGTGTTTGATGTTCCCGTTCGCTTGTGCTGCTTCGATACTCTTCGCTGCACCGTCTAGGTCGATCAAGAGTGTCTTGTCTGCTCCAGTACTTCCACCAGAACCTGCCGCGAATACGATAACATCCATTCCATCAATCGCTTTTTGCAAATCATCTACTGAACCTTCGAGGTCACCGAGTACCGCATTGTACCCTTTTGACTTAAAATCCTCGAGTTGTTCTTCTTTACGCACCATCGCCGTGACGTGATGCTTTCCTTCCTTGTGTAACTTCTCCACCAATTGATGGCCAATTTGACCGTTTGCACCGATTACAAATACGTTCATCTGTCTTCCTCCTCAAAAATGAATTCAGAGACAAGCGAAACGCCGGGTAGCCGTTGCTACATCCGGTGCAGAAGCAATGGCAGAAATGACGGCAACGCCGTCTGCCCCGTCACGAATGATTGAAGGCACATGCTCTGGACGAATACCTCCGATCCCCACAATCGGAAGCAGTGGATAGTGATGGCGAACTTGTTGAATCAGTTCCGTGCCACGCACATGTCCTGCATCCAGTTTACTTTGCGTCTCATGAATCGGACCAATGCCGACATAATCTGCAAATGGAAGAGCCGTTCTGACTTCCTCCATCGTATGGACAGACACCCCCAACCATTTATCTGGTCCTAGCCGTTCTCGAACCTGTTTGGCAGGTAAGTCGTCTTGTCCGACGTGAATGCCATCCGCGTCAATCGCGAGCGCCAAGTCGACGTCGTCATTGATGATGAACGGAACACCCATTTCTCGACACAGACGGTGGAGCGTCCTTGCCATTGCTTCTTTTTCATCTCCATACAATGAATCTTTACCTTTTTCGCGAAATTGAAAACATGTCACACCACATCGAAGAGCCGTTTTGACGGTCGCTACCAAATCAGATGTGTCCGTCGTTCCACACACAAAGTAAAGGCGAAGCTGCTTAGCGAGCGCTTGTTTCGTACATGACGTCAACGGTAATCACCTCTTCTTTCGCTAAACGATGTCCCCAATGATTCGTCGGTCCATGCCCCTGTCCAAGCGATAGTCCATGTGCAATCGCCTGATGAATAAACTGCTTCGCATCTACGACGGCTTGGCGTAGTGTCTTCCCATACGCTAGTTCGGCCGTCAATGCGGCAGAGAACGTACATCCCGTCCCGTGCGTATCTTTCGTTTGGATTCGAGGTGCTTTTACACAGAACGTTTCAGTCTCGCTCATAATCAAATCAACGGCTTCCACATCATCCGTATGCCCACCTTTGATAATGACGGTATCGACACCAAGTGCTCGAATCGCCTGTGCGGCTTTCATACGGTCTGCCTCGGTTCGAATTTCCATTCCTGCCAGCACTTCTGCTTCAGGAATATTTGGGGTCACGATGGTCGCCTGTGGTAGCAGCTTCGTGCGCAGTGCTTCGACTGCACTAACTTGCAACAAGGAAGCGCCACCTTTCGCCACCATGACCGGATCGACTACTACATGTTCGAAACGATATCGTTCGAGCCCCTTCGCTACCGCTTCAATTCGTTCAGCGTCCACCAACATCCCGGTTTTACAGGCGGTGATGTTAAAATCATCCGCTACCGCATCAATTTGTCGGATAATCATTTCCGTGGAAATCGCCTCGATTCCATGGACCCCAAGTGTGTTTTGAGCGGTAATCGCAGTCAACACACTCGTCCCGAACACACCGAGCTCTTGAAACGTTTTAAGATCGGCTTGAATACCGGCCCCTCCTCCTGAGTCAGATCCTGCAATCGTCAATACTTGCGGTCTCATGATGTCGACACCTCAATTCGATTCGTCGGAATGGTATGCTGTGCCAATTGATGGAGCGCATTTAAAAAGTGAATCGGGAAGTCTCCCGGTCCTTCCGCCCGTTCACTCGCCAACTCACCGCAATAGGCGTAGCCTGACATGGCGGTCACCGTCGCTTTAAGGGTGTTCTTTTCGACTGCTAAGCAAGCCCCTACCACTGCACTGAGTAAACATCCTGTACCGGTCGTCTCGGTCATGCGTTTCGTCCCGCCATGTATTTCCATAACGACGTTCCCGTCGCTTACCATATCTTCTTTTCCAGTCACGGCCACGACACATCCGTATCGTCTCGCTGCTTCAAGCGCCAATTGTCGAGGCTCGCATGCACCGTCACCAGCATCGACACCACGAGCCGCCCAATCGACGCCAATCAATGTCGCAATCTCTCCTGCATTCCCTCGAATGACCGATACACGAACATGACGCAAAATGCGTTCGACCACATCTCGTCGAAATGACGTCGCTCCGACACCGACCGGGTCGAGTATAATCGGGCATCCCGCTTCGTTCGCAGCCTGACCTGCGCGAATCATCGTCGCTTCCGTCATCGTTCCAAGTGTACCGATGTTAAGTACGAGCGCATCGCTCACGAATGTCATCTCCGCTACTTCTTCGATTGCATCCGCCATGACAGGAGAGGCGCCGATGGCGAGCAATCCATTCGCCGAAAAGTTCGCCACGACCGTGTTCGTGATATTGTGAATCAATGGCGCCTGCTGTCGAATCTCGTTCCAAATCTCATGTCTCATTGGTTGACCTCCTGCGACAATGTCCACGACTCAAGCGTCCACGCCATTTCCCAAAAAGCGACTTCGTAATAGCAACTCTTCAAGAATAGTTTCGTATAGCGCACGCGCTCTTCTTCTGTCGCTTGACCAGCCAGTTCATCCAAACGATCAATTTGCTCTTCCACCAGCTCACGGAACCACTCCGAACCATACGTCGCAATCCAAGCCGAATAAATCGGATGATCAGGACGCTTGTCTTTAAGACGTTCTCCAATCTCGTAATACACCCAATAACACGGAAGGATTGACGCCAATACGTCCCCGAGAGTCGGTCCTGCCTGTTGCATATGAAGGGCATATGCATAAGCGGTCGGTGCTGGCTCAAATGTCGCCAATTCGACATCCGTCACGTTGAGCATCGTAAAGAACTCTCGATGAAGGGAGAGTTCCGCCTCAATCGTGTGTAGCGCATGCGTCAAAAAGCGGCTCGATAGTTCCATCGTCGGAGCGAGGGTTGCCCCTTTGGCCTGCACTTTTGAAAACTGATTCAAATAGTATGAGTCTTGCATGACGTAATGTCTGAATTTCTTCTCATCGAGCGTCCCTTCTCCGAGTGAACGAACAAATGGGTGATGAAAGCTTGCCTCAAACAATCCATCCGCCTCTTGACGTAAGTGATCTGTAAATTTCATAATAACTCCCCCTTATAAACTGATAAAAAAGACGCCGCCTCCCATAACGGAAGCGGCGTCTCGAACAATCATATCTAGGTGAAGCCATATGAGTCGTCTCGCCCACTTCCCTACGCTAGCGTGAACTAGATCAGGTTCGAAGGGTCTGGACCATGTCCATCTCAGCCGCGTGACGCGACTCCCCTAGTGGCAAACATTATGAAATTCAGTCGTCTTCGACCACATTCTATCAATCTTTTCATCAATTGCAAACCTTTTCTGATTCCGTTTCCTATTCTTCGTTACGGGAATGGGTAAGTGACTCTGTTCATACTGAAAAGGATGTGTAGAGATTGAATACCATTTTATTGACGATTGCCTTACTGTTCATCAGTTTGAACGTATTTTGGTTTTTCAAACGTCGAACGTACAAGCAAACAGGATTTGATGGAAGATTGTTCACTCAGTTGTTCGTCAGCCTATTCGGTGTCATGTTAGGATTCACATTGATTTATTATGCACTGTCTCGTGATTCAGTCATTCTCGTGACTTCACTCGAATCCATGAATGCCGTCGAACCGACTTGGGAAAATTTATTGTATTTTAGCGGTGTCACTTTACTTTCGATTGGCTTTGGTGATTTGTTACCGGTCGGTTTAACCCGATTATTCGCTATCATCGAAGGAGCCATCGGTATTTTGTTACCGAGTGCCTTCTTCATCAAATCGATTTATCAAAAAGACAAGTGAAAATCTTCCTATCGTCCCGTGATGAGTAAAAACATATTAAATGCAACAAGACCAAGGGGAAGCATCGCAACCAGAATGATCGGCCATTTCTTTAGACGAATGCCGACAAAGAGGACCAGACTCCCAACAAGTAGGGCAATAAATGTCGTGTATGGATTCATGAAAAAACGCTCCTTTCTCTATAAGGAGCGTTTCCCGGCTCTCGCCGTCATTAATCGTTTGAATGTCGAAGTGTTGCACATGCGGCACGAACGCGTCTGGCTTCCTCTTCTCGAAACACGAAATCCCCTTGTTCGGCGACACGTTGTGCACAAAAGAAGAAGAGCGACTGCAACCGATCATGTGTATCTTCAATGGCACTCAACTCAGCTGAAGCGTATGTTGCCGTGAGCATCTCCCATAACTCTTCTGGCAAATGGTCGCGGATCCCGTCACCGGACTTCCCTAGATTCACGGAGAATTCCGTCGCATAGCCAATGTTCCACTCCATCATCTGACGGAGCATATTCCGCATGATATCGAGGTGGTCGAGCGCGTATAACACCTGGTGTCGCTTGATTCCTTTGACAACATAAAGTGACACCCACCAAAACTCATTCCAACATGCCGCATACTCGTCAGCAGACGGACGTTTCACGCGATACGACAGGTCAGAAGGCGTGACGACCGGATGATGATCTCGGTCAAAGATTATTTGACTGAGCGAGTCGGCTTCAAGCATGGTTTCAAGTTGATCCACACTTCGAATCGTCAAATCAATCCGATGTCCGTCCACATATTGCACTAAAAACGTTATATGTCGTTCGGAATCAGTCGTTTCAGGTGTCTGCATGATCAAGACCTCTCCAAACGTGTCAATCCATGAGCGATCGACCGCAACCGCTCGGACGTCTTCCACATAAAAGGCAAGGTCGACATCCTGATACGGGTCTGGTCGGATGTTCGGATTGACGAGTGAGCCGTTCAAGACGACCGTTCGAATCTGTTCACGTTCTTTTGCGAACGCAGTCAACTGCTCAATGATTTGTTCTGGTTTCATTCTACAATCGCCCCCAATGAGCGCGCGACTTGAATCGCCTGCATCGCGTCTAGTTTTGTTTGTTGTAACGTCACGTTCGAAAAATCAACCCCATCGACAAGTGCTTCTCTGAAGTCGGCGCCACGGCACACCGCATGTTGAAGTGTCGCCCGTGACAAGTCCGCCTGATGCCAAACCGTTTCGGTCAAGTCCGTTCCATACAGGTCCGCCTCGACCAAACGAACGTGGGACCAATCCATCTTCTTGAGCGACACGTGACGAAGGTTGACGAATGACCAATCCCCTTCCGTTACCCGGACGCCTTCAAACTGACTCTCCTCAAAGGAAGATCCCGTCATTTTACATTGCTCAAACTCACTCATGAACAAATTGGCACCATGGAATTGACAGTTTAAAAATGAACTCCCGACATGACGGGACGCATTCCATTTTGAATCCGTGAAGTCGCAGTTGATGAACTGACAGCGTTCCGTCTGTAGTTCCGTCGCATCGACGTATGTGAAGCGACAGTTCTCGAACGTGACGTGTGACAACACTTCGTCACGGAGTGTCACGTCACGAAAATTTTCATCTCGATATTGCGTATGTGGTTGAAACATATGATCCCTCCTTCAGGTATACTAGAACAGATTACAATGATTGGAAGTGATATAGATGGATCTCGTATTTCCTACTGAACACGGCGTTTTCAATTACCGCGTTGCTGGTATTTTTGTGAAAGACGGTCACTTATTGATTCACCGAAACATCCGAGATGACTTTTGGGCATTACCCGGGGGGCGCGTCACGCTCGGTGAAGAAGCCGCAACCGCCCTCGCACGCGAGCTACATGAAGAGTTGAACATGCACGTGACTGATACCACGTTCGCTTTCGTGCACGAGAACTTATTTACGTACAACAATCAGCCGTTTCATGAGATTGGACTGTACTTTTATGTAGACGGTGACCTCCCGCTCCAAGACGGAGACTTTTATGGACCTGAAGGAGATCACCTGATTTATCGTTGGATAAAGCTTGACCGTCTACAAGACGTCACGCTTTATCCGGAAATACTCGCTCAACTCCCGAACCGTTTGCCAACTCATTCACTCAATCCAGCTTGAACTTAGAGTAGCGATTTCAACTCGTTTAAATGTCGAATCTCATACGTTGACTCAATCGTCGCAGCCACTTCGTTCGGATTGAACCAGCACGTATCCAAACCATACATCCGCCCACCGGCGATGTCTGCCGTGACCGAGTCACCGATAATCAAACCTTTCTCTGGCGCTACATTCGGGATTCGGTCGAAGACGTAGTCGAAAAACGGTTTCATCGGTTTTTGCGAGCCGGTCGCATCCGATACGAAGACATCTTGGAAGTACGGCAATAGTCCAGATGACTCTAACCGTTTGAATTGCGTCTCCGTCACACCGTTTGTGACGATATAGAGCGGATAATCGTTGCTCAGCTTTCGCACGACCTCCAAAGCACCATCAACCATGTGCACGCCTGCATGTAAATAGTCTCGATATTGCTGTTCGACATATGGTCCATCGACCGTGAGACCGAGCGAATCGAACAGTTTCGTGTGACGACCGATGAGCACTTCTTCCCGGTCCACTTCGCCGCGCTCAAACGCACGCCACAGGTCCGTGTTGATGTCGACATAGCGCGACTTCACTTCATCCGTCATCCGGACGTTGTAGGATGCAAGTAACTGTTCCAAGGCGACATGTTCACTTTGTTTAAAATCTAGTAGTGTGTCATCAATATCAAATAAAATCGCTTCATAACGTTTCATATTTCTTTCTACCCCCTCTCTTCGTCTTAACTGTACAGGAAGTAGAAACGAACATCAAAAAAGGGAGATATGCCGTATCCCCCTCTCAATGTCTATTAGATGACTGGTTTTATTTTTGAGCTCCATAATTAATCAATATCACGAGTACCCCAATCAATATCGCGACCGACCATGCGTGAACAACCCCACTGAGCGTTAACGGCTTGAAGAAGTATCCCCAATCGTTCTCAAACAAGTAGGCCAAATAAACCGACACACCATACGATCCAAGCAAGAAAGCTAATACAAAGCGTATTTGCAAATGCCTCAAAGATTGTTTTGTTACCCACCAAATGATCACCGGTACAATCAAATATCCAAATGGAAAACCCCATACATAATCCATTGCCGCCACAAAAAATGCCCAAGGCACGAAGAGGAATAAACTCACACAGCAAGTTTTCATCGTCTGCTCCTAAACTTGTTGAATTTACTTGATTCAAGTTTACCAAATCCAATACATTGATATGTTTATTTTTCTAAAACAAGTGAATACTTCTTATGGTGAAGAAAAAACAAAGGAGTGTTCAAATATGCATACAGATTTTACGAACATGTACATCAATGGTGAGTGGGTAAATGGATCAAGTGAAAAGTCGATCGACAACGTCAATCCATTCTCGAACGAGACTCTCTTCTCGATTCAATCAGCGGATGAAGAGGACTTGAATCGTGCTTATGAAGCAGCGAAAGCGTCTCAGACGGACTGGGCCGACATGCTTCCACAAGCACGACGTGAGTTGATTGAGAAGTTTGCCCAGCTGACGATGGACAACAAAGACTTTATCGTCGACTGGCTCGTGAAAGAGTCCGGTAGTACACGTATCAAAGCAGAGAGTGAGTTCGCTGCATCAATGGCAATCATCAAAGAAGCCGCGACGTTCCCTTTCCGTATGGACGGGCTCATCAAACCTTCGATCGTTCCGAATAAAGAGAACCGGGTATATCGCAAACCACTTGGGGTCATCGGCATCATCAGCCCATGGAACTTCCCGTTCCACTTGGCTGTCCGTTCAATCGTGACAGCTCTCGCGACGGGGAATACGGCCGTCGTCAAACCGGCTACGGCGACACCAGTCACGGGTGGTCTCCTATTCGCATCCCTCTTCGAAGAAGCAGGACTTCCAAAAGGTGTGCTCAACGTTGTCGTCGGACGAGGGTCTGAAATCGGGGACGCCATCGTCGAACACCCAATCCCGCGCCTCATCTCGTTCACAGGTTCGACCGAGGTCGGTCAAGGGATTGCGGAAAAGGCAGGTCGTTTGTTGAAGAAAACAGCACTTGAACTCGGTGGGAATAACGTGTTTGTCGTTCTCGATGATGCCGACCTCGACCGTGCCGTCGAATCAGCCGTCTATAGCAAGTTCTTCCACCAAGGACAAATCTGTATGTCGACGAACCGAATCCTCGTCGCCGAGTCGATTCATGACGAATTCGTGGAGCGCTATGTCGAGCGCGTTAAACAGTTGAAAGCGGGTGACCCGAATGAAAAAGATACACAAGTCGGCCCGCTCATCGACCACGATCAAGTCAATCGCATCTTAGACCAAATCGAGAAAACGGTTGATGCCGGCGCGACCGTTCATACTGGCGGGACAGCGGACGGCAACGTCCTCGAACCGACCGTCCTCAGTGGCGTCACGAATGACATGCCGCTCGCGAAAAACGAAATATTCGGTCCGGTCGCGGTCATCCTTTCGTTTAAAGATGACGAAGAGGCTGTTCGTCTTTCGAACGAATTACCGTACGGATTGAGCGGTGCCGTTCATGGCTCGGTTTACCGTGCAACCAATTTTGCACGAAAAGTCGAAACTGGCATGATTCACGTCAACGATCAGTCGGTCAACGATGAACCGCACATGCCGTTCGGAGGCGAGAAAAACTCTGGTCTCGGACGCTTCAACGGTGAATGGGTACTCGAAGAGTTCACGACGCTTCAATGGGTGTCCATCATGCATGAACGTCGCGAGTACAAACCGTTCTTCTCGTAATACAAAAAGTGTTTCGGCAACTCGCCGAAACACTTTTTTAGATTTTCTTCACGAACTCCGACTTCAGTTTCATCGCACCAAGTCCCTCGATTTTACAGTCGATATCATGGTCACCTTCCACGAGTCGAATCCCCTTCACTTTCGTTCCTTGTTTGACGACAAGCGAGGTTCCTTTCACTTTCAAATCCTTGATCACGGTGACAGTGTCTCCGTCTTGAAGCGGGTTTCCGTTCGCATCTTTGATTTGTGACGCTGCTTCTGCTTCTGCCGCCTCACTCGGTGACCATTCATAGGCACATTCTGGGCATACAAGCAACGGGCCATCCTCGTACACATAAGATGATTGGCATTTTGGGCAATTCGGGTACTCAGTCATTCTATTTCCTCCATTCGATTCACTCGTTCCAGTATATCGTATGGTGGCTCCATCTTTCTAGACCGTTCACTCTTCGGTAGGCGATGCAGGACCTTCTAAATCAAGTTGATAAAACGATAAATCGAGCCATTTGCCGAATTTATATCCGGCATTTCGAATCGTACCGGAATGAACGAATCCAACTTTTTCATGCGCACGGATACTCGTCACGTTCGATGCGTCAATTCCACCAATCACCGTTTTCATTCCTCTCACTTCGGCGATACGGATGATTTCTTTTAACAGTTTGTTGCCAATGCCTTTCCCGCGGTAACCGGGATGCACGTATACAGAATGTTCAACCGTATAATGGTACGCTGGCCACGGACGGAACGGACCGAACGTCGCAAACCCCATGACGACGTCATCCTCTACCCATACGATGATTGGACAATCTTGCTCTTTCTTCTCCTCATACCATGCCACTCGATTCTCGAGTGTCACCGGTTGATAGTGATAGACGGCCGTACTGTTTACAATCGCATCATTGTAAATATGTAAAATCATTTGAAGATCATCTCGTCGACAATTGCGAATCATCCCCATACCACCTTTTCGTTTTTTTCATTATACGAATCCCCTCTTCAAAAGACACGAAAAAAGTGACCGGTCCCATCAACCGGTCACTCAAATCATGCGGCCAAGCGGTCACACATTGAGGCGCATTCTGTACAAACTCTTGCGCATTCCTGGCAATGTGCGTGCTTATGTTTCCCGCACTCCTGTGCGCATGCTTTACAGATGACTGCACACGCTCGCGCGAGTTCAGGAACGAATGCCGAATCACGCGTCATCGCTTCCGCAAGAAACGCACAGGCAGCGGCACATTCCCGATCCAGTCGGATACAATCAACCATCATCTGTACATCTTTTTCTTCTAAACAAGATTCCAGACAATAGTTGCACGTTTCCACACATTCGTGGAGCATTTCGAGTTCGTTCGCATAGATACGATGAGCCATACATCATTCCCCTTTCGTTTCTTCTGCAATTTCGGACACGTTACTCCTGTTCCCTAATCGATAAAAGAAAAACGACCCGGCTCAAGAATCCGGATCGTTCACGAACCTGCGATACAAGTAAGCGATTCGATTCAGTAATGTCTCGTCATATTGTTTCGGCATGAAACGATAGCGATATAATCGATACATTCGTTTCAAGTCTTCCCACTGATGATCGATTTGTTGCCCTTGTCTGAAGCGTGCCAAATCAATCAAGAATATCTGTCCGTTTGGCGTCAAAATGATATTACGCAAGTGGACATCCGATGGTGTCAGTCCTAGTAAACGTGCCTGTCGAAGCGCTTCATCCACTACCTCGATGTAAGAAGGGTCAATCCAGACGCCTTCCGTCAGACACTCAAACAGCGTCTTTCCTTCGATGTAATCCATCACTAAATATGACGGACCAGAATCATAGCACTTCGGAAAGTAAGGGAGTCCCTTAAGTTTTTCATAGATTGCTGCCTCTTCGGTTGCGATTTGTTCATAACCTGGAAAGAACACTTTAATGACACGATTCTTTTCCTTTAAACGAAACACGGCCGCACTTCGTCCAATCCCATGTAAACGAAGATCTGGGTGCATCGAGGCTACCTGAAACGAGTCACCCACCTGTTCGAAGGTGACGTCCGCATATTGTTCATAGTCACTCATCTGTCACGCCTCTTTCCTATTTCTCTTCCCTCTCATCATAGCGCATACAAGCTCATTTGACGCCAAAACTGCTTGAGTAGGTGACAAGTGACGTCCATTCTCGTAAGACGTATAATGAAGAGCGACTGACAACCAAGGAGGAGTTATAATGCAACGTATCGCTTTGACAGAAGAATTATCATTCTCACGCATCGTCCATGGGATGTGGCGGCTCGCTGATTGGGACATGACCCCACAGGAACGCCTCACATTCATCGAACAATGTCTCGAGCTTGGCATCACGACATTCGACCATGCAGACATTTATGGCGGTTACACATGTGAAGGTTTATTTGGAGAAGCCTTAAAGTTAAAGCCTGAACTCCGAGACCAAATGGAGATCGTCACAAAGACAGGAATTAAATTGACGGGGTCATTTAACCCAGGTCAAACACTCAATTATTACGATACGACAAAAGAGCATATCATCGCGCAAGCAGAGCGTTCGTTAAAAGAGTTGGCCATTGACCACATTGATACATTACTCATCCACCGTCCAGATCCGCTGATGAATCCGGATGAAGTGGCCGAAGCCTTCATCATCTTGCGCGATAGTGGTAAAGTACGTGAGTTCGGTGTATCTAACCATGTTCCGGCTACACAGAACTTGCTTCAATCTCGCCTTCCATTCCAACTTGTGACGAATCAACTCGAACTCTCTCCGATGCAATTGAAACATTTTGAGGATGGATCGGTCGATTTGTGTCACGAAAAACGAATGCCACTTATGGCTTGGAGTCCACTAGCCGGTGGTCAACTCTTCGAAGATGAACAGTATGCACCCCTTCGTGAAAAACTCGAGGAAATTCGTGCACGTCACAATGCAAGCGGAATTGACTCGATTGTGTATGCATGGCTCGTCAAACACCCTGCGAACATTATGCCGATTATCGGATCCGGAAAAATTGAGCGCGTTCAGACAGGAGTCGACGCCCTTCAAATCGACCTCACTCGTGAAGAATGGTTCGAAATTTTGAAGTCGGCACGCGCTCGAGATGTTGATTGAAGGAAACTTCATCAAATAAATCCCACTGAATTATAAAGTGATAATTTAGAAGAATAATCGGCTTTTTTCAATGTCTCGTAATATCAACGTTTTTTCGTCAAAAATCGACATACAAAAAAGTTAAAAAGTAAAAATAAGTCATAAATGGTTTTATCCCCCGTCCAGTTCAAGTTGGACGGTTTTTTTGATTTTTTTTCGAAATAACAAATTAATTTTCCTAAGACTAAAGTCACAAAAAATTGGTGCTAGAATGGTGAAAGTGATTCATCGAAGGAGAGTACCGATGTGAAAAAGTACCTGATTTTCAGTACCCTCGTCATCCTGTTTTTCTTATTCGGATGCGAGGAAGAACGCGCACTCCGACTCCAACCCGCTCCTGAATATTATCAAGGACGTGCCCTGTTACCAAACGGACAACAAATTGAAATGCCCGAATCGGATCGTGCAGCGATTATCGAGTTATGTCAGCCTGACAACGCGATTCAAAGAATTCCAAGTGGTGAAAGACATTGGCTCGGGACGGTCACATTGAACCAACCGTTGACTGATGCCGCCACCGAATCTTCTTTTCCAACCGCAACTTTTTTCACTGTCGAAAATAAATCATATGTCCAATGTCAACTCGATTCCGTCACATATGCCACCGAAATTAACACGCTTCCTGAAAGTTTAAACGATGTTCAATATACGGCCGAACCTTATCCGGATGTTCCGAAATTCCGATTTGCTGAGCCCCATGAATATGAGCATTTCGCACAAGAGATGAAAAAGCCGATAGGTAATGAGCCCTATCCAGAAAGAA
Organism: Exiguobacterium profundum; assembly: GCF_042652865.1. Lineage (GTDB taxonomy): Bacteria > Bacillota > Bacilli > Exiguobacteriales > Exiguobacteriaceae > Exiguobacterium > Exiguobacterium profundum. Next base: position 1,977,810 of record NZ_JBHSHG010000001.1, read on the forward strand.
AAGGGATCGAGCATACACTTTTCCATATCACGATGCCTTTCAGTGGTGAATTTGAACTGACCTTTACATCGTCCGAAGCCAAAGACCGCCTCGTCATTCCTGTCGAATCAATAAGGCATCCCTATTTGTCACTCGGGCTCGGGACAGAAAAGTCTGATGAGGTGTTACAATACGCGATTTATACGAGCCGAGATCAAAATGACTATCAAGAAGTATTGCGACCGAAAGAAGCGCATATTTCACAAATGTTCGGAGCCAAAACAGCTCCGCAACTCCCTTCGGTTCTTGTACCGGGTCACGAGTATCCACTCTACAGTTTTACGTTCATGAAAAACGGAACGGCCCATCGTCAGAACGTCTCCTTGACGTATCATGAACCCAAGTTGTTGTATGGAAAAGAATTGAGTGAACAAATTCACGACAAATTAAGTAGTCAACGTCATGTCATTTTTCATGACTTGGCACTCCTTGGAACGGAATCAAAAGATGCCTCCTTCCTACAACATGTCGGTCAAGATGAAATGGAATTTATTTTTGGCGCCATCAAACGAGCTAACGCGACCGCCTATGCAGGCAAGACCGCTTCCACACCTTATGTGACCCTATTTCAAGGGATATGCGCCCAAACGTTTGATGTTAGCTATGATGGTGCAGATGTGTACGTGACCAATTCAGAGACAGGCGCCCATTTTAAGCTACTACGTGAGGATGCCATCAAGTGGTATAACCTGTTTGAACAAAACACTTAATCTGACAGATGCGAATGCGTCTGTCTTTTTGCATATTCATGAAGCAAATATAGTACGATGAGACACATTTTTTGGGAAGATAGGAAGGGAAAGGAGTGAATTTTTGTGACAAATCCATTTATACGTGACGTGAACCATCATTGGCGCGTTTCCTATCGACAAAACGGGTATCCCCATGTGCAACAGGGCTGGGTGTTACCTCCAGAACAAAAAGAGGAGTTCGATCCATTTATTTTGATGGCAGAAGACTGGTTCAAGCGTGGGACGTTTTCGGACCATCCCCATCGTGGGTTTCAAACAATCACGTATGTCATCGATGGTCGTCTAGAACATATTGATAATCATGGGGGACATTCGATTTTGGACGCCGGTGATGTTCAGTATATGAACGCCGGATGGGCCGCTAGACACGCCGAAGAAGCGGTTGACGATGATTTGATCCATACGCTGCAGCTCTGGTTGAATTTGCCGAAGTCGTTAAAAACAACAACCACTTCCTATCAGAACGTATACGTCGAGGACGCACCCCTCGTTCCTTTCGACGGCGGGCAGCTTCGTGTCTATTCCGGCGAAATTGTGGGTGTAAAAGGGCCGATGGAAAGTCTCGTCCCCATCACGATGACAGAAATAACGCTGAAAGAAGGTGGCGAATACGAACACATCTTGCCTGCGAATCATAACAGCTTTTTGTACGTACTCGCTGGTTCAATTGAAGTTGGGTCTTCCAAAATTCCGCTCAGTAAAACTGATGTGGCGACACTGACGTTCGATGAAACATCTGAAGCGATGAGCACACTTCAACTGAAGGCCACGACGCGTACACGGGTGCTCATCTATTCCGGAAAACCGATTCGCGAAGACTATATTGCGCATGGTCCATTCGTGATGAACACGGAAGAAGAAATCCGCCAAGCTTTCCGCGATTATCATAGCGGCAGGTTCGGTCCCCCAGCCGTCAAATAAACAAAGGGAGTCTCTCGACTTGAGAGCTCCCTTTTCTGATTATGATCGATCCGGTTGTAACACCGTCTGTTGTGTCGGAACATGACCAATCGGTACGGTCCGTTCGACGAGAACGTAACGCTTGCCCTCCACTTCAAACTTGCGGTCGCCAAGATAGTGAGCGCTTTTTCCATCTTCGTATAGTTTTGACAAGATAGCAGGTACGTACTCTTCTAGTTTTGTATAGTGCTCATCGAGGGTCATGACGATATTGCCCCCTTTATATCCGAGCCAGTAACTATAAAAGAACCAACCTAACGACAGAACTCCGAGAATACCAATTCCAATTGTAAGTAACTCCTCCATGATCTCATTCCTCCAATTTTTTCATGACAATCTGACGTTTTGGGGTGAACCCGATTTCGCTATAAAACGAGGCGGCATCCGTATTGCTCATCCAGTAATCTAGTTCAATCGATCTGAATTGGTGGTCAAGTGCCCATTGCTCCATCCATTCCATCACACGCCGACCGTAACCGTTCCGTTGATACATGGGGTCGATACTGATGTGATGAACATACACCACGCGAACAGCTTGGCGAAATGCGTTTGCTTCACCCACTTTCTCCTCGAACCATATGTAGCCGACAGGGGTCGCCTCTACTTCCATCACCATGAAATGATGACCCGGTTTCCCCACCAGCGTCAGAAAGGATTCATATATCTTCTCTTCCTCATATTCCGCAAAGTAATCTGAATTCATGCGAACATGATGTTCATGAATGGAACGATTCAATCGTGCGATGAGTCGGGCATCTGTTGTTGAGACGAACACACTGTCCATCAACCGTTAAATCCTGTGTGATTCCGATCTTCTATCACCCCATGTGGTTTTTCAGTCCCATGCAACAGATGCTCTTTCGAAGTCGAAGTCCCTTTCCCCTCTAAGCGACGTTGAAGTGGACGAGCCAGAAAGTGGCCAATCAAGAGCGAACTAGGTAAGACGAGAAAAAATGTACCGAGCAATGTCAACATGTACCCTTTGTCCGAGTCACCGGCAATCGCGCGAAGGACAAAGAACAGACCGACGAAGACAAGTGCGGCCAAAGCGTATTCCACACATTTCCCGAGAAATCTTTTCATATGACATCTCCCCCTTTAAGGTTTGATGTATTATACGACCATTTCCATAAAAAGGTTTCACGCGTCTTGATTTTCTTTATACCACTTCGTCGCCAACCGTTCCGTCTCGATGATCCAGTCATGCTTTCCTTGAATGTATCCTTCCATATCTTCTGGATGCTGTGCCGCAAGTTGAAGCTTCAGCTCACCATACGCATCGCGAACGTCAGGATAAGCTCGCAAGTAATCCCGGAAGGCAAGGTGTCTTATGACATCCGGATTCCCTTCTTCAAACACATGCACGTGAACCGTCCGTTCTTCTTCTCCTTTACGGAAATAGCGACGCTTCGGAATCCCATATTCACCAAGTCCACGGTACCCGAGTGCCTCCATCCGCTCCGTGTAGTCATCGACTCGTTCGATGTCCCGTACGACCGGCATCATGTCGATGATTGGTTTTGCCGCCAATCCTTCGACCGATGTACTTCCAATGTGATGGATCGCGACAAGCTCCTCTTCGAATAACCGACTCAATTTACCAGCCTCTTCTTCAAACTTTTGATTCCATTCTGGATTGTATTTCACTACTTCGACTTTTCTCATGATTCGTTCCTCCTTTTTTAAAAGAACTCTTTATTCTCATCATACCCTTTCTAAACATCGTTCGACATGAGGGATTCCACTTCAAATGGTTTGTACACAAATAAAATGGGAAACCTTATATTAATGACTTGAGAACTGGAGAGTGAATGGATATGTTGACTGAAGAACAAATCGAAACGTTTAAAAAACGATTATTGAAAGAAAAAGCAAAAACCGAAGGATACATGGATAATCGGGAAGAGACATATGATGAAGGAGAGCTCTCTCATTACGACAACCACCCTGCCGACTCGGGCGAAGAGCTCTTTTTACGAGAACGAGACCAAGCCCTTAATGAACTCGATGAAGAGTTCTTGAGTGACGTCGATAAGGCACTATTAGCCATTCAGAATGGGACGTATGGACAATGTGAGGTGTGTGGGAAAGACATTGAACTAGACCGTCTGGAAGTCATTCCAGAAGCCACCCTTTGCATCGAACACGCCCGGGCACAAGAAGAGGAAGAGCACGCGCATGAAGTCGATCGACCGGTCGAAGAAGACGTGTTGAACCCTAATGAGACAGCTCGACGCAAAGAGTTAGACGGAACGGATCAACCTGGTCAAAAAACGGACGCCTTCTCCCAAGTAGAAGACTACGGAAGCTCAGATACGATTGCCGACAGCGAGGGCAACCATGATCCTACGCGCGAACAGTAAAAAATGCCCTGACCTCATTCGAGAGGCTCAGGGCATCTGTCTGCTTAAAACGTGGCTTTTACCGGAGAAGCACCACCGAGGCGCTCTGCCAGTTTCATCGGGTCGACGGAATTCCCAGCTGAACTAGCCGAGAAATTGTAGTCCCCTTTATGAATCTCAAAGTGTAAGTGCGGACCTGACGAGTTGCCCGTGTTTCCGATTTGACCAATCGGTTCACCTTGGCGTACCGACTGACCTGTCTTGACATCCACTTTGTGCAAGTGTGCATACACGGTCGTCCATTTTTGACCGTCTACGTTGTGTTCGATTTGTATGTGGTTCCCATAAGGTCCACTCGAGCTGACTTTTGTCACCTTTCCAGCTTCCGCGGCGTATACAGGTGTGCCTGTTTTGGCAGCAATATCGAGACCGTTATGGAATGTGTATCCGAACTGTCCACTCGCCGAACCGAAACCTTGAGAGAGGCGACCTTCCGCCGGCATTAAGAACCGATCGGGTGCCATCGCTTCATACTGTTTCTTCAAATCACTCAACTGATTCGTTTGTTTCTTATATTGTTTCGACTTTTCGTCATACGACGCTTTCACGTCTTGACGTGTCGCTTCAATTTGCTCTTGTTCTTCTTTCAGTTGCTCCAATGCTTCATTTACTTGGTTTTTCTTTTCAACAAGCTCTTGATGTGCTTCTTCCGCTTCAGCGGCTTCCGCTTTCGCACTCGGCAACACCGAAGAAACGACTTTTGCGAAGAGCGACTGTTCTGCAGGAACGAGTGACTCCTCCACTTCTTCTAATTCTTTAGAAGTTCCTTCAATTTTATCTCGCAACGCCTCCGCCTTATGATTGACTTGCTTCAACTTCGTTTGAATGGCGTGAATGGATTGTTTCGTATCTTTAACCTGCTGCTTCGTTTGTTGCAATGACTTTTCCGTTTGAACGAGGTCTTGCGGGGACATGTTGTCGGCAGATGCGGTTTGTCCTTGGAATAAGAGAACACCAACACCCGCTGTCATGATGAGTTGTTTCCACATATATATAATAAACCCTCCAAATTAATACATTCATGAGCTTCAAAAAAGCTACATGTGCGAATATACCACTGGGGGTTAAAAATTTCAATATATGAAGTTTTTCATTTTCATGTCATACATGACAGCATGATGTGATATTTTCAAGTGTCACTTCACAAGGATTTCACTAGCGTTTTTTTGTATAGTATCCCACCCAGACGATACCACCGATGGAAAGGAGTGTTACACTCACACTAACTACTAGTATACCTCGCGACAGGTCGGGTGAAAGATTTGTTGTCAGCGCAATCAGGGTCGCGGTATTTCCACTAATCAGCGCAATGATACAGATGACCAACAACCGCTTCATCAAGCGTCCTTCACCATTTCAAATTGGGCAATCTCGTCTTGGACAAATCCCAATCGTCGTGCCGCTTCGACCCATTCAGGACGGTCTGATGTCAACGTGACATGAAGTGGCGATCGGCTCGCGGCCGCCCGCAATAGCCATTCCGCTTCTTCTGCTTGTCCAAAAACATCGAGCAAGACGTGATCGCGGTATAACAAAAATCCTATTCGATTCCCTTCTACGACTTTCACTAACTCAGCAGCTTGTTGGGTCACGCGCACATCGCGTTGCCAAATCGGAACGTGACTCGCCGCCGGATACAACTCATCAAATAACGTTTGAATCGGTTCATACGTCATGTCTGCGTTCGTTTCTAATGACACCGCTTGGAAGTAGAGGATTTCTCGAGTCGTTTCGTAACCTAGTCGTTCATAGAGAGACACTGCCGCATCATTGCCTTGAATGACTTCGAGTAAACGAGTGCCTACTGCCGCCTCTTCAAATCGTCTCATCAATTCGGTCGCGACTCCTGCTTTTCGGACATGTGGGGCGACAGCAAGTCCACCACAACGTGTCTGCCATCCTGAATCAAGATGTGCAATCCCGGTTAACACGACACCGACAGGTTCTTCACCATCATAGGCTACAATGGAACGGGACGGCTGATTTTGATCACGAACAAGAAAAACATCTTCGAACGTCTGCTCATCAAATTGAAACGGAATAATATAATCAGAAAAACCGCTCATAAACGCGCGGTATAAATCTTGTAATGGTGGATTTTGACGGTATGTAAACTGTGTCGACATATAATTCCCCTTTCTGAATGAAAATCAATAAAGCCCGAAGGAGACCCCTTATGAAAATTACGCTCGAATATCGAAATGATACGCATCAATCGATTCTCAATACGTTCGCACTACCGACGGACCAAGAAAAGTATACGACCCTGCCCAAAGACATGGATGACCCATTGCCCGATCGCATTTATCCGATTGTCATCGTCGCGTCAAAACCAGTTGGGATGTTCTTACTGCATGACAACGAACGCGTTGCTTCCTATACAACCGAGTCGAATGCCTTGCTCTTCTCCGCCTTTGCCATTAACCATGAGGACCAGGGGAAAGGCTACGCTAAAGCTGCACTCCAAGCACTTCCGCAGTTCGTAAAGCAACACTTCCCTCACATTCGTGAAATCGTCCTGTCGGTCAATCTTAAAAACGAAGCCGCTTTCTCCCTTTATACGAACGTTGGGTGGAGCGATACCGGACGTCGAATCGGTGGACCGATTGGCGAACAACGTATTCTTTCCTTAACGATTTGAGGCATCCATTCGTGTCAAACTCTCAAATATGTTTTGCCAGTAAGTCTGACGATGCGGAACTAAATCGGCTTGCGTGATTTGAACAAGATGATTCGTCATAAGAGAGCATCCTTCAATCGTACACATGCATCCTTCTGTCAGCGACCTCAGTTCATTTCTTTGAACAGCTACGACATCCATCACTTCCTGGTCGTCAAAATGAATCGGCTCACCTTGATAGACATAGCAATACGTATGTGCAAACTCGCGATCAAGAAACTCGTCCAGTTCAATCACGTCTTCAAAGATTCCCATAAAGGTGAGCTGTTCGAACGTCAATGACAGTCCGAGCTCTTCTTCAATTTCACGAACGCCATTCGCTATTGTCTCATCTGTTGCAAGGTGTCCCGCTGCCGTAATATCATATTTCCCGGGAAAATCCTGTTTCTCCATGCTCCTCCGCTGAAGATAGATGAGGTCTTCTTTCCAGAACCAGCAGTGGAACGTCTCATGCCAATCCCCGTCAACATGAACTTGATTTCGCTCCTTCTCCCCTATTTTCCGGTGATTCTCGTCAAAAATAGTGAGGTGCTCCTTCATTCCGACACCCCATCTTCTAAAAATCGGATAACCCCATTCGTCGTATCTAACTCAACTTGAATGCCAATCGGGAAAACGTGTGATGGAAACGTGTGACCGATATCGACATTCGTCAAAATCGGAAAATCTTTTTCTCCGATGATTTCAAGCAACAAGTCGTTGAATGAGAAGGGAGCTGATTGATTTTGAAAATGCTCGTGCTTCCCGATAATCAGACCCGAAATCTCATCAAACACACCCGCCAGCTTCAGCATACTAAGCGAACGTTCTTCTTCAGCCATCGTCTTAAACGAGTCTTCTAGGAATAGAATCGCGCCTTTCAAATCGGGATAATAATCCGACTTGAAGAACCCAGACATCGTGTTCAGATTCCCGCCAATCAACGTTCCTTGTGCCTTTCCATCCTTCAGAGAAATCCATCCTTCATTCGGTTGGAACGTCTTGACACGTTGTTGTGTCGACCAATCGAGCATCTCTTCCGTCCATTCATCAGGGATATGTAACTGAAACGGAGCCGTTCGTTCTAAACAGAGAATGTCTTTGACATATTGCTCCCCCGTCTCGAACATCCCTCCGTATTCACCAAATGAGGGGACGATTGCCGGACCGTAAAATGTGACGACGTCCGTTTTGGCATAACAGGCCATCAAGATTGCCGTGACATCACTATATCCCATGATGATTTTAGGATGACGTCGGAGTTGTTCATAATCGATATATGGTAACACCGAGTTCGAATTTGTTCCACCGATTGTACTGATGATGGCTTTCACTTCAGGATCATGTAAAAATGCGTTTAGTTCGTCAGCACGATCCCGAATGGACGAGGACCGATATCCTTCTGTTTTATATGTACACGTGCCCTCTTTCACCTTGAATCCCATCCGCTTGAGCTGTTCAACCCCACGTTGGTAACGCCCCTCAAACTGAACAGGTGCCGGAAAAGAAGGCGTAATGATCCCTATCGTATCCCCCACTTGCAACATTGGCGGTTTAATCATGATCCCCACTCCCTCACAACATCATTATGACCGCATTATACCGTAGGAGTGGTAAGTCATGCTTCAAAATAAATCAGGGTCTTCTGATAACGTTCTCACTTTTCGAACTTTCGCCGGGCGTCCTGTCCATCCGAGTGCAACAAAGAAAAATGCACCTGCGAGTACGCCGAATAAAGCGGTCAACCCTACTTGAATCCCAACAAATCCATACTGTTCTCCAAGTTTCACGAGGAAGAGCGGTGCAAACAGACAAGTCATACTGAGTGAAAAAAGACCTCCCCATACTCGTCGCTTTGCATTACCAATGGTGAACCAACCGAACGCGATCCATACACAAGCAACCAATCCTAGCGCACCAACCATCATCCACATGCCCACACCTCACCTTTTCGTTTTCCTTTCTATTCCCCATTTTTCTTGTGATTCCTACTATTTTTTCAAGTAATGAGAGAATTTCCGGGTAAAGGTAAATTAGACAAGATGCGAAACGGGACAACAAAGGAGTGAGGTGTGCATGCGTTCACGATTAACCTTTGCCTTAATCTTTCTCGGTCTTTTTTTAGTCGCCGTTTATTGGATGAGCACGTGGAATGACAACTTAGTCGAGGGACAGATTGAACGAGTCGATATCCCCCAAATATTGATTGAATCTACCGGATCCTCGGAAGAAGTCACATTGCGCGTCGTCTTGATCAATGATCAAACCGAAGTCACCGGCATCGTCAATAGCGTACAAGGGTTACAGAGCGGACAACTGGTGACAATCGAGGTCATCCCGACGGATTCGAATTTGAACATCGCACGCACCATCGAAGTCAACGCTCCATGATTTTTTGAAATGAAGCGTAACTTTTCCAGAACTGTGGAATATGAGAACAGAATCATAAAAAGGAGTGATCGGATTGATTTCAAATAAATTACTATCTGGAAAAGTAGCTTTTGTGACCGGGGCAGCCTCCGGAATCGGACGTGCCGCGGTCATCCGCTTCATTCAAGCCGGAGCGAAAGTCGCCATTGTCGATTTGAATGAAGAAGATGCGATGCGTCTCGCAAGCCTTGTCGGGGAAGAACGCGCCATCGGCATCAGTGCAGATGTGTCAGATGAATCTGCAATGAAAGAGGCCTACGAACGGACAATGGAACGATTTGGTCAACTCGATATCGTCTTCGCTAACGCCGGTCGAAACGGGACCATCACACCGATCGAACATTTATCATTGGATGATTGGAATGGAGTGGTGGAGACGAACCTCACGGGAACCTTTTTGACCGTCAAACATGCTATTCCCCATTTGAAAGAGAATGGCGGTAGTATCATTATCACTTCATCGATTAACGGGAACCGCTATTTTAAAAATTTCGGATTCAGTGGCTACGCGACGACGAAAGCAGGTCAAACCGGCTTTGCGAAAATGGCTGCTGCGGAACTCGCTCAATTCGGGATTCGTGTCAATTCCATCTGTCCCGGGGCCATCGATACGAATATTGACGATTCGACCAATCGAGACGATGCGTTGCTCGAAGAAGTCGTTATTCCAATCGAATATCCACTTGGGAATCAACCGCTTGCCGGAAAATCGGGCTCCGCGAAACAAGTCGCCGATGTCGTCTTATTTTTCGCGAGCAACATGTCGAGCCACGTGACCGGCTCTGAAGTATACGTCGATGGGGCTGAATCGCTCTTGTAATCGAAAAGCAGGTCACCTCACCCGAGGCGACCTGCTTATTTAAGGATTGGACTTTTCATGACCGCTTTTTGATAGAACGGCTGAAATCCAAGCCGTTCCATATTGCGACCAGACGCCGAATCGACTTTCGTCGTAACCGTCAACAGATTGCATCCAAGTGCTTTCGCTTCGGCAATTCGTTCCAAAATAAGTTGTGTCTGGTACCCTTTTTGCCGATACGTCGGAACGGTGCTCGTCAGAAACAACTCTCCAATCCCGTCTTGCGTGGCTAAAATCCCACCCGCTACGACAGCATCCTCTTCTCGCACGAGATAAGCATGATTACTCGGTAGTGCGTAAAAGCCTTTGGCTGTATCGACCGTCTCTTGAAGGATTGTGCCCGACTCGGCGAATCCAGCCGCAACGGCGTATGCCCACTCATGGAGTGTCTCATCCTTCACTTTTTCGACCTGAGTCGGTACAGATGTGGAGGCATGCTGTGTCAAATCCAACGTCCATACGTCCAAAAAATGATCGAGCGTGTAGTTACGTTCTTGCAATAAGCGGAGCAAGGAGTCTTCCGCTAATGGACAAACCTCAATATGTAGACGCGAGACATTTTTCCCGCGTACCCATTTTTCCATTTGATGCAGGTCGTAAAAGCTTGTCGGCCGATTCAATCCAAATCCGACCGCAAAACTCATATTTCCCATTTTGAACACATGCCCTTTTCCTTCTACGTGTAGTTCCGCACCTTCATAGGGAGGGGTTTGTTTACGATGTCGAATGTAAGCAGACGTCCCCTCTGCTTTGATGCGTTCGATACGCCTTGCCAATTCTAAACGTTTCACGCTCTTCCCTCCCTTGTATATTCCATGTTGAGTGTAGCATATGTTCACGGTCGGATGAGATGACCGTATTGAATCAGCCGTTCCCGGACAGAAGGAACAAGTTCTACACACTCAAGGACCGTCTCCCATTCTTGTAACGTCACATCGACGACTTCATCTGCTTGCAGTGACAGTTGTTCGAAGTCGATTGGTTTCTCGCACACGAGACAATACATATCCAAGAAATATGTGCCCCGCTTAATCGTTGTCACGAACCGGAGTTGCTCAGGCAATACATATAGTCCCAACTCTTCTTTTAGCTCACGGACCGCACCTTGTCGACTCGTTTCTCCAGCCAAAATCGAGCCGCCCGTTCCTTCCCAAAGAAGCGGATACGTCTTATCCGGATGACGCTTCGACAGCAATAATCTCCCATCCGGATTGAACGTGAACACTTCGATGACCGTGTGAAACGTATGCGGCTCTAATTCATCCCCACGAAAGTGCGTTCGACCGAGCGGTTGCCGGTTTTCGTCGAGTAAATCCCATACTTCTCGATTCATGGACGAATCTCATCAATCACGAACGAAGAGGAACCTTGAATCTCTTCGATAAAGTGAGATCCGAATAGCATGGCTGGTGTAAAGCTTCCGGCAAGCATCCCACCCGAACCGAGCAACCGCTTGACGACGGCGAGCGCCCCGTAAACAGTGAAGGCATACGTACTTGCCGTTTGAATACGGACGACTACTTTTCGTCCTTCCTCATTCGTTGCTTCGCCCCATACGTACGTCGATGATTTTTCACGTACAGCCTCGTCTGGTCCCGATACGTTTTCGTCGACATAACGGAGCAATCGTTCCTGCACGGCCTCTTTTCCGAGAATCGGGCTGAACCATGACAAAGCGCGAGCAGCATAGGCGGCCGCTGTCGGTACAGGAACCCAAGTCGTAATATTCGGAATGTCCGTTGTGTAGTAGGCGGTCGAAACGTCTCCCCACGGAATCGCAATGGCGGTACGGCTTCCGCGACCAAAATCAATCGTTCTCCGCTTTGCCCCAATTGGAAATGATGATAATTTGCCGTTCACACGTTCCACACTACTCGACCCTAGTCCACGAACGGCCGTCTTCATGGTTCCTGGTGAGATGCCGGCTGCCGCCGAAAAGCCAAGAGCGAGTGTTGTCGCATCCGGTATCAACTCTTTTAATTTCCGCGCGACACAGTCGGTCGGAATGACATCAAATCCGACACCCGAGCATAAAATCACACCACGTTCTTTGGCTTGAGCCGCTCGCTGTTTAGAATGGACATATTCGAACACGTCGATTTCCCCGGTAATATCTAAGTAATGCGTACCTGTCTCTAGACATGCCTCGATCATCACTTGGCTCGTATCCGTGAAAGGACCTGCACAATGAAGGACTAAATCTACATCGTGAAGCGCCTCGATTGCGGCTTCACGACTCAATGCGAAAATCGATGTTTCGCAACCCAGTTCATCTCCTAGGTGATGAATCGCTCTTGCGTTTCGTCCGGCAAGAACCGGACGCATTCCGTCACGAGCGGCTTGTCGTGCAATCAGCTCACCCGTATAGCCATTCGCCCCATAAATCATCCATCTCATTTTTACCCCTCCTTATGTTAATGTATCCTTGTTCGTTTCCCTAAAAGAAGTTGAATCCAACGAAAAGATCTTGGATGACATCGATGATATACACACTTCCCGTTACAATAAGCAAATATCCGATTGGGATGAGCAGACTTTTCACTGTTTGTAGTTTTGTTATGTCTCCCCGATGCTGTAGTAGACGATCCACCAAGTAAAACAAGGTCGCTGCGAGAAGACTGAGCCATGACAAGACGAGCCCGAATAGTATATGTAAAACAAGCGAAGTGAACCACCTGAATCGTTTCGAACTGAGTCGATTCGCCAACCAGTCACTGCACCATGAGGTCACGACACCGTAGGTCAACATAATCGGAAAACTGACCGCTACATAGGCAACCGTCATCAAAAGGAAGCCATTCAGTACGCCACTCATTCCTCCATTTTCTCGTACACCCATCATAGTGACCCCACACGCTAACAGAATCGCATAGACGGGCGAAGCGATGGATGCTGTGACGATTTTACGATTCCACATCTGCACTCCCCCTAATCCCTTCCAACTTTACACGACCTGTTCTGAAAACGCACAAAAACCAGCCTAAATTCAGGCTGGCTTCGCGATTTGTTAATTGTTTGCAACTTCTCCGGCTTTCGTACGGACCGATTGCATCGCTTCCGTCCATGGAAGGAGTTGGTCGAGCATATCGTTTACCGATTGTGCTTGAACGTCTTTCGGAGCGAAATGCGTACCGTTCTCGAAGTCCGTGAAGAGTGAGAGTGCAGGATGGACACGTACGTGAGCGATTGACAATTCACTCAAAATGCCCCGTAAATGTTCTGTTGCCCGTGCTCCACCAACAGAACCGTAAGAGACGATTCCGGCTGCTTTGTTGTTCCATTCGACGCGTAAGTAGTCGAGTGCGTTTTTAAGAGATGCTGAGATGGAATGGTTATACTCTTGGACGATGAAGATGAATCCGTCCATTTGCGCAATTTTCTCCGACCAGGCCGCTGCGCCAGATGCGTCCTGACCCGCTTCGCCGAGAAGTGGCAAGTTGTAGTCTGCGATGTCGATGACTTCATAGTTGGCATCGCCACGTTTGTCGGCGAGTTCTTTCACCCATTCCCCGACTTGTGGACTGACGCGACCTTCACGAGTTGATCCGAGTACGATTCCGATGTTTAACATAGTAGTTCCTCCTTGGTTATGTTGTGATGCATCTGATTTTCCAAACAAGCGATTTAAGAAACTCATTTCATGCCCTCATATTCTTTCTCAAATGTTTTCGTGCTTCTGACCGTATCGATTGGTCGTACCATCGCCTCGATTTGCGAACGTTTCGCTTCGAGGAACGGCGGGAGTGACAACTTCTCACCGACCGTCTCGTACGGCTCGTCTCCCATGAATCCAGGTCCATCTGTCGCCCATTCGAACAAAATTTGCGGCGCGACACGTGCATAGGATGATTCAAAGAAGAAGCGATCGACGTAGCCAGAAGTCGGCAAACCGAACTGTTGGAGACGTGCTGTCCATTCATCGAGGACGCTACGGTCTTCGACACGGAATGCGACATGGTGCACGGTACCGAACCCTTGACGCGCTTGTGGAGATGTCTCGTCGTGAATGACGATCACTTGCGCTCCGTTTCCACCTTCACCTCCTTCAAAGAGATACACATCACCTTCTCGCCCGATCTCTTTAAACAGCATCACTTGCTCCATCACTTGTTTGAAATATGTGATATCTGCGATGCGAATAAAGATTGGACCGAGTCCCGTAATCGCGTATTCAAGCGGGATTGGACCGTTCTTCCACGGCTCGCCCGACGCGATGCCTTCGTTGAACTCATCCGAGATGAGTTGATACGCCTGCTCATCAAAGTCGATGAACGAGAGCGTCTTCTTCCCGAACTGTTCTTGAATCCCTTCGTGCTCGACACCGAGACGGTCGAATCGACGGACCCAATACGTCAACGCTTCATCTGTCGGTACGCGGAACGACGTCTTCGCGATTTCATTTGTTCCGTGCTTACCTTTCGGGATACCTGGGAAGTCGAAGAAGGTCATGTCTGTCCCTGCGTTTCCTTTATCGTCCGCAAAGAATAAGTGATACGTTTGAATGTCGTCCTGGTTGACCGTTTTTTTCACCAAACGCATGCCTAACACGTGAGTGAAGAAATCGTAGTTTTTTTCGGCACTACTCGTGATTGCTGTGACGTGGTGAATTCCTTTAACATGATTCATCATTCTCTCTCCTTTTATATCTTGATTTCAAGATACATGATTAAAATTTTTTGCGGCTTCTGCCCGCTTTCCTATTTGTTTCAACTGTTCAATCGTTTCGTTTAATTGCATCCCTTCAAACACAGCGTTCATATGCTCCGTATGCTTAGGGAAAATATCTTGCATCAAACGCTCTCCGTCATCTGTCAGCGCAGCGTATGTGATGCGACGATCGCTCGGACAAGCCTTACGAATGAGATATCCTTTTTCTTCTAACCGGTCCACGACGTACGTCATGCTTCCGCTCGAGAGGAGAATTTTCTTCCCGATGACTTGAATCGGTTGATCCCCTTTATGATATAAAAACTCGAGTACGGCGAACTCGGTCGCGTTTAACCCGTAAGACGCCACTTCCTGCTTCACCAGGTCTTGTAACGACTGAGAGGCACGTAACAGCACAGTAATTGTTTTTAGTGCATCAGATGGTTCCATCTGTCTCCCTCCTTTGTCCAAGAGAGCCATTAACTTAAATTCAAATATCTTTAATTCGAGATAAATATATCATGCGACAATTCTTCCGTCAATCGATTTGATTCAAAAAAATGAGACGGGTTGTTCCCATCTCATTCTCCTCGCCGAATCACAGCCATTTCGCGACCGAATCGATGGCCTTCATCAACAAATCCTAGGCTTTCATATAAGTGATGCGCTGCCTCGTTCTCGGGGTGATAGCCAACGACAATCGGTTTCCCCTCGCCGATTTCTTCAAGCATCAGCTCTGCCGCCTGTCGACCAATCCCTTTGCCTTGATGAGCATGGTCGATCATGATTCGGTAAATCCACCATGCATCCAACTCTTCAAGCTCTGTATTGTACATGAGGAAACCGACCATCGTCTCGTCCTCATAAATTGCGCGCGGGCGTAGCGTCGGTTCGTACATCGCTTGAAGTAACGAAATCGCATTCGGCTCCATATACGACTGTTGTTGGTCACTTAATGCCAATTGACAGCATGTATACCAATTTTGTGCATCGATCGGACGTAGTGAAATCATGTCTTTCTCCT
Source organism: Exiguobacterium profundum (assembly GCF_042652865.1). Lineage (GTDB taxonomy): Bacteria > Bacillota > Bacilli > Exiguobacteriales > Exiguobacteriaceae > Exiguobacterium > Exiguobacterium profundum. Next base: position 1,993,582 of record NZ_JBHSHG010000001.1, read on the forward strand.
TTAGTCATATGTCTCATTTAAGTTTCTTGCATAAAATGCGATGGCACGCCGGTACCGCGCGATGCTCTCGTCCGCTTTCGGACTAGCGAGCAGCTCAAGTAATGTTCCCGTCGCTTCTTCATGGCGACCGACGTTGTAATGGGTCATCGCTTGAAATACCTTGAGCGCCCCGTGATTCGGGAATTGCTCAATCGCCTCTTTAAATAACTGTTCCGCCTCTGCGTATCGTCCGAGTGCCCGATACGTACTGCCGAGTCCGAGATATGATTCCGCCAACTCTTCCCCCGTCAACCCGAGTCGGATGGCCCGTTCATAATGCGGGACCGCTTGACGTTCTTCACCGAGCGAGTCATAGCACCACGCACAGTACGCATGTAGCCTCGGATTCTTTTCATCTTTCCGCAAGAGCGACAAGAACAGTTGCTTCGCCTGCTCAAGTTGTCCCTCCTCACGGAGACGAACGGCTCGATCAAACTCATTCTCTTCTGTCACGTCGGTCCCCTCCTGTGCGAATTCTTGATCTAACCATGCTTGTAACGTTTCATAATACTTACCGATATGTACTCCATCGACGAGTGCATGATGGGCTTGGACGGATAACGGCATAACCAGACGCTCGCCTTGACGTTCGAACTTGCCCCAGGCGATGCGCGGCACGCTGTCATGTTGTTGCTGATGCGTCGGGTGCATGATACTCGTGAACGTGACCCACGGAACACTCGTGATATACAGTAAGTCGTCGGGCTCGTCATCCCCGACCACGACTTTATCGGCAGCTCGCTCCATCCGCGTCGTCACTTCCTGTAAGAATGTCGGTAAATCTTCATAGAACGTAGCCGCACAAAAGTTGAAGACATCCTCGTCTAACATGACCGTGAACGAAGGGTGGACCACCTCGTGTTCGACGACCTCTTCACCACGGATACGATAGCGCAATTCCGGAGTCGCGTTCGCCGCTCTCACCGCACCGTATAAAAAGAGTTTGAAGAACGATTGATTGCTCTCCTTTGCATATGTATATAGGTTCGTGACATCTACGTTTGCCGTCACGTTGAAATGTGGCGCATCAAACGCTTTGAAAAACTCGAAGTGCTTACGTCGTGCCCACGTCTCAATTTCAATTTTTTTCATAAAAACTCCCCCTCCTACGCTCTTACTGTAGCAGAGAGAGTGAATTCGCTCATAGCTTTTGTTTTAACTGTTCGTAATGTCCTTTTGCCAAATCAAAGTAGATGAAGTCTCCACGTTCGATTCGTTCGAGTGTCGCTTCGAATTCACGCCATCCACGTTCGACCTGTTCAGGTGTCAGCTCGCCGCTCTTGGTCGCCTCTTCAAACTCATCCTCATCCTTTTTGACAATATCTCCGTTCGGAAACACAAGAATATCGAGCAACAAGTCATCCATATAAGGGATACCCTCTTCTTCGCCGATTCGGTCAACGAGGTCGATATACCACTGCACGATTTCGCCTTCCGGATTGATCATCGCTGTCACACCGAACGGTTCATTGTCCGGGAAATATTGGAGCCAAGCAAACCCGGCATCCGCCACGATGAATTCTTCCCCTTTATGCTTTTTATATAATGGTGCCCGAACCTCATCGATTTGGAATAAGGCGACGACGCCTGAAAATTGTTCCGTCTGAACACGAATTTGCGCGTAGCGGTTCTTTAAAATCCGTTCCCAGTCTCGTCGATTCGCATACTTTCGTTTTGCCATATGGATCTCCCCTTTGGTCATCTCTGTATGATACAGTTCGCCAGAAGAAAGAAAGTTCCTTGTTAGTCATACAGGTTATGCTGATTGAACCAGACGAGATGACTTTGCTTCAAGCGTTTCCGCTCGACCATACGGACGAACGCGTCTGTCGAGATGAAACGGTTCCCGGGATGGAGGTCGGCCAGCATCAAGAGGATGAGGCGTGAACCTCGCTCTCCCTCTTGAAGAGAGATATGTTCCATCTTCCCTTCCCCGTTGAAGCGGTTGATGAACAGCTCGACTTTACACTCTTCTTTTAAGAGTCGGGTCGTCACATATGCGACTTGGCTGATGATCGACTCGAAGTCGTGATGTAACGTGTAGCCGGACGGCCCACTCAAATCTACTGCGAACGTGAACGTATCGAGCGATGTCTTTTGAAAGACTTTCGACTGGACTCGTCCAAGTTTTGCCGTCGCGACCCAGTCAATCTCTTTTACCGGTTCCCCTTCATAAGGCTTTGACCCCAGAACCTGCAGTGGATTCCGAAGTGGTGATGCGGTCAAAGGCCGGTCACCAAGCGCTAAACGTTTCGTGCCGACCGGTGGGTGTAACGTAAGGGACGGTAATACCGTCCACCGCTTCTCGATGGGGCACTCGAGTAAGTACGTCCCGAGATGAAACGGGAGCGTCACAGCAAGTATGCATTCTTCGATGTAGGCAGGACCTCGGAATTCGGCTTGAATGTGAAGCATCTGACGAGCCTGATCTGTCCGTAATGTCAAATCCAAACTATTCGGGGACCGGTCGTGGGCTGGAAAACTGAGCGCTGTATTGGATTTCAGCCGAACACGAACCGGAAGCCCGAGTCGTTCGACGACTTCACTTCCATCTAAAATCAGTTGTACCTCCGTCTCATCCCCGACAAAGAGAAGTGATTCATGGCTATGTATGTGAAGCCGAAGAGCTTGTTCCAACTGTTTCCGTGTCCGTTCAAAGAACCAAACGATGCCCGCAAGTAAACAAAGCGCATATCCGACAATCTCCATGTACGGGACGAATACGAGAATCACCCCAGCGAATCCATAAACCGGAATCCATTGTTTCTGTAGGGCGTTATGTGTCGAGAAGGTCATCTTCAGCCCTCTACCGGCACAGAGACGGTGTCTAAGATGTAACGGATAATGTCCTGTTTCGTCGATTTGATGCCTCCTTCAAGCGTCAACGTCAAACGATGGGACAAGACATAAGGTGCCACGGCTTTCACATCTTCCGGAATGACGTACAATCGATCGTTCAGATAGGCATAACTTTGAGACGCTCGCATGAGCGCGATGGCTCCACGTGGACTGACACCGACCTCGACGGATGCATGTTCCCGGGTCGCGTGAACGAGCCCGAGTAAGTAATCGAGGACATCATCTTGAATCGATACTTGCTTCACTTCCTCCTGAGCACGGCGTAACTCGTCTAACGTCGCAACCGCCTCTACGATTTTCCTCGTTTGGCGCATCACTTGTAAGAGGAGTTCTCTCTCTTCCGCAACATCAGGATAACCGACTGGAATCGAAATCAAGAAGCGATCGAGTTGGGCATCCGGTAAGGGGAACGTCCCCGCTGATTCAATCGGGTTTTGCGTCGCGATGACGAAAAATGGTTTCGGCATCGGATATGTCTCTCCCCCGATGGAAACTTGTCGTTCTTCCATCGCCTCAAGCAAGGCGGACTGCGTTCGTGGAACCGCTCGGTTGATTTCATCAATCAAGACGATGTTCGCAAAGATTGGTCCTTGGCGATGATCGAACGTCTGCGTCTGCATGTTGAAATAGTCTGCTCCGATCACATCAGACGGTAACAAGTCGGCCGTGAATTGAATCCGGGAAAACACCCCGTCGAAGCTAGCCGCAATTGTTTTGGCAAGTAACGTTTTTCCCGTGCCTGGCACATCTTCTAATAGAATATGTCCTTCCGCGAGTAACGCCGTACAACAGAGGCGTACGACATCCTCTTTTCCTAAATACACTTCGTTCAACTGTTTGATGACCTGCTCCATGCCCATATGACGACCTCCATTTTTTTGTCTTAATCAAACTTTACCTTTTTATGGTAAGATAAACAACAAATAGTCTGAAAATTCAAAAGGAGGTACCCTCTTGCGCTGGACGAACAAGTTTCTTCTCATGATTGTCGCCACACTCCTCGGCACCTTTACGATAATGGTGATTGCGACGAGTGTATTCGAGTGGCTCTATAACCCGGAAACGATACGGGTCGAGGAAAGTCATAGTCTTCCAACTGATCTCCTATCGGATGAGGATGATGGAATTTTAATTGGTGAATCCAAAGCAGATTACCCGTTTGAATTGGATCCTCAAAAAGGAAAACATCACTTTTTTGAGAGAATCACGGGATCTGGAGAATCAACACGACGAAATCTCGGACTATTCGTCGCTTTGATCGCATTCTGTTGCTTCAGTTTCTATGTCTATCGAAAACGAAAACGGCATTTGACGAACGCACGAGATGATGATGATTCAAGCATAGACCCGCTTGTAGAATCGCTACAACACAAGAACGCCTCGTCCGTTTCGACGCTCACAGCGTTCACGAACGTCCCGATTCGCGATGCACTGATCACATTCAACCAATCTCTCGTACCAGTCAAGCGATTGCGTGCTCATGAGACATTGCAAGAGTGGTTCCAACGCATCGATTTACCGATGAACCCGTCCGTTTATCATGCGGTTCGCTACGGCACCTCTTCAGGTGTGACGATTTCTGAAGAAGATACACTTCACTTCAAGAGAACACTCGATACCTACGCGACACGTCCTCACCCCGAGTGAGAATGTGCACAGGTTCTGCTTTTTCATCATGAATGATAAAATGGTGGAAAATGTCAGTTAAGGGGATGGAAACATGAAACGATGGGCGATATTCGGATTAAGTGCACTTTTACTCACGGGTTGTACAGATACGGTGGCAGACAATCCAATCCCAATCGAATCACCCGATGAACCCATCACCGAATGGACGCGTGAGGACTTTAAAGACGTCTATGACCAATACGAACAAACGAAACCGCTCCTTACTGCCCTTGAACAACAAGGAATCAAACCGTTTCGGGAGACGTTCGAACGGGTCATCATCGCCGGCAACGGTCTCGAGCATACGTATGCGGATATTTACCCATTTAAGCTCGATGACGGGACGTATGCTACCATTTTCGATAGTCAGGACGGAACGGTGATCAATGGTTCTGAGTCGGTCGCTCCGCTATTTTGGCAAGAGGAATCCTTCCTTCAATACGTCGAAGAGATTGAAAATCGGAAATTCGGTACAAGTGCCCCACCTACCGATGTCGTCCTCACGCAGGATGAATTCCAAACGGTCTATGACCGCCATGCCTACACGTCAGCCCTCCTCGTCGAACTCGATGAAGCGGGCGTCGAACTGGCACGGGAGCCAATCGATGACGTGATCATTGCCGGGAACGGCGTGACCGAAGTCACTGCCGACTTGTTCGTATTCGATGTCGAGAGCGGGTATGCCATCGTATATGATCAGGACGGAGAAATTTTAAAAGGCCCCGAATCCATCTCACCGCTCTTTTGGAACGAGAAGGACTATGAGGACCTGTTAGCCAAGAATGAAAGTTAATGCGTGTCACGTTGTAACTTACGATATTCCAGCAACAACTTGAGCCATTGTGCCGGTTTGTCGCTGGAATCTTTTTTGTCCCGACGATGTGCTGTGACGTAGGTGTGCCATGAGATGGCCCGATACACGCATCCCAATTCCTCCGCAATCTTCATATGACGCTCGAGTATTTCTGTTGGCGCGACGTGTCTCCATTCTTTCAAATAAACCTTTCGTAACTCATGGATTTTCTCTATCCATAATGTATCGTCCTCTTCCGGCAATAAATCGAACAAGATGTTCCAAAAGACACGCATGCTAAAGAATGGATGTGTGATTGTCGCATCTCCCCAATCGAGAATCACCGGTTGATTGCTTTCAGGCTCCCAGAAAATATTCCCTCCATGCAAATCGCCGTGGTCGAGACTCATCGGTATACCACTTTCTAGTTCTTCACACATCGACAGAAGTTCAGGTTTTAGTGCCAACACTTCTTCCCGCTGCACCCGCTCCAGATTTAGACTCATCTCAACGAACGTCGATTCGATTTCCTCCCTGAGCATAGACGGACGACGGTCTGGAACCCCCATTTTTAAAAGTTGCTCCGTCTCACCACTCATTCGTTGCTGTAATTTGGCATACTCTCGTAGCGCAACCTCATACTGTTCCTGATCAGGTACATCACGTAACGGGTGACCGGAAACTTTTCGCAAGATGAACCATGGATGAACCGGATGCACAGCGACTACGTCTGGCACGAGCCCAGGCAACATATGAGCAAGATATTGTGACAACATTCCTTCACTCTGACTGATTGAAGTGACCGCTTTAGCATAGACGCCATTGCCATGAACCAGATACGTCAAATCCGTATCTTTTTCTAGATGCCACGTCTCATTCGAAATATATTCATCAATCCACTGATCAAACTCATGCTTGAGATCAGTGTTTTCCCAGAAAACAGATAGTTGTTCCATATTCGTCCCCTTCCAATTTATGCTATACTCAAATCAATAAACGACCACTAGGGGAGCCTTCGGGCTGAGACGGCATTTGCCGGACCCTTTGAACCTGATCTGGCTCATACCAGCGTAGGGAAGTGGCTTGGAATACGTCTCTGTATGTCCACGCCATTTTTCCGTCTGGAAACGTGGCGTTTTTATTTTGAAAGGAGACTATTCATGCGTATTCAACAACTCACTTGGATGGCGATGCTCGTTGCCATCGCCGTCGTCGGTTCGATGTTCATCTCGATTCCTACAGGTGTCGCCCGCGCTTATCCGATTCAACATATGGTGAACGTGATTGCCGCAGTCACCGTCGGTCCAATCGGAGCCGTTCTCGTCGCTTTCGTCACCGGACTCATTCGCGTCATGACCGGTACAGGATCACTGCTCGCATTCCCTGGTGGCATGATTGGCGCGTTTCTTGCCGGCATTTTCTTCGTTCGCACGAACCGCGTCTATGCGGCCGCTCTCGGAGAAATCATCGGGACCGGCGTCATCGCTTCGTTGATTGCCGTCCCGTACGCAAAACTGTTGATGGGTTCGACGTTCGGTGCATTTTTCTTTGTCCCGGCGTTCCTTGCCTCTAGTTTGACGGGCGCGCTTCTCGGTTGGCTCGTCTTGTCGCGTGTCAAACAGTTGCGACCGAGCGTACTCAAATAAAAGCTCCCTTTTTGGATGAAAATGGTAAACTATAGACAACATCTACAGAGGAGGGGTTTTATGTCTCGTTTCAATCAACTTGTAGCGGGTGGTATTTTGTTGTTTTTGTCCGGACTCTTATATACGCTCGAACGCATCGCACTCTACATACGTTGGTACGCCGAAATCTCAACCGGGAGCTGGTTGGAAAAACCATCGTTTGTCGATCCATTTCTCCAAAACTGGTTCGTTACCTTGTTTCTCTTTGCCGCTATCCCCTTCTTCTTGGCAGCTATGAATGTCACGCAAAAAATAAGTCCATCCGAGAATCCGACCGACTCATGACGGTCGGTTTTCTGTATGATAGACCCAAATCGCTTCACCATTCCATTCATCGATTAAGCCGCTGTCGACAAAGCCGTTCTTCGCATAAAATCGTTTCGCGACTTCATTCTCTTGATGGAGACTGAGGATGATATCATCCACGTCGTATTGTGTCTGGATGAATTCCACTGCCATGCGTAGGCACTTCGTTCCAATGCCTTTCCCCTGTTCGTTTTGATCAATCATGAAACGGTCGAGCCACATGTAACGTTCTGACTGGTTTTCCGCTCCGACCATCATGAAGCCAACCGGTCGCTCGCCTTCATAAAATGCAAAGCTCTGCCAATTGTATTTCGTATCCTCAATCATCTCTCGAAGGGATTCGGCATTCGTCTCGATGAATCGAGATTGTTTCTCGTCCACTGTCAGGGCGATGACCGCCTCTCGATTGACTGCATCAACCGGTTGAATCGTGATTTCGTTTACTTTCATACATTCACCTCATTGATTTTCTCTCTTCCATACGATTTCTCCCGTAAAAAGTTTCTTCTCCCGTATCTTCGAAGGCTTGTATTCGCTACACTAACAATAGAAAAGGAGGGGATCTTATGTTCCGAATCGGAAGTATCTTTATTCCCGTATCAGATGTAGAACAGTCTCTGAACTGGTATACAACTTATTTTCATGCCCAAGAAATCGGGCGCTGGGAAGGGGGCATCGGAATCTGTCTGCCAGATGGCTCAACTCAACTCGGATTGATTCAAACTACTTCAACGCAACCCACAACATTTAAGGATGCGTCCGGACAAGCCCATGTTTATTTCAATATCATCTGTGAAGACATCCAGCTCGCGTATCAATCGTTCGAACAAGCAGGGTTAATTGCGACCCCGCTTCACGATTTCGGTGGTATGTCCTGTTTTGACGTACGAGACCCGGATGGACATACGATCAGCCTCATCTCAGAAGAATTGACTTCCCCGTTCCACCGTGATCGAGTGAAAGAGTTGCAAACGAAAGGAAACAACCAATGAAACAAATCCATCATATCTGTATCCAAACCCCGGATTATGCCGCATCGAAGTCATTTTACGAAGCGCTCGGTTTTGAACTCGTCCAGGAGTCGCCAAACTTTCATACGCGTGACTTCAACAGTTGGCTCAAGCTCGGTGATTTTTATATTGAGCTCCAGACTGCTAAAGCGGATGAAACGTTACAAGACTACTCGAAACATGCGGCCGGTCCCGTCCATTTCGCCCTCTATGTAGATGACCTCAAAGCGGAAGTCGCACGACTCGAACAACTCGGCGTCACGTTTTTACCGAAGCACGGTGGCAACATCTACTTCGTCGTCGATGGACATTTAAGTAAATTAAAAGCACCGGAAGGAACCATCATTGAACTGCGTGATACGTTCGAGATTACATAATCAGAGCTTCACAGTTATCCAACAAAACCAGGTCCATGTTTGCATGGGACCTGGTTTTGTTATGCACTCTTAAAGACATAGATGTCCTATTTGAAGTAAAACGAATATATCACCTCGGTCATGAAAGCTCACGATTTTTTCTAAATGACCGTTGAAGTGAAATGAATTGTGCGACCAGAAGTAACCCATTTGAAAGAAGTGTCATTGCTAACAAGTCCACCCAAGAGTAAACCACTACACCCGTCACCTTTAATGCTATTGCCACTCCAGCAAACAAAACAGCAAACTTCGATGTAGAACCAATCAGTTTCCTTAGTTCCATTTTATATTCAGATTTCTCAACAACGTTTGCATACTCCATACCTGAGACAATATAACGAATCCATACATAGAGACTTAGAATTGCTATAACACTCAATAAAATATATGAAGACTCAGTGTTGAATATACCTGAAAATCTATTCAATAGAACGACTACTCCCAAAAATCCAATGAACAAAACGAAAGCCTCGGCTATAAAGTACAACATCCGCCTTTCTTTATATTCGTCATTTGGTAAAAACATTGTGACCCATGATTCTTTCATCTTTTACTCCTCCCAGAATAAATCATTTAGAGTGACGCCCAGAACCCTCGCAATGGCAATACAGAGTTTCAAAGAGGGATTATATTTATTCGATTCGATCAAACCGATTGTCTGTCTAGTCACACCGATCGCCTCTGCCAAATCGGTTTGAGTAAGATTCTTTTCTACTCGATGTTCTTTTACTCTATTTCCCATGTCTGTCTCCTAATTTAGTTGCGCAATACCTAAAATGTAATATATATATTCCATTAACGCAATATATATATTACATATTTTTGATTACGAATGAATCTCCATCACACTTTCTACGTTTTCTCTGTTCATAAGAAAGGAAAGGATACAGTAACTACATTTTGAGTTAGGAGATCACTAATGAAATATCTCGATTATTGGAGCTACTTGTCACTCTCTCTGGCAAAGCTCTTCTTTTTTAGCTGGTTGACCGCGACGGCGTTCGACTTCTCGTTTTTCCTCATCAATTTGGCGACGATTTTGCTCCTGACGAGTTGGGCACTCGCCGTGTCTTATCCGATCCGCCGATGGATTTTATACGTTTCTCTGTTCCTGCACAGTACCCTGCTCGTCTCGGACGTCTGGTACTATCGCTATTTTGAAGACTTATTATCCGTCGCCTTACTATCTGATATCGGGCAGATGGGAGATGTCGGGGGTGGCTTCTTGACGCTCATCCGCCCAATCGATGCGTTCTTCTTCATCGACCTCATCATCTACGGTTTGATTTTGCGTTATATGAAACGTCATCCTGTCCGTGAAGGGAAGCGGAACGGAAGACGATTGGCGCTCGCTGGCTTCGCACTCGGATTCCTTCTCTTCACAATCCCGCTCACCCTCAGTTTTCAGCGTGGAGAAAAGTGGATCGCAGATGACCCCATCTCGAATATGCGTGAATACTATCATCTTGGATTTTGGGGCTATCACGCGATGGATGTCGCCCGAGGCGTCGAACGTGCTATGGGATGGAACGAAGCCCTGACAGACGAAGAGCGTTCTCAAATTCAAGCACTCTCTTATCAAGAATTAAGTGCCCCAAGTCCAGATACGAACGTTATCGTCTTACAACTCGAATCATTCCAAACATCCGTCATCGATCAACAGATTGATGGACAGGAACTGACCCCGAATTTGAACCGACTGCGACGTGACATGCTTTACTTCCCGAACGTGTATCATCAAACGCATGAAGGGCGAACGTCTGATGCAGAGTTCATCGTCAACACGTCACTTTATCCTGTCAAATCTGGTTCCGTCTACACGCGTTTCCCGGGAAATCAATTCAGCGCGCTCTCTCAATCCTTGAATGAGGCGGGCTACGATACGGCAGCCATGCATTCGTTCCGAAAAGACTTTTGGAATCGCGATGACTTTTATGACAATATCGGGTTCAATCATTTCTTTAGCGACAAAGACTACCCCGATCAAGGAATCATCGGGATGGCACTCAACGATCAGGAATTCTTAAATACGTCGGTCGGATTTATGGAAGAGTTGGATGAACCATTTTACGCATTTTTAGTCGCTTTAACGAGTCATACACCGTACGATATCCCGGAAGACGAGAAGCGGTTGGACCTATCTGATATCGACGATCCCCTTCTCGAAAACTATTACCATACCGTTCATTTCGTCGATGCCGCTGTCGGTCAGTTCATCGAACGATTGAAACAAGATGGTTTCTGGGATGAGACGCTTCTCGTCATGTATGGTGACCACGATAGCGGTCTGACGGCACCAGGAGAAGAGATGGCTACCCTCGAAGAAGTGAACTCGACGGTTGACGCGTTTCAACTTGACCGTGCTGTCCCTCTCTTCATCAAACCACCTGGACCGACGACAGGAGAAGTCATGGAGGCGAGTGGTGGACAAATCGATATCGCCCCGACGATTCTCGATTTACTTGGAATCTCTCCAGCATATATGCTTGGCGACTCCCTATTAAATGATACGTCAAATCTAACCGTCTTTCGGACGGGCGCTTTCCGATACGAAGATCATTACTATGAACCAGACTTGACCGAACGTGCTGGTAACGGCACATGCTATTCCATTGAGACGGAAGAACAAGTCGCATTCGATCGATGCGCCCCTTACATCGACCGCGCGGCCAGTCAACTCCGGCTCTCGGATACCATCATCGAGAAAGATGCCCTCTCGCAAATGAGTCCATGAAAAAACTCCCGAGCTATTTGTCTCGGGAGTTTTGTTCAGTAAGCTTTACGCAATGTCGCGATATCAAGCTTTTTCATGGGCAGACATGCCTGTACGACCTGTTCAATCTGCTCTTGCGAACCTACCGTCATCATCTCTTCCATTTCCCACGGGATGATTTGCCAGGAGACGCCATAGTGATCTTTCAGCCAACCACACTCCTCTGCTTCCGGTACAGCCGATAGCCGCTCCCAGTACGAATCGACTTCTTCTTGCGACTCACAAAAAGCGATGAGCGACTGGGTCTCGTTAAACGAAAATGTATGATTTTCATTACTGTCCATCACGACAAATTCTCGACCGGATAAGACGAAACGAGCATAGTTGATTTTCCCGTCAAGCTCGTCCCCGTCTTCTTCCGTGTATCGTACCGTATGTCCGTCCAATACATATGAATCTTTGAAAGTAGAGATCCAATCGTTCATCGCCGCCTCGGCACGACCGAACGCTTCTTTGACAAACAATAGACATGGCGTCACGAGCTGAATGTCCATCCCGCCATCATGCATGATTTGCCAAGAAACCCCGTAGCGGTCCTGCAACCACCCATAACGCTGACTGAAGTCGTAAGTGTCTAATGGAATCAAGATATCCGCTCCGTCAGATAATCGTTCCCATAGCGCATTGATTTCTTCCGGCGTCGGAAGCGACACCATGTAGGAAATGGACGGATTCCGTTCTTGCACCGTCCCTCCCCCAAGAAACTGAAAGAATTGTCCAGCGAGTGATAGCGTCACAATCGTCGTATCGCCTGCTGGTGAACTTGAAAATCTCGTCGTATAGTCGACAAACGAATCTGGAAAGATGGATACATACCACTCGGCAATCTCTTCAACGTCCTGCTCAAACCAAATACATGGAATCACGGGTTGCGTAATCATGAGAATATCTCCTTTCAGACTTCATGCAAACGATAGACCTCACGGACGGCGAGAAGCTCTCCGGCTTCATCACGATACGCCTTATAGTGCGACGACTGGATATGGTGATTGAGTGCATTTTCATCCTTATACTTTTCATAGAAGACAAACGTACCTGGTGAATCGATCGCCTCGTGAAGAACGTACGCGAGACATCCTTCTTCCGCACGCGACGGCGGAATCACACGGTACAGCGCGTCACGTAACGCCTCTTCTTTTCCGGGATGGGCTTTCAAGATTGCAGTAATGACGATTTCCATACAGTATTCCTCCTTAGATAATGGACCTGCCTTTCTGTTCCCGAATCCACTACAATCTATCCCAAAAAACGGATATCTCATCATACGAGACATCCGTTTCTGCTTATGACTTTTTCTTTTGTTGGAATGGCCACCAGACACCATCGCCAAATGAAATCGTAATGGCTGGGATCAAGAGGGGTAACACAATCAAGCCATACAATAACAAACCGGTGATGACGATTGTCGCGATCTGGACGAGACTGAGCACGCCTGACGGAATCATGGCACCGAACGTCCCGGCGAGGATGACCGCGGCTGTCATAATGACGGTACCCATCTTCGTCATCGAGTGGATGAGCGCCTCACGGACCGTCTTCCCATTGATTGTTTCTTCCCGGAAGCGATCTAACAAGAAGATGGAGTAGTCAATTCCAAGGGCAATCAACATGACAAATCCAAAGAACGGAACGGCCCAGCTAATCCCGTCATAGCCGAGTCCTTCTACAAAGATCAGCTCTGTGATTGCCGCTGACGTATAGTACGTCAAGAGAAGCGAAGCAATCATATAGAGTGGCATGATCATCGAGCGGAACAGCGCTGTCAAAACGATGAACAACGTCACGAGCATGATGGCTACCGTTCGATTGAAATCATTCGTCGATGTTTCATTTAAATCGCTATTGATACTTGAAATCCCGGCATATCCGATGGTCGCATCCGCATATGGTGTTCCCGTCACGGCACGATTCATCGTCTCTTTGATTGTCTCGACGGTATCAATCGCTTCTGGCGAATACGGGTCCATCTCTAAGACGACCTCGAGCTGAGTCGCCATTCCTTCATCGAAGACATAGCGTTCGACAGCAGGTGAGAACTCATCCGATGTGAGCGTCCCTTCCGGAAGATACACACCAGTCTCCCGAAGCGCATCTGCTTCACTCAACTGTTGTAAGAATGAAACGGCTTCGCCGAGACCAGACTCAATTTGCCCTAGCCCGTCGTTCGCTTCCGCGACACCTGTCGCCAGTTGCGCTAACCCACTACCAAGTTCACCGACCTGAGAACCTTGTGCATTTAAAGCGGACGCCGCTTCGTTGATTCCTGACTCAATTTGTGTGAGGCCAGCTGATACTTGACCGAGCTGTCCGACTGCGGCCGGGATGTTTTGAGTCGCTGTCAATCCTTGCCCAATGAGACCAAGTTGACCATTCAACTGATTCAGCCCCGCTGCTGCTTCTGCAAGCGGTGCCCCGGCATTGGTTGAACCACTTGGCAATTGCTCGACAATCCCGTTCAATCCTTGCTCAATCTCATCCAATCCAGTTTGAACATCCCCGAGACCCGTCTGCGCTTCAGACAAGCCATCGCTGACTTCACTGAGCTGCGTATCGACATAAAAATCGTCGATGACTTCACCAGTAGGACGTGTGAGCGCACGGACACCATTCACACCTTCGACTTTTTCAAGCTCACTTGCAAACTTTTCGATATAGGGAACTTCTGATTCTGTAATGGCTTGATCTTGTCTCAAAATGACTTGTACCGGAAGGGATTCCCCTTGACCGAACCCTTCTGAGATCAAATTCAGTCCACGAACCGAATCGTACCCGTCTCCAATCTCATCGACCGTATTGAACGAACGGGCATCGTCATATGTGAATAAGACGGGTACTGTGATCAACCAGACGACCAAAATCGATACGAACGGGCGATTGACCGACAATCGGCTCAAGCTAGCCCAAAGCTTGCTGTCATGATGCTCGCCTGCCTTCTTCGACGGCCAAAACAGCCGCTGTTTGAGCGTCGCCATAAAGAACGGGACGACCGTGAAAAGAATCAGCAGCAACACCGCAATCCCGACTGCGACGGCGACCGCTGATTTGAAGATTGGAAAATCAGCAAATCCGATGGCGGCAAAACCGACGAAGACCGCGAGTCCACTGATGAGGACCGTCCGTCCTGCCGTCTTGTACGTATTGACGATGGCGTCTTCGATGGCATGTCCTGCACTGAGTTCTTCTTTATAACGGCTAAGAAGCAGGATACAGTAGTCTGTCCCAATCCCGAACAAGATGGCGACAAGGAAGATCTGCGTGTAGTTGGACACCGGGAACCCGAACCAATCCACGAAGAACGCGACAAAGGATTGACTCAATAGATAAGTGAATCCGACCGCGATGAGCGGGATGAACGGGGTCACGATGGAACGGAAGACGAGAAGGAGTAATCCAAAAATCAACACGACCGTGATGATTTCTGTCTTTTTCAACCCTTCCTGTGCACTTAGATTCACATCATTGTTAATGATTTCTTCCCCGGTGATATATACTGTCTCCTCTTGCGGGAGCACGTTTTCACGGACATCATCAGCAAACGCATTGATTTCTTCCGTCGTACCTTCTACCGTGATGGGGACGAGGACGATGCGTCCGTCTTCTGAGACAAGCTGTGCCTCTGTCTCCTCGTTTTCGAACGGATCGAGAACATCTGTCACGACCGTTTCATTTTGTTTAAGTTCTTCGATGACACGCGCGACATCTGTTCGCTCCGTCTCTCCGATTGATTCAAACTCATAGACGAGGGAGATGGTCTTGTCACTCTTCCCGGCTTCATCTAAAATCGCTTGTGCGCGTTGTGAGTCCATGTCGTCCGCAAGTTGGAAGCTCCCTGCCTCTTCTGCTTGTTTCGTTAAGTTCGGTGCTGCGACAAATAATGCTGCCGTCAATACGATGAGGGAAATGAAAATTCCCCAGCGCCATTGAATGATTTTATGCATGTGTTATTCCTCCCCGATTCGGAGCAATTGCTTTATTTTTCGGAACGTCCGAACAAACTGCTCGATTTCAATTTCGTCTACTTCTCCATCGATGAGGGATTCCACATATCGATAGACGGCACCGTCCACTTCTTCGACGAGCCGTTTCCCTTCTGGGGTCAATTCAATCAATCGTTCCCGTTGATCTTGTCCTCGTCGACTCGTGACGAGTCCTTTTTCGACCAACTTTTTCAGGCGATTCGAGACCGCACTTTTATGGACACCTTGTTTTTGCGCCAATTGCCCAGCAGGAGTTGGTCCAAACTGATCGAGTAACTTCAACAGTTGGAGCTGTTCACGCGAATACTCGCGCCATACGTCTCCCTCCATCGCTTCGATGACATGTTCCGTCCCATGGAACATCACTTCTTCAAACAACTGCACCGCTTCGCGCATCAATGCTTTCATTTTTAGTTTACCCCCTAAACTAGATGATTATAGTTTATGCCCTAAACTAAATGGCGTCAAATAAAAAGACCGATAAGGAGTGCCCTTATCGGTCCATGTTCTTTTCGATGGTTTCTGCCACACGTAACCCAGACAGATAGGCACTTTCGAATCGCGTTCGTCCGGATGGATCATCGGACTCAAGGAAGATGTCCCCTGCTAAATAGATGGGATGACGGCTTACTTGATAAAACGGTTCATGCCATACGTCTTTCGCTTGCGCGTAACGCCAGCGTTTCAATTGTTTTGACACGAGATTGATATCGCCAACTTCCTCTCGGAATAACCGCTCAACTTCTGCAAGTGTCTCCGCTTCTGGTCGCTCATACCAGTCCTCACTCCACGCCTCTTCCATATAGACACTTACGAGTGGTGTCGCAGAGATGCCTTTTTGCCGATTATCGACGATTTTTAATACACCAGGTACCAGTTCTTGATCGAGAATACCGTCTGCTCCAATCTGCACATCACCGGCACATTCAAAAAGACCGACGAACGTCGGCGAATATATAAGACGACGTAACGCGGGCTTGATCTGGTCGACCAAACTCCCTAGTAGTTCGAATGACTGTGGAAGCGGTGCCGTCATCACGACTCGATCATATGAACGCGTCGTCACGTCTGTCATGACTGTGACGGTTCCGTCTTCTTCCACTTGAACGTTCTCCACTCGTTCATTCAACTGTACGGTCAAATCTTCAGCTAAACGCTTAGCGAGGGCATTCATCCCATTAATCGCGACATAACGTGGATAAGGGTCGGCATACCAGACTTGCACCCAGTTCACATTCATCCACGACCGCACCTCTCGTTCGAGCTCTTTTCCACGCACCGTGAAATATACCGCTCCATGGTCTGCCCGTCCGTCACCGATTCGACGCGTCGCTAAGCGTCCCCCGACGCTTCGACTCTTTTCAATCAGTTCAACGGCATGACCTTGACGCACGAGTTCACGCGCTGCGATGATTCCGCTCAGACCGGCCCCGATGATCCCAATCTTCATTCCGCATTCCCCTTTCTCTTCATGAAGATTGTAGCACGTTCCTTCAATTTACCCTCTGTTTGATATGCTTCAGGCTGGCTTGTTCCATTGTTCGTCGTAAGCCCGACGCGTATCTTCATACATGACAGCGAAGCGCGCAACTACTAACGGGCGAACAAGGGAAGTCGCAACTAACAGCGACCAGGATGACAAAATCGGTAATTTGAAAACAATACTTAACGTGAAACCCGTCAAAAAGACCGGAATCATTGGCAGGATCAATTTAAATGCTTCCCACTTCTGTCCACGCATCATCCCACGAGATTTTGTAATTGCTTCTGTTGGGGACAAATGAGGCTCATCTCGCAATATAAAGAAAGTGAATGCGTAAGAAAAGTACTTTATGATTCCTGGAACGATTAGAAGCAGCCCCCACAATAGTTGGAAGAGAACCATGAGTAGGAATGTGGCTAAATTTAAGCGGTAATTCTTCCGAAACGGTTTAAATACATCTTGAAAATGCAATTTCTTATTTCGCACCGTATCTAAAATGATCCAGCTGTATCCGATATACATTGGAAGAGACATCACATATAGGATGAGTCCAACCACACTGGTCATCATAAGAATAGTAGAACTGTGTTGGATGCCGTAATACGTCGGATCTATCATAAGCCACACTTCTACTAAAATCGCCATTGCAAAAGACCAACCGATGAGTTTCCCCGTTTTTCCTTTCAAGGCATCATGTGTCCGTTCTGTCCATGTTTGAATCATTCTACATCTCCCCCTGACTGATACTTTTATATACGGAGCATAGTAAGCACACGTTTCAAATTCATATAAAAAAGCAGAGATTCACTCTGCTCGTTCGTCCGCTCGATATTCCAATATGTCTCCCGGCTGACAGTCGAGTGCTTCGCAAATCGCTTCAAGTGTCGAGAAACGAATCGCTTTGGCCTTTCCGTTTTTCAATATCGATAAGTTCGCCATCGTGATCCCGACTCGTTCCGACAGTTCCGTCACACTCATTTTCCGTTTCGCCAACATCACATCCAGATTCACAATCATCGCCATTTCTCTCACCTCATACCGTCAAATCGATTTCTTGTTTCATGTCGATGGCGCGCTTCAATAGTTTCTGTAACAACTCAGCGAAAACCGCAATGACAAATGCGGCGAATACGAAGACGAATCCGATGACTAAAAATCCTGGCGAGTCGTCTCGCTCAGCGAACCAATAGAAGAACGGGAGTGTCGCCATATAGATGGCCGTGATGGTCAACGCACAATATTTAATGACACGAAGTGCTTTCACCGACCGATAGGAGAATGCCTCATTCCGATCAATCAATCCAAGTAAGATGAATGACTGTGACAAGGCAACGAAAAAGGGAATCGCTGCTACATACATCCCTCCAATAATCGGTCGCATCGAATTTGCAATCCATCCTCCGCTCTCCACCGCCTCTCGCCAAAGGAAAGGGAGTAAAAAGATACAGGCCGCGAGAATCGGGAGCGACAAGACAATCACTGCTAGTTTCAAAAAGATGGTTTCCCGTTTCATCTGCCAAACACCTCATTTAGTTTTATTTTCTTTATCATATGCTATGATTTATTGTTTATCAATAAATATTTATCGAAAAAAATAGACCACGAGATGTACTCGAGGTCTATCACATTCATTTCATTGCTTCTAATTCACTTTCGGTCACCCATTTATGGTTTGTGACCTCTTCCCCGTCTTCGGTCGTGTAATCAACCATGTAAACGGTCGTCTCTTCCACTGTATCGATTGTCGCTTCTGCGCCGTCCATCCCTTCCATATGGTCGGCGGCCAATACGACCTCATCCCCTTCAGACAACGGTTCCTCATCTGGATTGTCCAATTCTTCGTGAATCACCCATTTGTGATCCTCTACCGGGTCACCGCCTGTTGTCGGTGTATAGCTGACGGCGTAGACGGTCGTATCGTACGCACCGACAATCGTGGCCTCCACACCTTCCATCCCTGGCATGTGATCCGCTGTCATCATCGCGGTTGATCCGACTGGAAAAGTCGGATCACTGGCTTCCATCAGCCCGTCTGGAACTTCTCCAGACCCGGAGTGATCCATCGCTGAATGGTCCATGCTTTGCTCTTCTGACATCTCCATCGATGTGTCCTCTGCCGTATCCCCACAAGCGGCCAATGATGTCGCGAGAATCATGACACCGAGACCTGTCATCCATTTCTTCTGTTTCATCGAATCTCTCCTTCTCTTCATTTTCATGTTGAGTGTACCCGTTCCGGAGAATGAACAGACATATTTGAGAACATTACGATGATTTGTTAACTCATTGCAACAAAAAAGACCAAAATCCCGAAAGATTTTGGTCTTGAACATTATTCAACCGTTACAGACTTCGCCAAGTTACGTGGCTTGTCGACATCGCAGTCACGAGCAAGTGCTGCATAGTACGAGATGAGTTGAAGTGGAAGAACCGTCACGAGTGGCGTGAGAAGTGGTTCAACACGTGGAAGAACGAATGCGTCGTTCTCGTGTTCCATTCCTTCCATTGAAATCGTACATGCGATGGCACCACGCGCCACAACTTCTTTGATGTTTCCACGGATGTTGAGGTGTGTGTTCGGTTGAGACACGAGCGTGATGACCGGTGTCCCGTCTTCAATCAAGGCGATTGGACCGTGTTTGAGTTCCCCACCTGGGTATCCTTCTGCTTGGATATATGAGATTTCTTTCAGCTTCAATGCGCCTTCGAGACCTACATATGAATCCAATCCACGTCCGAGGAAGAATGCGTTACGTGACTCTTTCAAGAACTTGTCTGCAAGCTCTTCAAAGATTTCTTTTTGTGCCATGATCGAGTCCATCGTTGTCGCAACGAGTGCAAGTTCTTGCATGAGATCAAACGGAAGTTTCTTCCCGTTCGCACGAGCGATGTCATACGCGAGAATCGCGAGGACGGCAATCTGTGCCGTGTATGCTTTCGTCGAGGCGACCGCGATCTCTGGTCCTGCGTGGAGGAGCATCGTCTCGTTCGCTTCACGTGACAATGTCGATCCTGCCACGTTCGTTAACGTGAGCGCTTTATGGCCCAATTTTTTCACTTCGACGAGGACGGCACGGCTGTCCGCTGTCTCACCTGATTGTGAGATGAAGAGGAAGAGTGGCTTCTCTGTCAAAAGTGGCATGTTGTAACCGAACTCTGATGCGACGTGTACTTCAGTCGGTACACCTGCAACGCGCTCGATCAATTGCTTCCCGACAAGACCAGCGTGGTAACTTGTACCACATGCGACGATATAGACGCGGTCTGCTTCCGAGACGAGTTCACGCACGCCTTCTGCGAGCTCGATGTCGCCGTTCTCGTTCTGGTAGTGCTGGATGATGTTACGGATGACGGCTGGCTGTTCGTCCATCTCTTTCAACATGTAGTGCGCGTACGTGCCCTTCTCGATGTCTGACGCATCGATTTCGGCCGTGTATGGTGCACGCTCGAGTACTTCGCCGTCGAGCGTCTTAATCGTCGCCGCCTCACGTGTGAGGATGACGATTTCACCGTCGTGGAGCTCGAGGTACTGGTCTGTCACCTGGAGCATCGCCATCGCGTCTGATGCGACGACGTTGAACGTGCCGTCCCCGAGTCCGACGAGGAGCGGTGACTTGTTCTTCCCGATATAGAGGCGTTCTTTGTCCTCTGAGTCGATCATCGCGATCGCGTACGAACCGTGGAGGTCCGAAAGCGTCTTGCGGAACGCCGCCTCGACATCACCGAGCTCGACGAAGTGCTTCTCCATGAGCTGGACGATGACTTCCGTGTCCGTCTCTGAAAGGAACGGAACGTCGAGCGTCTTCTTGATGAGCTCGTCGTTCTCGATTACGCCGTTATGCACGAGCGTGAAGCGTCCTGTCGTGCTTTGGTGCGGGTGGGCGTTCGGTACGCTCGGTACCCCGTGTGTTGCCCAACGTGTGTGGCCGATTCCAATCGTGCCGTCTACTTCTGCTGGGATGATTTCGCGTAGCGCAGCAATGCGACCGACTTCTTTGTGAACGTTGACATTCTCATGCATCAACGCAAGACCTGCCGAGTCATAACCACGGTACTCGAGTTTTTCAAGACCTTTGAGAAGGACTTCCTTCGCTCCGGTATTCCCAATCATTCCTACAATTCCACACATAAACAAATCTCCTCTATTCTTCGATTTCTCGAAAAAGGAAACGGGCTTTTTCTAAGAGCTGTCAGTACACGCTTCTTTGTCCGTCCGGTCGCCCGGGCGTTTTAAAAGCATGTTTGTCGTCGTGACAGGCGACGAGGAGGCATCCGCCGAAATCTCGATAACCTCCAACCTCGTCAACTCCGCAGAGTTCTGGCGCTTGTTCGTACTCTTGTGTCCTTCCGTTTCCAAGGTCACGCTCTTAATAGTACAAATCACACCCCCATTCGTCAAGAAAATCCGCTGTTTTCTCGATGACAAAACGGAAACAAAAAGGGAATCCGATGTGGATTCCCTTGTGTTATTCCCGGTTTTGAAAATTTTATCCGTCTACACCGTAATCTTCGCGTACGACTTGTGCGATTTTTTCAACGTAACGGTCACACTCTTCCGCTGTCGGGGCTTCAGCCATGACACGAACAAGTGGTTCTGTACCTGATGCACGGACGAGGATTCGACCGTTTCCGGCCATTTCCGCTTCCGCTTCTTGAATCGTTGCCAAGACACGCTCTCCGTTCATCGCATCGTTTTTATTCGTCACACGAATGTTCACGAGCTTTTGCGGATAAACTGGCATCTCTGCCGCTAATTCAGACAGTTTACGCCCTGTCGATTTCACGATTTCTGCCAATTGCACACCAGATAACATACCGTCACCCGTTGTCGAGTGATCGAGGAAAATCAAATGACCTGATTGTTCGCCACCGAGTGTATATTGATGTTTTTTCATTTCTTCAACGACATAGCGGTCGCCAACTGCTGTTTGAAGCGCCGTCATGCCCGCTTCTTCAACAGCTTTATGGAAACCGAGGTTACTCATGACCGTCGCGACAATCGTGTTGTCTTTGAGACGCCCTTTTTCACTCAAGTATTTCCCGCAAATATACATGATCTTGTCTCCGTCGACGATTTCACCGTTCTCGTCAATCGCAATCAAACGGTCTCCATCCCCATCAAAGGCAAGGCCCATGTCCGCTCCTTTTTCACGGACGAATTCAGCCAAATGCTCAGGGTGTGTCGACCCGACACCTTCATTGATATTTAAACCGTTTGGCGAGTTTCCGATCGTCGACACGTTTGCTTCTAAGTCTGCAAACAGTCGAGCCGCAAGGCCACTCGTCGCTCCATGTGCACAGTCGAGTGCGATGTGAAGACCATCAAAATCTTCTTCTACCGTTTGTTTCAACATTTGAAGATACTTTTGCGCGCCTTCGTAGTAATCCGATACGAAACCGAGATCTTTACCTGTCGGACGCGGGAGCGTATCTTCCGCAGCATCTAAGATGTCTTCAATTTCTTGCTCGGTCGCATCGTCTAATTTGAAACCATCGCTACCGAAGAATTTGATTCCGTTATCCGCCACAGGGTTATGCGATGCTGAAATCATGACACCTGCCGTCGCGTCGAGCGATTTCGTCAAGTAAGCGACTCCAGGTGTTGAAATGACACCGAGACGCATCACTTCTGCACCGATTGAGAGAAGACCCGCAATCAATGCACCTTCAAGCATATGTCCCGAAATCCGTGTGTCACGACCGATCAACACTTTCGGCTGCTCGCCTTCTGGCAAATGTTTCGACAACACGTAGCCACCCGCACGACCTAAACGATATGCTAATTCCGCAGTTAACTCAGAGTTGGCAACACCGCGAACTCCATCTGTTCCAAAATATTTACCCATAAGATTAAATCCTCACTTTTGTATGATTGAACATCTTTATTGAATGGAAGATGTTTCTGTTTCTTCATCGACACTCGTCAATTGAACATCGATTGTCTTTGGCGAGATCACGGTCACGCCTTTTGGTACTTCATAATCTGCATCGACCGCATGTGTTCCGCTCGGCAATCCGGTAAGATCTAACGTCACGTTGACACTGTTTGATGAGATGCTTTCAAGAAGGGAACGTTTGCCCGAGAGCGTCACGCTGACCACTTCTTGCGTTTGAATCGTGTAATTCGTCCGGTCATATCCACGGACAGTGATGGGGACGGTCAACCGAATCCGCTCTGTCAATTCACCCGTGTCATCTTTCGTCTCATCATTTGGACGAACGAGCACCTGGACTTCTACTTCTTTTTTACCGAGTGAAGTCACTCCTTCCGGAAGACGAAGGGTAGCGGTCACTTTTCCCGACTTCGTTAAATCGTCAAGTTCAATCGGTTCTGTCTCCACTTGCTGGAGTTCATCTAGCACCGCTTTTGGTGCAAAGACACGGACTTCCGTCTCACCTAGCAACGTATCAACTAAGCGGAAATCGTCTGCCACCTCTCCGCTCGTGACGACCTCGATTGGAATCATCGCGCTCTCGTCATAAATCGGTACGGTGACATTGATGATATTCGGATCGACCGACACGTTCAACGGATTTCCATTCGCATCTAAAATGGTCGGTGGAATTTCTCGTGTGAACGTCTGACTTTGATTGGCAACATCCACATTCAACGTGATTTCTTTGACGTTTTGAATCCGACTCGCACCACCTGTGACTTTTACAGTCGACGGTTCGATTTCGACATCGCCCGCGACTTTTCCGTCCGGTAATTGATCTTTGTTCAACAGATTCACGGACACAGGGACTTCAATCGTTTGTTTCCGATCGATATAGATTTCGACAGTCTCTCGATCTAGTTTGACATTGACGTCTCCGCCGAATCCACGCGCTTCGACCGGGACACGATGGAATCCGGTGCCAAGATTGGTCAAATCGACGAACACTTGATAATCTTTCACCAATTTCGTCATCGTTAAACTACTAGATGGCCCTTGAAGCTCGACACCCATCTCTTCCGGAACATTATATGCGACATACTGGACCTCATCAAAAAACACTTCGACCGGCACATCGAGCGTCATGGAACTTTGTCCGACGATTGGCAATGCGCTAGATGCGTTATTCGAAGAACTGGTCTCAGCGACCATTAAGTATAAAAGGACGGCTAAAGCAAGTGCGATGAAGCGGAGAAACCACTTATGTTGTAACCACTGATCAATCACTTACTTATCCCCTCCTTTTTTGCCGAAGAACGAGAGGGTCGCCTCTTTTTCTTCGATGACGAGTTCTTGAATTAATTTATTGCGAAGCGCTTCTTCGTCTAGTTCCCGATACAAGCGGCCCGCGATTGCAAGTGAGACTGCTCCCGTTTCTTCTGAGACGGTAAGAGTGACGCTATCCGTCACTTCACTGACCCCGATGGCTGCTCGGTGACGTGTCCCGAGTGCTTTATCGATGTGCGGGCTTTCCGAAAGCGGTAAATAGCAAGCTGCCGCCGCAATTTTCCCGTCCTGAATAATCATCGCGCCATCATGAAGCGGCGTATTCGGAATGAATAAGTTAATAATCAACTGAGATGTGATATGCGAATCCATACGAATGCCGGTCTCCACATATTCGTTCAATCCCGTATCACGTTCAATCGCAATCAATGCACCGATTCGCCGTTTTGACATGTACTGTGCGGAACTGACGATGGCTTCAATCATTTGTCGTTGTTGCTCCTCATCACTTGTTCCCGTACGACTGAATAAGTTACTCGTTCGTCCGAGATGTTCAAGACCACGTCTCAACTCTGGCTGAAAAATGATGATAATTCCGAGGAGACCGTACGTGATCACCTGATTTAGCAAGAACTGGAGCGTCTTCAATCCAAAGAAACCGCTCAAGAACCAACTGACTAGAATGATGGAAATCCCTTTAATTAATTGTACTGCTTTTGTCCCACGCACAATCATCATCAACTTATAAATGACATACGTGACGACGACGATATCTAAAACATCATTCAAATAATCGTACCAATGTACGTTTTCTGAAAGATTTAAAAATGAGAAAAATGATACTTGTTCAAGTAGCGGCAAATGCTCCCCTCCTCAACTACCTAGCTAAATCGTGCAAATTCCATTATATCATCATTTCTATAGATACGCATTGCGTCACGTCAAAACGAAACCAGATTGAAACGAAAAAAAGACGCCGGAAGCGTCTTTAGAAAAGTTGTTTCATCGAGTACCAAATCCATTCGAACATCTGATCGATCTGTTCGAGTTCACCTGTCACTTGACCGGCACTTGCTAAATAGGCACGACCATTGACGGCTGTCGCGTTTCCATTGACGGTACCTTCAATCCGTAAATCGCCACCTTGGACCGTGATGTCTTTTTCAACCGTGACACCGGCCGGGACAATGACTTCATTCTCAGATACGATCACACCTGGTACTTTTGTATAGGTCATCGTCTCTGAAGCGCTGCTCCATAGTCCGAGTGTCGCACTAGACATCAAACTAAAGAACAGTACGGCCGCAATCAAACCTGGGTGCCGTTGCAACCATAGCATTTGTTTCGAGTGCGGTTTGCGTTCTTTTCGAACCGGTTTTGATAACGGTACGACGGAATCAGGTGCTGTCTGTGCAGGAGTTTCAGGTAAAGCGGCCATCACTCGGGCCGTAAAATCTGCTGATAACTTTGGACGAGGCAATGCTTTCAGTTCTGCGTCGATTCGTTCATATTGTAGATACGATTCATATAATTCATCGTCCTCTAACAATTGACGCAATTCGTCAGATTCTTCGGGCAAAACGCCATCTTCCAAATATTGTTGTACTTTTTCTTCAGGAGTCAATTGAACCCCTCCCTATTTTGAAAGATTGTTTTTAACATTTCTCTTCCCCGGAAGATCCTTGTCTTAACCGTTGCGACCGGCATGTCGATCATCACGCTGATTTCTTTAAGCGACAAATCATCCACATATTTTAATAATAACGGAATGCGATATTTGTCTGGAAGTTGCTTGATTGCCTCATGCATTTCACTTCGAATTTCGCGATGAACCACTTGGGCATCGGGTTGGGGCGCTTCATCAGCTAAGTGGTCTTGATAAGTCAAACCGTCTGTACCCGCAATTTCGGCATCCATCGAATATTCCGGCTTCCGCTTCCTCAAGCGATCGATGGCAACGTTTGTCGTGATTCGATAGAGCCATGTTTTGAACTTATATTGCGCGTCATACGTATCGATTCGTGTATAGGCACGAATGAACGCCTCTTGGGCAGCGTCCTCTGCTTCGCCACGATCATACAAAATTTTATAGGCGATTGCAAAGACGCCATCCTTGTATAGTTCTACCAGTTCGGCAAACGAATCGTGATTCCCCGCCCTCAATTCATCAACCAAACGGGTGGTCAGCCGTTCCATCAATCCACTTCCCCTCTCCGCTACACATGCGGTCATCTCTATATACGTCTTGATATTGAAATGGTTTCAAAAAATCAAAAAAAGTTTCCATCCCCATTGTAGCAAACGGGTTTGGAAACTGTAAGGAAATCAGACGGTTTCGCCTTCCAATAACAGGTTTTCTTTAGATTTTATAATCGTTTCACATAAGCGATAGGCCAACTGAGCCGTCACGTCATCCCGGTCTAATGCCGGATTTAACTCGACGAGCTCTACTGCGATCAAGTCTTCTGCTTGCATCGCTTCTTTTAAAATCGCTTTGGCTTCGACTTCTGTTAAACCGCCGTCAACCGGTGTACCTGTTCCAGGAACGAGGGATGCATCGAGACTATCCATATCGAAACTGATATAAAAACGGTCTACTCGTTCACGAAGATAACTCAATGACTCTTTCATGATGACATCTACGCCACGCGTACGTACTTCTTCTACTGTAATGACTTTGATGCCGAGTCGATTGATTTCATTCATTTCTCCTTCATCGATATCACGCAGGGCAATATAAACTAAATGCTCTGGTGATAGCTTCGGATCACGTCCACCCACTTCTGTCAGACGCACGTCGCCCATCCCCATCGCTGCCGCAAGTGGCATTCCGTGAATATTCCCCGACGGTGATGTTTCGCCTGTATTTAAGTCAGCGTGAGCATCCACCCAAATGACTCCATAAGGACCTGTTTGAGCCAATCCAGCAAGAGTACCGATTGCCATACTATGATCGCCCCCAACGATCAAAGGGAATCGATTTTCCGAAATTTCACGATGTACGACTTCTGCCAATTCCGTGACGGTATGCAAGACACCATCAACCCGTTTTAAGTGTTCTTCATTTTCTCGAATTTCAGATTCTGGCAAGACACGAATCGTATGTTTGACCGTTTCTGTCGGAAGAAGTTGTTGCATCCCCATTTCATTTAACTTTGTCGGTCCTTGATCGACCCCTAATTTCCCCTGACCGTAACGCAGCGGCACGTGAATATATGACCATTGCATCGCCATTCCCCCTTTATACGCTTAATAATTAAATTGTAAACGCTATCATTTGTTTGGTTCAACTCGGCAATATTATGAATAAACATGCAAAAAGGCAGCCTGAATGGTGGCAGGCTGCCTTTCTCTGTACTCTCAATTGAATGGTTCATGGTTTTAGGCAAAAAAAAACTTAAGTCATCACTAACTTAAGAAAAAAACATATGGTGGAGCCTAGCGGGATCGAACCGCTGACCTCCTGCGTGCAAGGCAGGCGCTCTCCCAGCTGAGCTAAGGCCCCAATACAGGGATAAGAATATGGAGCGGAAGACGGGATTCGAACCCGCGACCCCGACCTTGGCAAGGTCGTATTCTACCACTGAACTACTTCCGCAAAAAATGGTGAGCCATGCAGGGCTCGAACCTGCGACCCTCTGATTAAAAGTCAGATGCTCTACCAACTGAGCTAATGGCTCAAACCTGGTGGGGGGGGGCGGATTCGAACCGCCGAACCCGAAGGAGCGGATTTACAGTCCGCCGCGTTTAGCCACTTCGCTACCCCCCCGAGGAGTGCCGGCGAAAGGATTCGAACCCTCGACCCTCTGATTACAAGTCAGATGCTCTACCAACTGAGCTACACCGGCATATATATAGGTTTGATGTAATAAATAAAGATGGTGGAGGATGACGGGATCGAACCGCCGACCCCCTGCTTGTAAGGCAGGTGCTCTCCCAGCTGAGCTAATCCTCCATATTGGTGACCCGTACGGGATTCGAACCCGTGTTACCGCCGTGAAAGGGCGGTGTCTTAACCGCTTGACCAACGGGCCTAAATTGGCTCCGCAAGTAGGATTTGAACCTACGACCTACCGGTTAACAGCCGGTTGCTCTACCACTGAGCTATTGCGGAACGATCTTGCCTGGCAACGTCCTATCCTCACAGGGGGAGATCCCCCAACTACTTTCGGCGCTGAGACGCTTAACTTCCGTGTTCGGCATGGGAACGGGTGTGGCCGTCTCGCTATCGCCACCAGACAAAATGAATATTAACACCGCGTCATACGCATGTCAATATTGTTTTAGGGTTTGTTCCCTGAAAACTGAGGATTCATCAACACAAACCATTAGACTAGATCAAAGCCTCGACCGATTAGTA